>CANQSS010000013.1 GCA_947626545.1 uncultured Akkermansia sp. | reverse complement strand
AAACAGGTGGCTCGCATCGCAGAAGACCCCTCGCTCGCCGTCATCATCCTGCGCATGCGCAACGCACGTAATCTGGATGCCACCTCGGTGTGCGCTCTCGAAGAGCTGTTACGCTTCACGCGCGAAAAGGGACGCCATCTCATTCTCTCCGGCGCCAGCCGAGAAGTGTACCGTGTCCTGCGCAAGAGCGGGCTGCTTGATCTGCTGCAAGAAAATGTGCCGACCGGTGAGAGCAATTTCTTTTTACTCGAGCCCAAGAACCCCAATATGTCCACCCGCCGTGCGCTGATGCGCGCGCAACAGCTGCTGGGCCGCAGCGACGCAGATATCTCCATCTACACGACCAGCACAAGCCATGAAAACAGCTGACTCCCGTCGTGAATTTGCGCAAGCGCTTGTAAACTGGTTCCTGCAATATGGCCGCGATTACCCGTGGCGGCGCACCACAGACCCTTGGGCCATTCTGGTGAGTGAGGTCATGCTGCAGCAGACCACCATACCCACTGTGCTGGCTCGTTACGAGGCATGGATGCAGCTCTACCCCACTCCCTCGCACCTGGCCCGGGCAAGCGAGCAGGACGCTCTTCTCTCTTGGGAGGGGTTGGGCTACTACCGGCGCGTACGCGCTCTGCAAGCGGCGGCACGCGCTGTGTGTGAGCAATACGGCGGCGTTTTCCCCCGATCGGAATCAGACTTGCGCGCCCTGCCGGGCATAGGCGACTACACAGCTGCTGCCGTGCTCAGCTTTGCCTACAACACACCGGCTCCTCTTGTGGATGCCAATGTGGCACGCGTACTCGCCCGCATCTATAATGACCCAACCCCCATCGACACAACTGCCGGGCGTAAAAAAATGACGCAGCGAGCGGCCGCCCTCGTGCACCGCACCAACCCGCGAGCATACAACTCTGCCCTCATGGAGCTCGGCCAAACCATCTGCACCCCTGGCAGGCCCGACTGCCTCATCTGTCCGGTACGCGCATTCTGCCGCGCGCAACAGCCCGAGAATTTACCCGTGAAAGCTGCCAAGCGACAAATAACCACCGCAGAGCATTGGGACATCTGGCAGCTCACACCACACGGACTACTCATGGAGCAGCAGCCCGCCACTGCCCGGCACGCCGGCATGTACAGACTTCCACGCCGCCCGCGTGAACTCGCGCAATCCTTGCCCCACATCTGCGATCAGACCTACGCCATCACTCGCTACAAAGTGACGCGTCATCTACACCGCGCCGTGGGTGACATGTCACCTCAAAACGCCGAGCAATACATACCCATCGACCGCTTGAGCAACATACCGATGGCCTCGCCGGATCGCAAACTCGTGCTCAAACTTTTGACCGAACTTCCAAAGCAAACGCATTTGAATGAAGTGCAAAAGTAGAAATACTCTCCAGCCGGTAGATCATCGTAAATGGACAACCCTGTCCGCTCCTGTTCCTCTTCCCGGCTCCCTTGTAACTACTACCGAGCACAACCCTCAAAATTCCGCTCCGCATTTGCTCCGTTAAGTTCGCGCACAAGCGCGGGAATTTCCCAGATCGTAAATGGCAAACGCATTTTCTAATGCGCTTGCCCGGGCTGTCGTGTCTCTAAAAACTCCATACCGAGCAGGCAGATGTCGTCATCCTGCTCCTCCGTCTTCGTAAATTCTCGCATACCCACCAAGGTATTGATAATCATATCCGCCACATGGGCGGGACGGCGGGTAGCGAGACGATCCAGCACACGCTGGATACCGTACTCGTCGCCGGCGGCGTTGCGCGCCTCAGTCAGTCCATCCGTGTAGAGCACCACCTTCATGCCATCCTCCAGGCGCAATTCGCTCTCGCGGTACATGGCATTCTCCATGAGTCCCAGCGCAGGGGAACGCGGAAGCGGAGGCAGCACGGGCTGCCCCTCACGCGGCATGATGACAGGGGCCGGATGCCCCGCACCGGAGAGGGTGAGCCTCCTCTTTTGCAGGTCGAGGTACAGGTAGCACGCCGTGGCAAACATCGTGATATTTGCTTTGCTGAAAATACCGCACAACTGGCGGTTGAGGGAAGAGAGCAGCAATGCCGGCGTATCCGCCAGCCCCGCCACCTGCTCCATAAGCCCGCGCAACATCGTTGTGATAAGCGCTGCACGCACACCATGCCCCATCACATCGCAGATAAGCATCCCCACCGCCGATTCACCCACGGGGAACACGTGGAAACAATCCCCAGCCACTCCCACACTGGGGCGGTACACATGGTAGAACTGGGCGCGTCGCCTGACGCCTCCTTTTTCCCATTCACGGGGTGGAATTCGCTCCGGCTGCAGGGCCTGTTGTATTTCACGCGCCAGGCTGATCTCTTTTTCGAGGGTTTTGTTACGCTCATCAAGTTGCTCCGCCATGCGCTGGAAGCGCTGTTGCGTTTCAACCAGCTCCGTCACATCCGACGAGATACCGACAATGCCCTTGACACTGCCGTCGGACGCATACCACGGGAACTTGGAAAGCTTACACCAAGAATTCTCGCCATCTTTCCATTTTTCGCGGTGCACACGGTTCGTAATGGGCAGACCGGTGCGCATAATTTCCAATTCTTCATACCGAGCAATTTCCGTGGTTTCTTTTGAGAAAAAGTTTGTATCCCGGCAGCCGATTAAATCCGATGGCGTGGGCACACCCATCTTCCGTGCCGTCGCCTCATTAGCCATGACAAACCGCGATTCCCTGTTCTTGAAATAAATGTTGTCCGGCAGGTAATTGATGAGCGTACGGAAGAAATCCCGGTCTTCCATCGCGTGCAGATCCGCCATTTTGCGGCGGGTAATATCAACCCACACCCCCACCAACCGCAGCGGAGCCTTCTTTTCATCGCGCTCTAACAACCCATTCACGCGTATCCACTTCCATCCACGCGTCCTCAGTCGTCTGAGGCGCACCTCCACCCGCAGCGGCGCCGTTTCCGAGTTTCCCATGTATTTTTGCACGGCTGCCTGGAAAAAAGCGCAGTCCTCCTCATGAACCATAGCCGCCGTGTCCGTAAAGATATTGGGAGCAAGCTCATTCACCGGGCTGCCCATCATGCGCAAACACTGCTCGGTGTAATAAATCTGCCCCTCCTGAATATCCCAGCAATAGACCCCTTCCTCTGCGGCTCGTAACGCTTTACGCACCATCTCCCATCGAAAAACGTTAGGCACCTTTTGCCCCACGCTATCCGCTTTATCCTCATTATTGCTCATTTGCTCCATTTTCGCACCTTCTGCCGGATATGCAAGCAGAAATCTCACCTATTTCCCGCTTTTTCGTTCACTACCCTGAAACAGCATAATAATCAATGCTATATTGCTGACGCTATTCACTCATATCTCTTTTTCGAAAGATGAGGGCGGTGACACCTATGTACGATGTTTGCTATACGATTGCAAGGCTTGCGCTCGTTTCGCGGGAACGCGCGCAGCGCACTGGCATTCAAATCGCAAATCGCAAATCGCAAATCGCAAATCGTACATCGTAAATAACCAACAGCTTATGCAGCATGATGTGCCGTTAGCTACCATTGGGGGCGCTTTTTCTTGGGACGGATGTGGGCATCTCCAATTCGGGCAAACGAAGCGCTTGCGCACAAGGCGGGATAGTGGTATGATGGCGCGCGCCGGGCATGGGGAAGCCGTCTCGGTACAAGTACCACGAGCCGATTTAATATGAGCTTAGTTATCACAGATCTGCATGCATGCACAAAAGACGGGCAAGAAATTCTGCACGGGGTAGATTTGGAAGTCCCTACCGGCGAGGTGCATGCCATCATGGGGCCCAATGGCTCTGGCAAAAGTACACTCTCCAAGGTGCTCTGTGGCCACCCGGACTACGAGGTGACGGCCGGTTCTGTTGAGCTGAATGGGCAAGATCTGCTGACGATGTCCCCCGACGCCCGCAGCCGAGCCGGGCTCTTTCTGGCTTTTCAGTATCCGGTGGAAGTGCCGGGAGTGAGCAATGCCAACTTCCTGCGCGCCGCGCTCAAAGCCCGCTTGCCGGAGGGGGAAGAGCTCGATGCTGTGGCGTACTACAAGCGACTGCGCAAGGTCATGAATGAGCTGGGAATGGATCCCAAATTTTCCTCACGCGCGGTGAACGAGGGGTTTTCCGGTGGGGAGAAAAAGCGCAACGAAGTGCTGCAAATGCTCATGCTCGGGCCCCTCTGCGCGATCTTGGACGAAACCGACAGCGGCTTGGATGTGGATGCCCTGCGCATTGTCTCGCAAGGCGTAAACGCCATGCGCTCTACCTTCCGCAGTTTCCTGGTCATCACGCACTACAAGCGGCTGCTGGACTACATCGTTCCGGATGTGGTACACGTCTTTCATCAGGGCCGCATTGAGCGCACCGGCGGGCGCGACTTGGTGGATTACATCGAGGAGCACGGCTTCGATTTCCTGAAAAAAGAGGACGCATGAGCACCACCACTCCAGCCATTCCTCCAACGGATGCCCGCGGGGACTTTTCCTTCCCCGAAAAGCACGTGTTTGATGCCGGATATGGACTCACCGAAGCCACCATTGACTACATCTGCGATGCCAAGGGAGAGCCGGATTGGCTGCGTGACTTTCGAAAACGTGCGCTTGCGAAGTTTCGTGACATGCCTCAGCCTCTTCACTGGGCGCCTCAGGAAATTGCCGCGCTGGACTTTGATCAGATCCGTTACTATCTGGCACAGGGGACTTCTGCCCGCAAGAACTGGGATGACGTGCCCGATGACGTCAAGCGCACGTTCGAGCGACTCGGCGTGCCGGAGCAAGAGCGCGCTTTTCTCGCCGGGGTGGATGCTCAATATGACTCGGAAACCGCATACAAAAACATGCGCGAGGAGCTTGCCAAAAAGGGCGTTATCTTCGTGAACCCCACGGAAGGGCTCAGCGCGTATGAAAACATCTTCCGTCCCTGGTTCGGCAAGGTGATCCCCGTCGGCGACAACAAGTACGCCGCACTCAATCACGCCGCATTTTCCGGTGGGTCATTCATTTATGTGCCCAAGGGAGTGAAACTCGCTCAGCCGCTTCAGGCGTACTTCCGCATCAACTCTGAAAGCATGGGACAGTTCGAGCGTACGCTCATCATCGCGGATGAGGGAGCGGAACTCATGTATATGGAAGGCTGCACAGCGCCAAAATACGACACCGCCACCCTGCATTCCGGCGTGGTGGAACTCGTTGCCCTGCCCGGCGCAAAAATCCAATATGTCACCGTGCAGAATTGGGCCACGAATGTCTACAACCTCGTCATCCAGCGCGGTCTGGCCATGCGCGATGCCGAGATCCGCTGGATTGACTGCAACATCGGTTCCGGAGTCACCATGAAATACCCCGCTGTTATCCTGCAGGGTGAAAGGGCTCGCGGCGAGGTGGTGAGCATCTCCATCGCCCGTGATGGGCAGCTGCAAGATACCGGAGCGCGCATGATACACGCCGCGCCGGGCACCACATCCAACATCGTTGCCAAATCCATCTCCATCGGTCACGGACGTGCCAGTTACCGAGGGGAAGTGCGCGTACAACCAGGCGCCACCGGCTGCCGCAACCACACGGAGTGCGATGCCCTGCTGCTGCACGCCGAGAGTCGCACGGACACCTACCCTGCCATCACCGTGCATGGGGATAGCGCCGCCGTGCAGCATGAGGCTTCCGTATCGCAGGTGGATGAGGAGATGCTCTTCTACATGCAGCAGCGCGGTCTCACGCGGGCGCAGGCCATGAGCCTGGCGGTGAACGGTTTTATCAATGACCTCGTCAATGAGTTTCCCATGGAGTACTCTGTGGAGCTGCGCCGACTCATCGACATGGAAATGGAGGACTCCATCGGCTAATGCACACGCACGACACAAACGCTGCCCCCCTGCCCAACCGCCTGAACGAAGATTGGCGCTTTGGCCGTCCCCATGTGCACGCGCAGGAGCTTGCGGAGGCTCTGGAGCACGCGCAAGCGGCGGAACTGCGTGGCATAGATTTGCCGAGTGCCGCCCAACTGACGCCATGCGCGGCAGAACCCCTGCCCACCATCGGATCGGAGGCCCTAATGCAGCGGGCCCTTGCAGGGGTGCAATTCGGCCATTGCCTTCGCGTTGCAGACGGCTTGCAACGGCGGGAAGCCATCACTCTGCACAGCGAGGTGCACGGCGTGCAAGTGCAGCAGCTCAGGGTCATTGTGGGCGCCGGAGCCCAACTGCATCTTATCGAAGAACATGAGTACGGCGAAGAATCAACGCTCGTGTGCCTGCGACGCTATGAACTGATGCCCGGCGCTACCCTGCGGCTGGAGCAACGCGAGATCGGCTCCGGGAACACGCGAGCTTTCTGCATTTCCTCCTGCATTTGCGCCGAGAACGCCCGGTTCTGCTCGCTGAGCACGCATCAGGACCTCGCTTGGGCGCGGCATGAAGGCACGCTGGAATTCACCGCCCCGGGGGCTGAAGCGCTCCTCCTGTCTGCCAACCGACTGCGTAGCGAGCAATGCTTGGATATGCGCAACCGGCAGCTCCACAGCTCCTCCGGCTGCAAGAGTCGCCTGCTCTGCAAAAATACGCTGACAGACCGCGCCACGGCTATCTTTAGCGGCAACATTCGGGTGCAGCCACACGCACACGATACCGACGCCTACCTCTCCAACCTGAACCTGCAGCTCAGCCCGCACGCCACTGTCCACTCATTGCCCATGCTGGAGATCCTCGCCGACCGAGTGCGTTGCTCGCACGGCTCAGCCACGGCGCCCGTCGATGCAGAGCAACTCTTCTACCTGCAATCGCGCGGCATTCCACTAGCCGAGGCACGCCGCACGCTGGAAGAAGCCTTTTTGGCAGACGTGCGGCTGCGCTTTGAGCAATTTTGAACCTATGCCCGATGGTGCAAGCGCCGGGCTAGCGCGGTCGTAAGCATCTGCAGCTCCGGCACGCGCATGACAGATGCCGCTACGAGATAAAGTAGACCCGCTCCCGCACCCGAAGCCGCCAGCACAGCCAACCGCCACCAGAAAGACCACTGCGTGAAGCCATCAAAGAAGAACTCCCGCACAACGTAGCAAAACGCACCAAGTACCGAGGCCGCCGCAAAAACGCGTAGCAAACCCGGCAACAGCACATGCAGCGACATACTGCCCAATAAGCGGCGCAGGTAAATGAAGAAAAAGAGAAAATTAATAGTCGTGATGCATGACGTGGTAAAGGCAAGCCATTGCACACCCAGAACGAACACGTGCACGTACAGATAATTGAGGCCGACCGAAATGCAGCAGGTCACCACCGCCAAAAATGCCGGCGCCCAAGGGCGTTCCAACGCCATGAAAACCGGCTGCAGCACCTTCATCCCCGCGTAACCCAACAGACCCAGCGAGTATGCAGAAAGCGCCGCCCCACACAGTTCCGATGCCTGAGCATCAAATCGAAAACGCTGGTAAAACAGGCATACAATCTGCTCCCCCCACAGCCCGAGAATCAACGCCGAGGGCACCGCGAAAAAGGCCATGAAACGTAGAGCCTCTGCCAGGCGGTCAGAGATCTCCTGCTTACCGGCTGTCACGGAGAGACGCGACACATCCGGCAGAACCACCATGCCGATCGCCACACCGAAAAGCGCCACAGGGAGTTGCCAAAGGTGGAATGCGCTGGTGAGCGCCGTCACGGAACCGCCCGGCAGGTAAAGGGCAAAGATGTTGTTGACAAAAACATTCACTTGCGTGATGCCGGCGGCAATCATACCGGGCAGCATAAGCCGCCAGACCAAGCGCACACGCTCATCCGCAAAATGCGGGAGGCAGCCGCGCCATGTGAGAGACAGCTCCCAACGCGGGCGGTAGCCGAGCCTGCGCAGCTTGGGCAGCTGCACCAGGATCTGGGCCACACCGCCGCAGAGCACTGCCACGGCAAAGCCATACAGAGCTTGCGGGCCGAAATGCGGATCTATCCACCATCCCACAAAAAAGCCCACGCCGATGGTCGTCAGATTGAACGCCGCACTCGCCAAATTCGGCAGCCCAAATATGCCAAACACATTCAGCACCCCCATGCAGAGCGCAGAAATAGACGCCAGCAAAATAAACGGCCACATGATGCGGCACAAATCGGCCGCCATCCCCATGAAGGATTGCGGCGACACATACAGGGCTCCCTTCTGCGTGATACCGCGGCGAGTGGTGAGCAAAATGCGTTCGCCCACCTGCAGTCGCTCCAAGGCTTTGGCTCTCACACAGCTGGTGCCCTCCAACCCCTTTAAACGCTTATCCGCCGAAAAAACCGCCGTCTTTTGACCATCCGACGTCTTTTGAACCCCTTGAAACACAGCTTGCACCTCTTCCCCGGACTCTTCCGGCAGGGACATTCCTGCGGTGATATTCACCCGAAGCTCCTCGGGATAAAGAAGCTGCATAAGCCCACCGGTAGCCAGCACACCCACTGCAACAATACCCACCATAAGCGCCGTAAGCTGCGAAATCACCCGGTGCGCAAGGGCCCACGCCTGTTCATCACCCTGCTTCGCCCTCACCTTGCTCATCACGCTGGTGAAGCTCTGGGAAAGCGCACCCTCGGCAAACATATCGCGCAGCATATTGGGCAGGCGGAATGCCGTCAAAAAAGCATCCAGAGCGCCCGTGGCGCCAAAGAGGGCGGTATAGGTCATCTCTCGCAGTAAGCCGGTGAAACGACAGCAGAAAATGGCTGCTGTGGCCACCAGACTTTTGCGGTGCATCGATGACATGGAGCAAGCTTAGCGTTTTTTGTCCGGCAGATCCTCCTTAATTTTACGAATGATGATTTTGGCAGAATCGCGGTCACCATCCAGCAGGCAGGTGCGGGAATACTCGCGCACGGCGGTTGTGTATAAACTCTTATCTGCATTGTCGAGCTTCTGCCGCGTCCCTTCATCCATGCCCTCTATCGTCTTTACAATGTCGCGCAGACGTCGTTTCGCCGCCGTGTCATCCCCCCTTTTGCGTTGCAGCAAAGCCAGCTCCATGCTCGCCCGCAGAGCCTTTCCGGTAGACAAGTCGGGGTAGGCTTCTTGGGCGGCACGCATGGCTTCCGCTCCCCACTTGACGGCCTGATCCTTTGCCCCGCTATCAGCATGCAATTTAGTAATCTCCCGGGCGATGCGGGCGCGCTCTTCCTTGTCGGCCTTAGTTGTCCTTGACTGAGACTGCATGACCGACCACAAGCGTGAGAGAGCTTTTTCGCGCTCCTTGCCCTCCGTATTGGTAGAGAGGAAAGTGAGAGCAGTCATGAGTGAGGCCGGATCCGACTCATGCTCTACCAAAAAGCGACAATCCTCCATCGCGTCCGCCTTCGCCCCCCGGGACATGTTGGCTTTGGCGCGCAGGCGTGCCGTTTTGAGCTGCCAGCTCATATCCGTCTGCCCATACCCTTCCGCAAAAGCATTGGCAAGAGTAAGCGCCTGGGCGCAGCCATCGTAATCTCCCATGCGCAGGCGCAGCTCGCCGAGCGTCAAGTAACATTGCGGCAGTTTGTGCTCCTTGTCAGAGTGCTCCAGCAGAGCATCGCGGCAATGCAAAAGTTTTCCCTCGATTTCCTTGAGTGTGGCGTGGGTGAGAGCAGGGTTTTCCGCCAAGGCGGTGGATACCTCCTCGAGCATGAGACGAGAGGTGGCGAGACAGGGCGGCCACTGAGCCTGTTCCAAGATATTGCGCACGAGTTGCAGGGCATGTTCCTTCACCGTGCTCACGTCTGCCCGCAGCATCTGCAGATCCGCCGCTTCTGCCGCAAGTTCCGGAGTGGAGAAACGCGCCAACACAACCGGGGCATCCAAGCGCGAAATCGCTTTCACCGCATCATCCACTTTGTGCATCTTCAGGCAGGTTTCGGCGGTGCGGCGGATGGAACTCAGGAGCAACTCCGTATCCGAATGCTGGGTGAACGCTAAGTCCTGCAGTTTCGCATCCAGATGCAGCTGCAGCTCATAATTTTCGTGCTTCAGCGCCGCCTCTGCCAAACGCTCCAGATCTTGGGGATTGGCCAAATCCTCCACCGCCGGCAAGATCTGCACGGCCTCATCCCACAGACCTTTGTCGAGCAAGCGCGTCATTAAAATCCAGCGCACTCGGCGACGCGTCTCATCATCCTTAATCCACCCGAGGCGCGCTTGGGAATTCTCCGCCAAGGCAAGCAGCTGCGCCTTGTCTCCGGAAAGATCCGCCAGCAGGCGATCCAAATTGGCATTGGCCTCTGAGTTGTCGGGATAATAGATGGTCTCCCCCTCAAAAAAGCGGATGATGCTCTCCCCCTTTGCCCATATCACCCAGATCAAAAGGGCGGTGATGATGACGGCAACAGTGGCGATAAGCAATGAGTAATTGCCGGATTTGCGACCGGCACGGTAACGTCGATTCATAGTCGGTATGCGTGGATGAGTTTAGCGTTTGCGGCGAGTTTTCTGGTTGGTTCGCCGAGCCGGTTTGGAGACTGCTCTGGCGGTCTTTCGAGCACGTGAAGGGGGTTTAGGTGTCGCGGCGGCTTTGGCTGGCGGCTGAACAGCGGGCGCAGGCGGCGCGATCCGACTGCGGCAGCTCGCAATTTGTTCCTGAACCTGCTCACGGTCGGCGACCTGTTCCTTGGGAATTTGAGCAAGCACCTGTTCCCACACGCCAATGGCCTCAACCCAGCGATCGGACTGCTGCAGGGCGCAGGCCTGCCCCTCCAGCGCAACAAGCCGCATGCTGTGTGTAGCGGGTAAAGTGGCGGCGGCTCGACCATACATCTGCTCCGCAGCGGCCGCGTGTCCGCTCTGATCCTGCGCCTGCGCACTCAACAAGTAGAAACGCCCCAACCCCTCTTTGTCCTCCGTGTTGTATTTTTCGTACAGCTTGCAGCATTCCATGGCCGCCTGGGATGCCTCCGCCGATTGACCGAGCGCCAAGTAACAACGGCTCATGCCCTCCAGCGGGTAGATTCGCAGTCCTTCTTCCGTGCCGGGAATCATGTCCAACTGGCGTTGAAAGACAGCCAGCGCGTCCTCGTAATCATGCGCCATGTAGAGCGCCCAAGCACGTTTGCCCGTGATTTCCGCATGAAAAAGAGTCGCCGGGGGAATGACCACGCCGACTTCCGCGTCCACCCTCTCCAAAAGCGCCAACGCCGACTGCGCATGCCCCAAGTTGAGCGCCACGGAGGCCAAGTCCCGCAGGGCAAGTGCGCGGTACAATCGGGAGGCAGCATCGCTCCCGACAAGCAGCTTGAGCCCGTCACGCAGGCAGTCCACAGCCTCCTCATCCTCCCGCAGGGCGAGGTGCGCATAACCGAGGCAGATGAGCAAGGTGGGCGAGGACGGCGCGGGCTGTTCAAGGCACTTGCGTAGCAGCTCCTGCGAGTGCAAGTGCTCGCCCATGCTGCGCTGCAATTTGGCTAGAAAAACGTGAATCTCGGCTGCCAATTCCGGGGAATCCTGTCCGGAGAGCGAGGTGAGGAGATTGTGCAAAGCAGCCACACGTTCCTCGCGCGAACCGCCGTTTCCGATACTCAGCAAGGCGGCGCGCTCGCGTACCACTGCGGCGTATTCCGTCGGCAAATCAAGGGCTCGGAATGCTTCCTGCGCTGCATCGTAGTAGCCTTGCGCCTTGTCCCATTTACCTTCTTTCACGAAAGCGTGGGCAACCTGCAGTGTCCGGCGCGCCCATTCGGCGTCCTGCGGTTTTTGCGGCGGCATAACTTCATCCACCACCGGCTCCACCTGGGCAAAAAGGCCGCGGCGCGTGAGTTCGCTGAGCTGTTGCCACAAGAGTTCGCGGCGAGTTTCATCGTTACCGCACGCGGCGAGTTCATCCTCATGTCTCTGCACAGCGGCGATCAGGCGATCATTGGGAGCATCTGTGAGACGCAACACGTCGGCTATGCGGGCAAATGAACGCACCCCGACGGCATACTGCACCCCCATACCCGCCGCGATGCTAACCAGCACGAGCAAGGCGCCCACCCCCCACCATTTGAGCTTCCCCCCCTGGAGGAAACCCGTCCGTCTCGCTTCTTGCAGGAATGAAAATAGCATATCCGCTTCGGTTTAGTTTTCGCGTTCCAAGTGGAAAGCCTCGTGCACAACGCGGGCGGCCTCCTCGATATCCGACGCTTCCACCGTCGTGGAGATGCGAATTTCCGACGTGGCGATCATCCCGGTAGGAATGCCTGCATCAGCCAAAGCACGGAATACCGTAGCCGCCACCCCGGAATTGGAGCGCATGCCCACGCCCACCACCGACAACTTCGCAAGCCCGGCCTCCGTCTCCAGCCGAGCCTCAGCCCCGAGCTGCGGCAGCACATTCTTGAGGGCCGCCTGCGCCGCGCCAAGCTCATTCATGTTCATGGTAAAGGATTGGCGCGCCTTACCATCGTGCGCCGTGTTGGCCACAATCATGTCGATATTGATTTCCGCCTCCGCCAAGGCCGTGAGGATCAGGGCGGTGTAGGCGACGGGCGCTGTGATGCCCGAGACAGTAACGCGGGCCTGATTTCGCTCAATGGAGACGCCGCGCACGGCGAGTGACTCCATGGCGTGATTCTCTTCTTGGACGATGGTTCCGGGATTGTTGTTCATAGAATTGCGTACTTCAAATATGACTCCGAACTTCTTGGCTAATTCCACAGAGCGTGCCTGCATCACTTTCGAGCCGCTGGATGCCATCTCCAGCATCTCCTCGTAGCTGAGCACGGGGATTTTGCGGGCATTTTTCACGACGCGCGGGTCGCAGGTGTACACGCCGTCCACATCTGTGTAGATTTGGCATATGTCCGCCTTCACCGCTGCCGCCAATGCAATGGCCGACAAATCGGACCCCCCGCGCCCCAGGGTGTGAATCTCCCCACTCGGCGTCATTCCTTGGAAACCTGCACACACCACGATATTCCCCTCTTGCAGAGCCGTGATGATGCGCACCGGCGCAATGGATTCTATCCGCCCGCGAGTGTGGCTGCCGTAGGTGCAGATGCCTGCCTGCGCGCCGGTAAAACTCACCGCCTTGCCTCCCATATCGGCAATCGCCATGCACAGCAGTGCCACGGATTGCTGCTCTCCGATGGATACCAGCATGTCAAGCTCTCGCTCCGGCGGGTCATCCATCACCTGGTGCGCCAAGCCGATAAGCTTATCCGTGATGCCACTCATGGCCGACACCACCGCCACCACCTCGTTCCCGCCGGCCTGCGTGTCCATGAGCCGTCGCGCCACATTGCGTATGCGGTCTATCGTCCCCACAGAAGAGCCGCCGTATTTTTGTACGATAAGTGCCATATCAGTTTGCTTGGAATGTTTCTATGCGCAGCACCACCGGCTCGCCCACCACCGTGGGCAGCTTTCGGATGTCCTGGAGAGCCCCCTGCAGCTGCCCCCAGCGGCATGTGTGCAGCATGAACACAAGATGATTCCATCCCTCCGTCTCCCCGTGCTCACCATCAGCCGAGGATGTTGCAGAGATTCCGATATCATGCTGCGAAAATGCAGCGGCAATGGCGGCAATCACTCCGTGGCAGTCCTTCACTCTGAAACGTACGTAGCAGCTCGTCTCTGTCTCCGAGGCCGGCATCACCTCCACTCCCTCCGCATAAGGACGGAAGCCCGTGTGATAGCCCTGCAACCGGCATTCTCTCATCGCCAGCACCACATCTCCCACCACCGCGCTGGATGTGGGGTTCTTCCCCGCTCCCCTCCCGTAAAAAATCGTTTCACCCACGATATCGCCACGCACGGCGATGGCGTTGAACACACCCTCCACCTTGGAAAGCAGGTGTTGCTGGGGCACAAAGCTGGGCTGCACCCGCAACTCCAACGCATTGGGTGCCTCATGGTAGCGTATGACCACAAGCAGCTTAATCGTGTATCCCAGCTGGCGGGCAAAGTTGAAATCCACCGGTTCGATATGCTCAATGCCCATCACGCTGATAGCTTGCGGATTCAGCGGGGTGCCGTAGGCAAGCATCGCCAAGATGAGCCCCTTGTGGGCAGCATCCCAGCCATTGATATCCAGCAGAGGATCGGGCTCTGCGTAGCCAAGTTGTTGGGCCTGCTTTAGGGCTTCGCGAAAGGGCAGCCCTTCCTTCTCCATGGCAGTGAGGATGTAATTGCTCGTGCCGTTAATGATGCCGATGATAGCACTTACATTATTGCAAATAAGCGAGTTTTGAAGACTTTGCACAATGGGAATTCCCCCGCCGCAGGAGGCCTCAAAATAGAGCGGCACGCCCTTTTGCTGCGAAAGATGGAACAGCGCCCCACCATACTCCGCAAGCAAGGCTTTGTTGCCCGTCACCACCGGCTTGCCCTTTTCGATCGCCGCTCGCACCAGCTCATAGGCCTCATCGGTGCCGCCTATCAGTTCGATGATGATGTCGATCTTCTCGTCATCCACCAAATCCCGCCAATCTGCTGTAAGCAGCGCCTCACCCACCTCCACACTGCGCTTGCGTTTCTTATCGCGCACAGCAACGCGCCGTATCTCATAGGAAATCTGCGCCCGCGCCTCCAGTAAATCCCGGTTGCGCAGCAATGCTTCGTAAACTCCGGAACCCACAGTACCTAGCC
This sequence comes from uncultured Akkermansia sp., assembly GCA_947626545.1. Classification (GTDB taxonomy): domain Bacteria; phylum Verrucomicrobiota; class Verrucomicrobiia; order Verrucomicrobiales; family Akkermansiaceae; genus Akkermansia. Next base: position 30,433 of record CANQSS010000013.1, on the reverse strand, counting down.
CGGCTAATCCGATCTGTAACGTCTCGCCCACCATGTGCGCGCGTATTATACCCTCCCTTACGCCGCTTTTCAAGCCTTAAGTCCGTGTCGCCAGCGCAAATGCATTAGGAAATGCGTTTGCCATTTACGATTTACAACACGCACGACAGCAGTAAGTGCGGATGGGCAACGCGCATGCGTTGCCCCGATAGGGATGAAGACTGCCGACGACGTGAAGTCAGTTCTCCTGCTCTCTTTCTTTGCGGTGCCACTCTTGCGGGCACACTATGTTTTCAAAGGTACTGAAACTCGCGTGGCAGTTGGAGTGGAGGTTTTTCCACGAAAAAAGGAAAGTCGCGCACAGGGCAACCGCATTTGAGAGAAGTTAATCAGCAGGGAAAAAGCTCTTATTGACTGGTATCATTGTTTATACGTATCAAAAATCATGACGACGGCTCTAAACGGTGTTCCCAACACACAAGCGAAGGCGTTTTTCCTGTGGGGACTTGACCCAGACTCCTTTCTTCCCGGAGGCAAGAACGCAACCCTGCTCAAAGCCCTCTCCTATTTCGCCGACCGTTTGGGGGGTGATGTCCCTCCCAAACTTGCCAAATTCCTGGAAGCCGCCAAGACAAACGCAAAGGATGACAAGTGGACTGAGGAGAGGCAGCAACAACTCAACGAGTACAGAGCTATTCGCTCTGACGTCAAAAGAGACATTCTTTCCTCCTTTGACGATGAGGATAGTCAAGTCCAAATATACAGTTCAAATCCTTCGGTTTCCTCAGAAGAAAACCCTACAAAATCTTTCCCGTTGAGAATATCCCGCAGTTCTTACGGAGAAATGCTCGGCAATAAAGCCCTCAAATCATCGCTTTTTGAGGGCGTCTCTCCAGAAGTCCATATCGAAGCTGTGAGAAAATTGAAAAAAATTCTCGAGGATGCCTACGTCTCAGATGAGGGCGACCCTACAAAAAGAAAAGAAAACATCGAGAAAATAGTCAAAATCTCGGCTCCTTTCACGGCGAGCGATGGCAATGAGTACGTCGTCAATCTTACTGCTCACCGCCCTAAAACCCTCCACAAAGGAGAGGCCCCTATCCCAAAACTTTACTTTCTTTCTCTCACAAAAAAGTAGGGCCGCTACTTCCTTACCAAGAGGCATCACCATCTTGCGAACGAGTTTTCACGACCCTACGCCCGTTTTTTACCACACATTTTTTCTTCCGTCAACACCAGATTTTCTCATGCTCACGCTATCCGTCAATTTCGTCACCGACCCCTCCCGCGCCTTGCCTCCGGTGCTGAGCAGTCCCAACGCCGCTGCCCAAGCTGCTGCCGGTGGCGTGCGCACGGCGGTGCAGGAGAATTTCCTCCGCCTCGGTGGCCGCAAATTTTGGCAGAGAGCTGCCGAGCTCACCCGTGTGGAGCCTACCGGACGAGGCAAAGCCGAGGTCTCGGTCTATCGCCGAGGCGTTGCCCTTCGCCTGTTTGGTGGTCTTGTCTTTGCTAGACCCGGACATGCCATGGCTCTGCCTGTGCGTACTAATAACCGCACCGACCTCTGGCCCCGAGAAATGCCTGGTCTGGAGGGCACCATCAAAGACCTCTCCTCCACCCAACGCCTCAAAGTCAGCATCGACACGAATGTGGACATGGCTCGCGGGTGGATGCAACGCTGCCGCTCCATGGCCAACACCACGCGCCCCGCCCAGGAGCTTTATCGAGCCTGGCCAGCCCGGCAGGAGCGCAACTGGCCGGCTCGTTGGAAGGAAGCTGCTGAGGCTATAGGCTGGGAAGGCGTCGCTACGAATGGGCAGATGATAGCCCTCAAGACAAGCCCCATTTGGGTCGCCCTATCGCGCTTTGGTCAGCCGTACCCGCCCTTTGACTATGGCTCGCACATGCGGGTGCGCAGCGTCTCTCTTGAGACGGCTCAAGACGCCGGCCTCCTCACCACCGAGGAAGAGTACCAGGACGCACGAGAGAGCATGGAGGAAGAATCTCGACGCAGCCTCAACGAGAATGTCGAGGTGAATGTGCAAGGTTGGTCTTATGCCTTACTCGAAGAAATCCAAAAGCAGCTCAAAGGCCTTGCCGTGCTCGACCACGGCGTGCTGCGCATGACTGACCCTAATGGCACAACACCCTATTCCCCTGAAAAACTTGCTCGCATTATCTCTGACCCTCTGCCCAACGGCATCCCAAATCTGCAACTTAAGGCCCTCCGCGATTGGATGGAGGATAGCTCTCGCTTCAATGGCAACCGTCCAGAAGTTGGTCTCAACGAAAAAGAGGATTTGGCCCGACTTATTGCACGATGCAAGAGTGAACCATCTACCCAAATTTTGGTGAGGGGTATGACTAAACCAAGTCAGCTTAAACTTCAAAAATTTTTGGATGATATCCGGCAAAAAGGCTACTATCAGGCGAACGAAGGAAAGTTAGCAGACTCCTGGAGCATGAGTGATCGCACCGCAGAAAGGTATGCCAGGGGTAGCGATTGGCAAATCAAACTTGTCTGCACCAGTCACAAAAGCGCGAAAGATTTGCGTCCTCTTTACAGGGTAGCCCAGCCACAATCGAAGACGCCAACTCTTCCTCTTTCTACTGAAGCAGAGCTTCTCATCCCTGGCAATGTGCGTCTCAACGTCACCAAAATCACAGAAGAGCCCCTTGCCCGAGGTAAACGCGTAACCATTATCTGTAAAGAGGAGGAGTAGCCTATGTCAGTAGCGATATTTACCGGAAGCCCCATCTTTTTTTTCCCTTTCCGCGTCCGACATAGGAGGCCTCTTTGCCGGCATCACGCGCGCATGATCCCGAGCGGCAGCGCGCTCGCAGCGGGCTTGCCAGCGTTGATAGTCGTAGCTCTGTTTGCCCACCTCTGCCGCAGCAAACTCCTTCGGCGTTTCGTGCAAACGTCGCTTGGCAAGCTTGGAGGGCTTCCCTTTCATGCCTCACGTTTAAGCACACTTTGCCCCGCAAGTCAACCCTGAAATGCCGTGATCAAGCTAGACGTCAATGTTTCTGCGAACCTCGACTCGGTGGAGATACCCGAGCAAGTGCGCAGTGAAGCGCTGGCCAACGCTGCTGACCAGGTGGCCGACACCCTGCGCGAGAATTTTTACAGCATGCCCGGACTCCACTTTTGGGCCAAAGCTGCCGACAGCGTGGAGGTGCAAACGGAGGCCCCGGGCAAAAAGATGTCCGTTGTCGTCACGCAACGCGGCGTGAGACTCCAGTGGCTGGGCTTGGACCCCAACACGCCCAAGCGCGCCGCCCACCTGGCCATCCCTGCCAGCAAGGCCATCACCGAGTACCCGCGCGCCTACAGCAACCTGATGCCTATCTGCACAGATGCTGCCGCGATTAAGCCTGCTGCAGATGATAAATGATGGAGGCTCCTGCCTCACTCTCCCGCTTTTCCTTGGAAAGCACGAGAAGACGGGAGTTGCCAAGAATAACCGCGAGCTCGTCACCCGTGAGAGCGCTCACCTCGGCATCCACAAGAAGGACACGGCAGAGGAGACGGAGGTCGACGGCATGAGTGTACTTGTCACAGCAGAGGAGGATGGACCACGGCCTCCCGGCTGCATACCTTTCGGCAATGTTGCTGTCAAATGTGAAGGGATCTGCCACTCGGTACCGGAGGGGAGCGTAGAACCCCGATTCATCGATTTGTTTCTCCACCTTGCGGAATGCTTTTGCGTCACTGAAATAGAGTGCGCGGAAAAGGGGAGTCACACCCGAGGAAAGAGGGATCAAACTCGTAAATAAACGAGCCAGATCTTCTTTCATATTCAGCCCCACGCGGGGTCTCCCCGTATCAAAAGCCTTTATGTCTTTTGCCCATTCGTAGAACGCCACCGCGAAGCGGTATGATTGGCTCCCCTTGGGGATGACGTACCCTGTATCCTCCTCGTGGGGTAACGGGAAAGGACGCCCCATGGCTAAGATCTGCGCGGCTTCCTCATCCCCGACATCTGCCGCCATACGCATGTACATGAGAGACTGAATCAAATCGCAGGGAACATTGATCCCCTGATAATACTCGCGCGCCATGTGTTTCATAGCCTGAAGCTCTCCGTTGGCGGCGGCGATAGCATACCAGCCGAAAGCTTTGACCGCATTCTTTTCGACATAAAGGCCTTTCTCATACGCCTCCGCCATGTTGAGTTGAGCCGACGGGTCTCCGGCCTCGGCAAGTTTTTCCATGAGTTGCATCGTTCTCAGATAATCCACCGGCACACCCTTTCCCTCAGAATAGCTAATTATCAATCGATTCAAGGCCTTCTTATGATTCCGATCTGCAGCGTACTGATACCATTGGACAGCAAGCGCATCATTATGCCCGGCCAATTTTCCGCAGAGTAACAGCGCCCGATTCGATAGGCGGCCTCCACGTCCCCGCTCTTCACAGCAAGCGCGTACCACTGAACGGCCTGGTAAAGATCCTTTGCACAAAGCTGCCCCTCTTCGTACATGGCGCCCATGTTGTAAAGAGCATCTGCGTAGCCCTGCCGGGCGGCTAGGGTGAGCCAATACATCGCTTGGGAGCTATCCGCCGGCACACCCCTCCCATCGCGATAGCAAATGCTGAGGTTGTACTGTGCTTTCGCATTCCCCATAGTTGCCGCCTTCGCCAGCCATTTGCAACCCGTTGCGTCATCTTTCGGCACCCCTCCCTCTCCGTCGAGATAAAGCTGCGCCAATATGAGCATGACCTCCGTATCACCACACTCCGCTCGTCGGATAATTTCCTGAAGCACCTGTTGTTCGTTCATCATTTCTGAGAGGAAATTTTTGCAGCGATACGCTCCCATTTGCGAGCAAGACGCGCATCTTTATCGACGCCTACGCCCTCCCTGTAACAGCGGGCAAGCTCCTCGCAAGCGGCGTCATGTCCCTGCTCTGCCGCCCGTATCAGCCATTCCACAGCGCGCTCCATATTTTTCCGGACGATAACTTTTCCGTCTCTGTAGATTTCGTACAAGCTGTATTGCGCATCCGCACTCCCGGCGCGAGCCACCTTGCAGAGCATGTTAAAGCCCGCGTGCCTGTTGCGCTTCGTACCCTGCCCTTTGATGATCATTTCAGCGATGCGGTACTTGGCGTACAGACTTCCTTGTTGAGCCAACCTGCTGTAATAGTGAAGCGCTCTTTTGTAGACGACGGGGAAGCCGATTCCAAAGAGCATGCAATTCGCACAGTTTCTCAACCCCCACGGATCACCTTGCTCGGCGGACATCATAAACATTTCCGCGGCTTTTCTGGCGTTCTTGCGCGTACCGAACCCGGCGAGAAGGAGAATGCCCAACATATTCTGCCCCTCAGCATCTCCCATCTCGGCAGACTTTTTCGCCCACTCAAAGGCTTTTTTGGCATTGCGCTCGGTGCCTTTTCCCTCCTGAAAGCAGACGGAAAGGGAGTTCATGGCATAGGCGCTGCCGAGTTCAGCCGCTTTGGAGTACCACAAAAAGCCCTTCTCGTAAGAGCGTCTCGCGCCGTAGGACCCATGATAGTAGTAATCTCCCGTATCATTCATCCCCACGATGTTGCCCTTTTGCGCCGCACGCAGAGCCCATTTGCGGGCAAGCGCGCCGTAGCTCTTGTTCTCATCAATGCGCTCCCGGTAGTAGCGTCCGAGGCTGGCCATCGCATCTGCATCACCTGCTTTTGCTTCGCTCAGCAGTTGGTATTCCGAATCCACGAATATGTCGCAAAAGACATCGATGTCCTTTACCCCCAAACTCCACTTGCGTGCCAATTTGGCATTCTTGCGCACTCCGTCTCCCTCCCGGTAGCGGCGGGCAAGCTCCAACTTGGCATACGTTCCTTCCTTCGTTTTGGCAGATCGTTTGAGCCAGTGAAGGGCTCTCTTCAGGTCCGGCCGGACCAGGGAATTGTCCTCGAGGTAAAACTTATACATTTCAAAACAAGCCTCGCCACAACCAATTTTGGCTGCTCGACGAATCAGCTCGTACCCCTTTTTTGTATTTTTCCTGACTCCCAGCCCGCCCATGTATATTTTCCCGAGCTTGCAGTTGGCGTGCTCGCTCGTACCCTCCGCGGATTTTCGGTACCAAGGAATGGCTCCTTTGTAATCGTGAGGTCCGAAGGATGAGAAAGCGAGATAGTCACCGTAGGAGCACTGGGCGTCAGCATCACCCTGCTCAGCAGCCTCCTTCATCAGTTGAATCGCCAATTCCATGTTCTTTTGCACGCCTATTCCATGAGCGAGGAAAGCGGCGTAGCTGTACATAGCCCATTCGTGTTCCGCTTGCGCCCCTTTGCGGTACCATTGCACCGCCGCCTTCAGGTCCCTTTTCACGCCAAGCCCATAATAGTAGAGAAGACCAAGCTCATGGTAGGCATAGGCTTCTTTCTGCTCCGCTGCCTTGTGATACCACTCTGCGGCTTCCTTGTACCGGACTCGCCCGACGGAGCCGTGGTGGTACCACCATCCCAAGCTATATTGCGCCTTCCCGAGTCCTTCTTCCGCAGCTTTCGTCATCCAGAAGACGGCCTGCTTTTTGAACTCTCGGTTATTTTTGCCCTCCTCGTGGTACAGCCAACCTAACTCAAACATCGCTTCGGTATCTCCTTGATCGGCGGCCAGGAGATACCACTTGATCGCCTGTTCCCCGTTTCTCCGAACACCATCGCCATCCCGGTACATGCGCGCAAGATCAAGCTGCGCCTGCTTATCCCCGGCAACCGCCTTTTGCATCAGCTGCATTCTTTCTATTTCTTCAAGATTATTCGACATCGTAAAACCCTCCTTGATCCGGCGCCAAATGAAGCGATATTTTCCCTGCCTGCAGGAGCTTATGTCTCTTTTTTCGGTTCCACTTGCCCACCGGGGTTGATGCCAATCTAACACACACTAACACATGCGTCAACTTCCTTTGGTTCATAATACCCAAAAAAATGAGACGGCGTAATCCGTAAATAGCAAGCATATCTAAAAATACGCTTGCTTTGCGATGCGGAGCACGTTACACTCACCGGCTATGAACTTCCCGCAATTATTCAATCCCGCACGGCTGGCCGATTACGTCAATCACCGCTTGGACCACCCGGTGCTGCAAGTGCCGAGTGGAGCGCCTACGTACGCGCTCGCGACCGATGATGATGGGGTGTTGCTCACGCGGGATGGAGACAAAATTGGCATTACAGAAGTTCCCGACATTTCCGATTGGCTGGTGCAGCGGTTCAATTACTGGCAAAGCGCTTTCAATCACACGCTGGAAACTTTCTACGACACCGAACCGGACACCTACGGGCTGGAGGCCTACGGCGTTTCCATCGCCGCAGATCTCGCCGACCTCCTTGTCAACAAGGCCCACGTCACCTACTGCGGCATTGGCATCCACTGCGAGTACGCGCTTGCAAAATATTTGAGGGATCATGGAGGACGTGTCTCTGAAAAGGAGGTCTACGAATCGGGCAAGGTCGAATACAATTACCATTACAGGCTCAGGGATGGGTCCGTGGCTCCGCGCGCAGATGCTCCCCTGACACATTGGATGCAAATAATGGAAGATGCAGGGAAAACGCAGGGCAACGGCCCGTTTGATGCTACTTTTTTCGCGTACTTCATGTACTACGATGCGTTCAACTGCATTCTTGAAACAAATGTCGAGAAGGGAAGATACAAAGATTTAGCGGATTGTATTCCCGATAGTCTGTGGGATTTTTACGAGAATCGGCTTTACCTTTACGGAGGTTTTTCCTATGAAGAAATCCCGCAATGGTCCGAACATTCATGGCTGTTTTCTCTGCGCGAAGATGCCTCCCTCATCGATCTTGCCCGGCATTTCAACTATACCGACGGCATTACGCGGAAGTACGGCAAGCACCGCATCATGCGCCCCCTAGCCATATCATAAACCGACTCCGCTCTTCCTTACCAACTCTCGAAATTCCTGCCAACAGAGATTAGCGAGTTCAGAGAAATCGATGAATACATATGAAGAAGTCACCAAGTTATGATAAAAATTCCGAGCAGAAGTGTAACCCATGTTATGATACAAATGTGTCACCCATGTTGAGGAACTACCGAGGCGACGACACCCCACCCGCCGCGTCACCCGGTACGCCCGTTTCAACTCACGCCTCCGTGAGGAGGCGACTTGTTCGGTCATTGTGAGATTTTCGGGGTGAGGGTGTTTCAACTCACGCCTCCGTGAGGAGGCGACCGGGGTAGCTCGTTCGCTCCTCACCCGCGCAGAGTTTCAACTCACGCCTCCGTGAGGAGGCGACTCCTGATCGACCAGGCCTTGGTGCTTGCGGACCCGGTTTCAACTCACGCCTCCGTGAGGAGGCGACGAGGAGGCGCAGGAGGGGACATTGAGGGAGCAGCAGTTTCAACTCACGCCTCCGTGAGGAGGCGACATGAAAACAATTTCACGCAAGGTTAGTTAAGCAGTTTCAACTCACGCCTCCGTGAGGAGGCGACGTCTTACATGATGCGTGTCCTTTCAGGAAAATCCCTTGTTTCAACTCACGCCTCCGTGAGGAGGCGACCGGCCATGGCAGCAGCATTCACGGCGGCAGCAGTGGTTTCAACTCACGCCTCCGTGAGGAGGCGACCCGCGTCGATGCAGGGTTTCAGGCCGCGAGTGACGTTTCAACTCACGCCTCCGTGAGGAGGCGACCGCGAACTGGGCTGAGCGCGAGCACGCAGAGCGGTTTCAACTCACGCCTCCGTGAGGAGGCGACAAGAAGTACAAGAGACAAAAGCAGATCCGGAAGAGTTTCAACTCACGCCTCCGTGAGGAGGCGACAGCCCCATGGCGACCCGTTTTCGCGCGGATTCCGGTTTCAACTCACGCCTCCGTGAGGAGGCGACTTGCCATGGCGTCGGAACCGGTGAAGCTGGAGGGGTTTCAACTCACGCCTCCGTGAGGAGGCGACCCGGATAGCGTCCTTGCCGCCATCAAAGCAGGGCAGTTTCAACTCACGCCTCCGTGAGGAGGCGACGGACAAACGAATCGAACTTATATTCAACGATGAGTTTCAACTCACGCCTCCGTGAGGAGGCGACCCGGATAGCGTCCTTGCCGCCATCAAAGCAGGGCAGTTTCAACTCACGCCTCCGTGAGGAGGCGACGGACAAACGAATCGAACTTATATTCAACGATGAGTTTCAACTCACGCCTCCGTGAGGAGGCGACTTCTCGACCTCCTCGGCGGGCATGAGGAGAGTCAGTTTCAACTCACGCCTCCGTGAGGAGGCGACTGCCGGAGGCGATATGCTACATGCCGGCCGGAGGTTTCAACTCACGCCTCCGTGAGGAGGCGACAACTTCTCTTCCGCGTCCCCCGCAGTTGCATGAGTTTCAACTCACGCCTCCGTGAGGAGGCGACTGCACCACCGGCGGCGCGCCCGGCGGCAGCAGGGAGTTTCAACTCACGCCTCCGTGAGGAGGCGACTGTACCACCGGCGGCGCGCCCGGCGGCAGCAGGGGTTTCAACTCACGCCTCCGTGAGGAGGCGACCTGCCTCCACGCCCCACTGGTACAGCGGTGTCCGTTTCAACTCACGCCTCCGTGAGGAGGCGACTCACCCGACGGGCCATTCATTATGAATAAACAATGTTTCAACTCACGCCTCCGTGAGGAGGCGACCGCAAGAAACGTCTTGCCAGTCCCCACACCGCCGGGTTTCAACTCACGCCTCCGTGAGGAGGCGACGACCATGAGCGGGGTGAGGCTGCGGCGTACCCGCGGTTTCAACTCACGCCTCCGTGAGGAGGCGACGATTGCAATTCTCATAGCTCCTTTTTTCTCACGGAGTTTCAACTCACGCCTCCGTGAGGAGGCGACTCAAGAAAATGACCCAGCAGACGACAATCAGTAAGTTTCAACTCACGCCTCCGTGAGGAGGCGACAAGTTGTCATAGACTTTTCTCTGCGCCTTCGGTGTTTCAACTCACGCCTCCGTGAGGAGGCGACTCCAGCCGCGCCAGCGTCTCCCAAACCGTCTCAAGTTTCAACTCACGCCTCCGTGAGGAGGCGACCGCGATCGCATTTGACATGATGGTGGATGCCCTCGTTTCAACTCACGCCTCCGTGAGGAGGCGACGACAACTTTCCTTCATGGTTGTTGTATTTTGGGCGTTTCAACTCACGCCTCCGTGAGGAGGCGACCTCCGTGGGCATCTGCGGCCATTTGCCAGTCAAAGTTTCAACTCACGCCTCCGTGAGGAGGCGACTGGAAAAAATTTTGGTGTTGACAGGGCGAAAAAGTTTCAACTCACGCCTCCGTGAGGAGGCGACCATCGACGATATTCATTTCACCCCACTTTTCGGCGGTTTCAACTCACGCCTCCGTGAGGAGGCGACCGTTGGTATGAGCTCCCGGATGTCGTAACTCTCGTTTCAACTCACGCCTCCGTGAGGAGGCGACTGTAATCGGCGGTGTCTCCGGCGTTGAGGTACGCGTTTCAACTCACGCCTCCGTGAGGAGGCGACTATCGCAAGTTTTTGCTTGCGTCAAGCGTTTTTCGTTTCAACTCACGCCTCCGTGAGGAGGCGACCGCAAGCCGCGCAAAAAGGCCTCAGAATAACTCCAGTTTCAACTCACGCCTCCGTGAGGAGGCGACTTGCGCACGCAGCCAGTCTAGGAAGGGGTAAGAAGTTTCAACTCACGCCTCCGTGAGGAGGCGACTTGCGCACGCAGCCAGTCTAGGAAGGGGTAAGAAGTTTCAACTCACGCCTCCGTGAGGAGGCGACAGCATGCACGCGATCCTCTTCACCCTCGATGCTGCGTTTCAACTCACGCCTCCGTGAGGAGGCGACCGGGGCGGGAGTAGCGTCTCTCGTTGTAGCGGTCGTTTCAACTCACGCCTCCGTGAGGAGGCGACATGCGCTGCATACCCTCAGTGTCGGGCAGAAATTGTTTCAACTCACGCCTCCGTGAGGAGGCGACGATGCACTACCACCGTCGTAGGATCTGGTAGCAGTTTCAACTCACGCCTCCGTGAGGAGGCGACCAGGCATCACCGAGGTGACGCTGAGCCGCTGGGTGTTTCAACTCACGCCTCCGTGAGGAGGCGACCAGCAAGCTGATTCTCCCCGCCGCGGAACAGCGTAAGTTTCAACTCACGCCTCCGTGAGGAGGCGACCTCCCGTCCATCACGAACCCCTTGCGAGGCGGTGAGTTTCAACTCACGCCTCCGTGAGGAGGCGACTTCCCCGGGCAGCGGCACGTCCCGCAGCGCACAGTTTCAACTCACGCCTCCGTGAGGAGGCGACCAGGCATCACCGAGGTGACGCTGAGCCGCTGGGTGTTTCAACTCACGCCTCCGTGAGGAGGCGACCGGGCTTCCGGGTGGACGTCACAAGCCTCGCGTTGTTTCAACTCACGCCTCCGTGAGGAGGCGACAAAAAGGCGGATGAGCTCCAGGCCTCGAGCGAGGTTTCAACTCACGCCTCCGTGAGGAGGCGACCTTCGTGTCAATAGTTATCAGGTCTTCTTTCATCGTGTTTCAACTCACGCCTCCGTGAGGAGGCGACGATAGCTCGAAGAGCGCGAGCTGGGGTTGGTCAGGGTTTCAACTCACGCCTCCGTGAGGAGGCGACTCACATGTCCAGCGAGGGTGTGCTCTCCTGGACGTTTCAACTCACGCCTCCGTGAGGAGGCGACTTGCTTTTGGTATGAGTCGAGCCATTTTCCAAAAGTTTCAACTCACGCCTCCGTGAGGAGGCGACCTCGCTGCTGTCCGTCAGCATGGCAGTGATTGCGTTTCAACTCACGCCTCCGTGAGGAGGCGACAGAGTTAAACTCTTGCTCTCTCGCTGACCCTGCAGTTTCAACTCACGCCTCCGTGAGGAGGCGACAACCGAAAGCGTCGCTCTCCATCCCGGACTGCGAGTTTCAACTCACGCCTCCGTGAGGAGGCGACCAGCCAGCAAATCCAACGCTCGTTCGCCCCAAAAGTTTCAACTCACGCCTCCGTGAGGAGGCGACAAACCTCTCCGCAGCCTGATGGGCCGTAAACTTAGTTTCAACTCACGCCTCCGTGAGGAGGCGACCCACGCAGCCAGCGCCCATTCCCCATACCCCTTAGTTTCAACTCACGCCTCCGTGAGGAGGCGACCACAACACGCCGCACCGGCTCGAGATCAGCAAGACGTTTCAACTCACGCCTCCGTGAGGAGGCGACGAGCGTAGCTCAGACGGTGCATTGGTCTTACGCAGTTTCAACTCACGCCTCCGTGAGGAGGCGACTCTGCTCCTCCTGCATCTTACTCCCACTCTCCGCAGTTTCAACTCACGCCTCCGTGAGGAGGCGACCCTATCCCCACTCTCCTCCTTCTCCCACACCCCAAGGTTTCAACTCACGCCTCCGTGAGGAGGCGACCACGCAGCCAGCGCCCATTCCCCATACCCCTTAGTTTCAACTCACGCCTCCGTGAGGAGGCGACCACCACACTCCGCACATTATCCGCAAACCTCGCCGTTTCAACTCACGCCTCCGTGAGGAGGCGACTCTCTTCGTCGCTGAATCCGGCGCGCTCCACCGGTTTCAACTCACGCCTCCGTGAGGAGGCGACCATCTGACGGCGCGCGTTTCCCGCGAGACGTCGTGGTTTCAACTCACGCCTCCGTGAGGAGGCGACCGCTTAGCAACCATGCGCCTTTCCGCCTCCGCATCGTGTTTCAACTCACGCCTCCGTGAGGAGGCGACCAGGCCCCGCCCAACCCTTGCAGACCAGTCGGAGTTTCAACTCACGCCTCCGTGAGGAGGCGACGCGACATCATCCTCGATAGCATTTTGATTGAGGAAGTTTCAACTCACGCCTCCGTGAGGAGGCGACCTCTCCAGCTCACCCCTCGTCGCCTGCCCCACATGTTTCAACTCACGCCTCCGTGAGGAGGCGACGATACGGATATGAAAACACAATGCAAAATATCGAAGTTTCAACTCACGCCTCCGTGAGGAGGCGACCTGCCGGAGGATGAGGGGTTGCCGATTGTTGACCTTAGTTTCAACTCACGCCTCCGTGAGGAGGCGACCGGCGTCCCAGCCGCCTCCGCCCCCCACACCGGCGTTTCAACTCACGCCTCCGTGAGGAGGCGACTCTGGCGGCCGGTGGGGCAGGCGAAGTTTTTCGAGTTTCAACTCACGCCTCCGTGAGGAGGCGACAGCTCCTGGATACACGCCACAGCATCCTTCCTCTGTTTCAACTCACGCCTCCGTGAGGAGGCGACCCTCTTCAGCACCGTCTTCTTCGCCATCTCATCAGTTTCAACTCACGCCTCCGTGAGGAGGCGACGCGACTCGATCATCATCTCAATCAACTCTCAAAGAGTTTCAACTCACGCCTCCGTGAGGAGGCGACCCCGTTGGCATTTTCGCGGGCCGTGCGCGTCAAGTGTTTCAACTCACGCCTCCGTGAGGAGGCGACTGGCAGCTGACCTCTCGACGCTGAGAACGACCTGGGTTTCAACTCACGCCTCCGTGAGGAGGCGACGATTTCGAGCCACTCGGCCTCACGCGGGAAGCGGCAGTTTCAACTCACGCCTCCGTGAGGAGGCGACGGGGCTGAGCCGGGCAAGGATCCGCGGGCGAAGTTTCAACTCACGCCTCCGTGAGGAGGCGACATGCCCACGCGCAGGTCACGGGATGTGGAGGGGTCGTTTCAACTCACGCCTCCGTGAGGAGGCGACTAGCTCATCGCGCAAGGCATCGCTGAGCAGCCCGTTTCAACTCACGCCTCCGTGAGGAGGCGACTCCAAAGCCGCTCAACAGCGAGCCATAATCGCAAAGTTTCAACTCACGCCTCCGTGAGGAGGCGACAGGGGGATGGTCTCACTGCCGCCGCCGCGCAAGCCGTTTCAACTCACGCCTCCGTGAGGAGGCGACGTCGGGGTCTCAACCGTCACAAAATGACCATGACCAGTTTCAACTCACGCCTCCGTGAGGAGGCGACTTGCGCAGATCACGCTCTGGGGCAAGCTCAGCATGCAGTTTCAACTCACGCCTCCGTGAGGAGGCGACCACCCGTTTACCCGAAGTTGCCGTAAACGGGTGAGTTTCAACTCACGCCTCCGTGAGGAGGCGACTCAGAGCTATCATCACGCTTCCGGGATTGCCCAGGTTTCAACTCACGCCTCCGTGAGGAGGCGACAAGAGTGCGATGCCTGCCACACAGGCGACCGCAAGTTTCAACTCACGCCTCCGTGAGGAGGCGACCGATACTCTCTCCTGAAAGCTCGAGAGATTTTGTGTTTCAACTCACGCCTCCGTGAGGAGGCGACAGGTGGGACTCGGAGGCGGCGACGAGCCGGAAAAGTTTCAACTCACGCCTCCGTGAGGAGGCGACGGGCGACGATGTCCGCCGCCACGGGCATCTGTGAGTTTCAACTCACGCCTCCGTGAGGAGGCGACCGACCGGCGAATACACGCGTGGACGCAATTCAGGGTTTCAACTCACGCCTCCGTGAGGAGGCGACCGCATTTTTACTTGACAACTCACGCCCAGCCATTGTTTCAACTCACGCCTCCGTGAGGAGGCGACGCGTTGCAGTGGGCGTGGAATATCGCTCTGAACGCGTTTCAACTCACGCCTCCGTGAGGAGGCGACCGCCCACGAAATCGCCTCCCCATCCCGCTTCAGCACGTTTCAACTCACGCCTCCGTGAGGAGGCGACAGACGGCCCTTGCATTGCTCGTTGGCATGCGCAGTTTCAACTCACGCCTCCGTGAGGAGGCGACCCTCATCGGCATGCGGTGTGAATTAGCAAAGCCAGTTTCAACTCACGCCTCCGTGAGGAGGCGACTCCCCGACTGCACCGGTCAACATGGCCTGGTACGGTTTCAACTCACGCCTCCGTGAGGAGGCGGCCCGCCGCCCATGAAGCCCCCGAGCCACTTCCCGGCGTTTCAACTCACGCCTCCGTGAGGAGGCGACGAGGCTGCTCACGCGATTCGCGCTCTCCATCACGGTTTCAACTCACGCCTCCGTGAGGAGGCGACTCTTGTTTGCGGGAATACGCCCGGAAGAGTTGATGTTTCAACTCACGCCTCCGTGAGGAGGCGACACTCACACCACGGAGAAACAAAGCCATTCAACCGTTTCAACTCACGCCTCCGTGAGGAGGCGACGACCCGGACAAGCACCGCAAAGAGAAACAGCAAACGTTTCAACTCACGCCTCCGTGAGGAGGCGACCCCACGAACTTGGAGTTGGAACCGGACGAGATAGTTTCAACTCACGCCTCCGTGAGGAGGCGACCATCGATTTGCTCAAGCTGTGTCACAGCCGCAAGTTTCAACTCACGCCTCCGTGAGGAGGCGACCGCGCGCGGCGTGGAAGGAGCTTCGCGACGAGTGGTTTCAACTCACGCCTCCGTGAGGAGGCGACTGGACTGACGACGTCGTGGGACACCCTCTCGACAGTTTCAACTCACGCCTCCGTGAGGAGGCGACGAGAGCTGGCGCGTGAACCGCATGAGGTGGTAAAGTTTCAACTCACGCCTCCGTGAGGAGGCGACAAGCGGCGATTGTTTCGTGGTATTCCGTCAAGGTGGTTTCAGCTCACGCCTCCGTGAGGAGGCGACTAGTGCGTATTTTGCGCGCGGGGGAAGAGATCAGTTTCAACTCACGCCTCCGTGAGGAGGCGACAACAATCGTCGACAAGCTCACTGACGAAAACGCAGTTTCAACTCACGCCTCCGTGAGGAGGCGACTATCTTCGTACGATACATAGACCTTGCTGGAGTTGTTTCAACTCACGCCTCCGTGAGGAGGCGACGGTGTAGTGCGTATTTTGCGCGCGGGGGAAGAGATCGTTTCAACTCACGCCTCCGTGAGGAGGCGACGACGTTCAACGTTTACTCGTACAAGCTTTTCCGGTTTCAACTCACGCCTCCGTGAGGAGGCGACAAGCCGGTGATGCAACCGCAAGGAGGCTGATTGCGTTTCAACTCACGCCTCCGTGAGGAGGCGACGGTGCCCAATTTCCACACGGACTACGCCGGAAACAGTTTCAACTCACGCCTCCGTGAGGAGGCGACGGTCAACTTCATTCATCTTCTTCATCATCCGGGATGTTTCAACTCACGCCTCCGTGAGGAGGCGACCGTTCCTGCACTCTCCTACTCTCTATCCCATCGGTTTCAACTCACGCCTCCGTGAGGAGGCGACTTGTCACCTTCCAAACTACTTTTATCCCTCGGCAGTTTCAACTCACGCCTCCGTGAGGAGGCGACAGGAGCTTCGCGACGAGTGGAAGTCTTGCCCGTACGTTTCAACTCACGCCTCCGTGAGGAGGCGACTGCGCAAATCCTCGAGGTGAAACGCAAGACGAAGTTTCAACTCACGCCTCCGTGAGGAGGCGACTTCTTCGCCTCCCACGCCGGCGTCGGCACCGTTGGTTTCAACTCACGCCTCCGTGAGGAGGCGACTGGCTTACCCCAACACAGCAACGACCATCAACCTGTTTCAACTCACGCCTCCGTGAGGAGGCGACAATCCTTTCGCGCATACGAGCACAGGTGGTGACGTTTCAACTCACGCCTCCGTGAGGAGGCGACTTTTTTAGAATCGTATTCATATTCAACCTTCAAGAGTTTCAACTCACGCCTCCGTGAGGAGGCGACAAGAGGCCGATAAGAGGGCGGCGGAGATGGAGAAGTTTCAACTCACGCCTCCGTGAGGAGGCGACCTTGTTGATAGCTTTCCCCTTTTCTTTCCCCTCGAAGTTTCAACTCACGCCTCCGTGAGGAGGCGACGGCGTAACCTCTGATCCGAAGGAGATATTTGACACGTTTCAACTCACGCCTCCGTGAGGAGGCGACCTCATCCTCCAGCTTCTCCCCATCGCCCACAATGTTTCAACTCACGCCTCCGTGAGGAGGCGACCGGGTCGTTCGTGGAATCTGAACCCGCCATCGAAAGTTTCAACTCACGCCTCCGTGAGGAGGCGACTGATAGCCGATTTTCCCGAGTTCACACCGAGCGAGTTTCAACTCACGCCTCCGTGAGGAGGCGACGAAAACGACGGAGGAAAAAATTAAGGACGCCAAGGTTTCAACTCACGCCTCCGTGAGGAGGCGACTATCGGCGACGGGCAAGCCCCGGAAGCCCCGGAGTTTCAACTCACGCCTCCGTGAGGAGGCGACTATCTCCCCAATGATGCTTCACGAAAAATGGAAGTTTCAACTCACGCCTCCGTGAGGAGGCGACGACCTCTCGCAAACGTTGGGTGACGCTATGCGGGAGTTTCAACTCACGCCTCCGTGAGGAGGCGACGGGTCGTTCGTGGAATCTGAACCCGCCATCGAAAGTTTCAACTCACGCCTCCGTGAGGAGGCGACTGGCTCGTTGAGGAGGCCATGGAGCGCATTGAGAGTTTCAACTCACGCCTCCGTGAGGAGGCGACCGGGGGCTGTTGGAAGAGCTACGGCGCGGGCGGTTGTTTCAACTCACGCCTCCGTGAGGAGGCGACAAGCGAGGCTCGCGATATTTCGGGATTCTCTCAAGTTTCAACTCACGCCTCCGTGAGGAGGCGACGCAAGCGCATGCTGGAACATGTCTCCCTCGTGCTCGTTTCAACTCACGCCTCCGTGAGGAGGCGACATGCCGTTTCGAGGTTGCGAGCGTTAGTTTTTGCGTTTCAACTCACGCCTCCGTGAGGAGGCGACGAGGCCCAGCAACATTGTGGGCCGCTACATCGTGGTTTCAACTCACGCCTCCGTGAGGAGGCGACGCGAGCCTTCATGATTTTTTTTGCAAAAATTTTCTTGTTTCAACTCACGCCTCCGTGAGGAGGCGACCCTACCGAGTGGACTATTCACAGCTCACCGATGAAGGTTTCAACTCACGCCTCCGTGAGGAGGCGACCCCACCGGACCCAAGCCAACTTTCAAAGCATAGCCGTTTCAACTCACGCCTCCGTGAGGAGGCGACTTCGCATCCTTATTGATCGACAGCGCCCCCCGATAGTTTCAACTCACGCCTCCGTGAGGAGGCGACTGCACCACCGGCGGCGCCCCCGGCGGCAACAGGGGTTTCAACTCACGCCTCCGTGAGGAGGCGACCGGGGGTGCAGAGAGCTGCTGCTCAGTGGCGCGCGTTTCAACTCACGCCTCCGTGAGGAGGCGACCGACGAGCGAGAGATGGCGCTTGCGAAGCTCCGTGTTTCAACTCACGCCTCCGTGAGGAGGCGACAAATGGCGGAGCGCTCCATTTACGCCACCGAGCTGTTTCAACTCACGCCTCCGTGAGGAGGCGACTCACCCGCGGTGGCGTCATCATGCGACAGGTAGAGTTTCAACTCACGCCTCCGTGAGGAGGCGACGTTATCTTCTTGCCTCTCGTAGATCGCATAACAAGTTTCAACTCACGCCTCCGTGAGGAGGCGACCATGCTGTAATCTCTTCTATATCCCGACATAATGCAGTTTCAACTCACGCCTCCGTGAGGAGGCGACGGTGTATCGCGCGGGGGGAAGTGAGGGGGATGTGCTAGGTAGTTGAGGGAATGTGGGACCAGGCGGCGGTGGCGAAGTGGTAGAGTCGGGAGGGGATGTGCCAGGTGGAGTGGGAGAGGAGGGCGTAGGGGAAGAAGGCAGCGCGGACGAGGTTGGCGTCCCATTGGCGGTAGGGGATGCGGCGCAGGAAGTGGGGGCCGAAGATGTTGAGCACGGAGGTGTGGGCGTATACGCGGTTGATGGCGTCGGCGGTGAGGGGAGACGGAAAGACCTCTGCAAAGCGCTTGCGGAGGGCTTGCAGGGCGGTGGCGAAGGGGGCGTTGGAGTGCCGCGGTGGGAGCCAGAAGGCGCCGGAGGCCCGGAAGTTGGTGTTGGTGCGCTCGGTCATGAGGTAGAGGTCGGCCTCGGTGGGGAGCTCCGGCCAGGGACCGTCGAGCACGAAGTCGGTGTCCAGGTACATGGTGCCGGCGCCGAAGGGCTCGGCAAGCAGGGCGAAGCGGTAGTAGTCCGAAACGAGTCCATAGGTGCGCGGCTCCGGGGCAAGCTCCATGAGGGTGGCGAGGGATGGGGTCAGCGGGTCCTTGGCGAAGTGGTCGCGGAGGGCCGGCCAGTCCCAGAGACGGTGCTCCCATCCGGCGGCCGTCGCGCCACTGCGGATACCCTCGACCCACTTGGCGAGATTGTCCGGGAGGGGGTTGCCGACCCAAATCTGGTGCACCGTGGTCCGAGCGTCCGGGGGCATGGCCGGGAAGTGAGAGAGCATCATCTCCGGCAAAATGTTGGAGGTGCAAATGGCGTCGTTGTCGGGGGTCGGGAACCCCTCCGAGCGGTAGGGCAGCAGCGCGCGGCAGTCAGTCATCTTGTGCCCGAGCTGGGCGATGAACCCGGTGATCTGGTAGTCCTCAGCCCCCGTCGGAGGCACCTGGTCAGCGTGAGCCAGCAGGTCAGTCAACACCGGGCGGGTCATGAAGTAGCCGGGGCCACCGGGAGCCCACTTGCCACCGCGGCGGGCACGGCCTACAAACTCGGCAGGCGGTTGGAGCACCGGCAGCAGGCGCTCCGGCACCAGGTAGGCGTCGTCGTCGAGCTTGCCGATCCAGGTCCATGAGTCATCCTTGGCCGACTCCGCGAAGGCCGCCATCACCTTGGTGGGCAGCCCGAGGTAGGAGTCGTCCACGCCGGGCAGCCACAGCACATCCGTCTCGTCGGGATCGGGAGGTTCCTCCCCACCCATGAAGTACGTGTAGGAGACCCAGCCGGGAAGCCGGGTGAGCCAGGTCGCGCGCTGGGCGTCACGCCGGTCGCGGTAGCGCTTGCACGTGCAAATGAGCAGGCGCAGCCGGAGGTCGGCGATGGGTTTGGGCGGCGCGACCTCCAGCGGGTAGAGCCGGAACTCCCCTTGCCCGGCGGCGAGCCATGCAGCCTCCACCGACCACTGGTGCACCGGCGCGCGAAAAGAGGCGTTGGTGCCCGGCGAAAAACCAACGAGCCAGATCGGCAGCGTCGGGTGATAATGCCGAAGTAAATTGGCAATCGCGAACCCGCTCGACGGGTTGGCTCCCCCGGCCTTGCGGTACTCCGTCCACCACGGCAGGTGGTTGTATTGGTGCGCCCGAATGGTGACCACCGCGCTGAAGCCCTTGAGCGCCGGCGGCCAGAAAAACAGCCCTGCCTCCGCATCCTCGCCGCGAACGAACAGCACATGGCGCACACGCTCGCGAAAACGGCCGAGCTCCAACGCCTGCTGGAAATGCTTGGCCCTGTTGAAATGGATGAGGCAATCGCCGTCCTGCAGCGGTGGAAGCCTGAACCCAGCCTCCACGTTGGAAAGGACGAGGAGCCGCTTGCAGCCCAGGGGCAGCGGGAAATACGGGTTGCCGGGGGGCCGCAGGGACCCTGCAACGGGCTTGCGGCGGGGAGGCGGAGGCGGCAGCGTGATGGTGGCGTCGAACATGGCTCAATCGATATCGGGTAGCGTGAAAAAGACGGGCACGGGGAGGTCGCCGTTGACGAACTCCACCGGCTCTATTTGCGGGTGCAGCGTATCCGTGAAGTACTCGCTGTGCCGGTTGACAGTGGAGATAATCTCGTTGATCTTGTTCTGGGCCTTGGTCCAATTTGAGCGGCAGTCACAGACATCGGACTTGCTCTCCTGGATGCACGAGGAGAAGTCGATGCTTTCGGAATGGCTCGCCGTCTGGCTCGCTGTCTTACTCTCGCTCTGGTCCTCGCTGCCATCGATGCTGAAGGAAAGGTCGCTGCTCTGGCTGGAGCTCTGCGAGAATGTGGCGCTCATGCTCTCAGACGTACTCTGCGATGCGCTCGCCGAAGCGCTGCGCGAGTGATCGCTAGCCTCGGAGTCCATCGATTCTTCGCCGCCTCCGCCGCTCAACTCATCCGGCTCGATTTCATGGAGCATCGGCTCGGCTACGTCCTTGCCGAGGGTGAGCGTAACATCGCCGGTGAAAAAGTCCCAATCCACCGCGGAGACCGGAGCGAACATGGAGCCCCACTCTGAGGGACCGCCGGTGATGGCAAGTCTCTTGCCCAGTGGGGAATCGGCTCCTGTCGGGAAGTTTGAGAGCTTGGTGGACACGCTGCCGACGTGCTGAAGAGGTTTCACGGCCGTATACCACGCCACCGCCTGGTTGTAGAGGTGGTTGAGAGCGGCGGTGATGAAGTTGGAGGCAATGGACCCGGAGACGGAGACCGTGGCTGAAAAAACGCGCAGGCCTGTGCTCTCCAGCGAGACGCCCTGCGGGTAGGTGCGGTAGTACATCGGGCCGAGGCCGGTCTCGGAATTTTGTAGTGCGAGGGTGACGCAGACGCCGGTTGGCTTGTCGCGACTGTCGGGGGAGAGCTGAGCGGAGGTGAGGGAAGAGAGGGGTAGAGAGAGGGAGGAGAGCCGGGCAAAGGATTGCACGGAGATCGTGCCGTTGTGGCCGGAGATGAAGAGGCAATCCGGGTTGCATTCGCTCATCATCCGCAAGAGCTCGCTGGTGGTGTACACGCGATCTCGCGCGATAGTCGGGGTGAGGGAGTAGTTGGCCTTGCTCACGTCGATGTGCACTCGGCCGGAGCTGAGGGGATTGCCGGAAGCGTCGCAGGTCCACCCACCTCCGGTGGAAATCTGGATGTGCCTCGACAGATCGGCCCAGGAGCGGGTCATATTGCTCAGCGCTTTACGCAGGGAGGAACTGCCTGCTTGCTGCTGCTGCTTGATTTCCGCAAGTTGGGCGGCGGCCGGCTGGTTGTCGAAGAGGTACCAGTAGTCCTGCACCTCGATGGCCCACCGTCGGACTCCTCCCTCATTGGCGAAAGCGATGGACGTGATGCGGCCGTTGAAGAGCACCTTCCCTCCGTGCAACAGCGCGATGGGCTGCATGTCGGCAAATTTGCTCGGGAGAAAATCGCCTGCGAGTTCGAGGGAGAGCGTGGAGCCCCCTAGTGCGGATTGGCTGAGCGTGCAGGCGGTGAGGCCCTCAGCAGCGAGGTTGGAGGTATCGAGGATGACGGTGGGCATGACTTTACAGGCGTGTTTTGATGGAGGCGATTTGCTGTTGAATCTTGGCGACTTGTTGCTGCACGGCCTTAATGGCGGAGGACGT
Organism: uncultured Akkermansia sp.; assembly: GCA_947626545.1. Lineage (GTDB taxonomy): Bacteria > Verrucomicrobiota > Verrucomicrobiia > Verrucomicrobiales > Akkermansiaceae > Akkermansia. The sequence continues at coordinate 8,397 of CANQSS010000013.1, read as the reverse complement.
CGAGCTGCCGAGCTGGCCGGAAGCGCTGGCGAGCTGCGTCAGCGCCGAGGTGAGCTGCTGCACCTGCTGGGTGAGTTGCTCCGTGTTGTTGGCGGCATCGGTTGCTGCCTTGGTGGCCGGCTGCATGTCGGGGGCCTTAGCTGTCTGCGGCTGGGCGGGCTGGCGCTGCTGGCGTTGGCGGAAGGGAGAGGGCGTGGACTTCCGGCGATCGGTCTCTTCGTCCAAGTCGCCGTCACGGCGCACGGTCCTTTGCTTTCGCCCCTTGAAACGGTCATTGAGACCGAATTCGCGGCGCACCTTGTTGGCTTGCGCCTGGTCAGCCGTGAGGCCGTCGCCCTTGGCTCCAAGTCGGATTTTCGTGGCGGCAGCGATATTGGCTTGGTACTCGGCGAGCATCTTGCCGGTGTTGCCCGTGATCTCCTCGATTTTCGCACCGAGGCCGGCCATCGTTTTTTTCGCGCGCTCCATGCCCTGGTCATCGCCGCGGGCGGCAGCACGCTCCATGCGCTTGGCGGCTTGGGCGTAGGCTTGCTCCATCGCCTTGAGGTTGCCGGACAGGGTCTTGTTGGAGGTCTTGAGGTCCGGCGGCTGCCAATTTCGGAGCGACTTCTGCGCACCCACGCGCGCGCGCGAAAACTCAGCTTGCATGCCCCGGATCTCGTCGTTGGTCGCCTTAAGAGCCGCGTTGATTTGATCGTACATGTCCTTGGGCAAATTCGGTGTGCGCTTCATGCGCAGCAGCTCCTGCCGGCGCTCCTTAAGTGCCTGGCGATCTGCCTCAATCCGAGCAGCCTCCGTGCCCGTGCTCTGCTGGGCATATGAGCGCGAGACCTTGTAGCGCTGGTCGAGATCACCGAGGGACTTCGCGATGGACTCACGGAGGCGTGCAGCGTCCTCTGTCTCGCGGTTGGCAGCGGTTGCAGCCTTGGTCACCTCCAGTTGATCGCGCTTGGCCGCGATCTCCTGATCGTCCAGCTCCAAGGCCCTCTGCGAATCCGTCGCTTGTTGCTCGTAGCTGTCGATGAGCTTCTGGGTCTCGGAACGGATCTGCTTGAGTTCACCGAGCCAGTTGATCACCTCGCTTGCCGACGAGCCGATGTAGATTCCGGCCTTGGCCATCTGCTCCGCGATCAGCTTCGTCTTGCGGTCAAGCTCATCGTCCTTGCGCTCATCCTCGGCGGTGCCAAGCCCAGCCTCGACGCGTGAGATGAGGGCCTGGTACTCTTCCGGCGTCGGGAGGTCCGAGTTGAGCAACGCCTCGTACGGAGTGAGCTGTGCGTCGAGCTGCTGCTTGAGGGCATCCGCAGCATCCTTGGCCGACTGCATGTTGACTTCGTGCTCGGACTTTTGGCGTTGCAGGGAGGCTATCTCGGCCGCGTCAATTTCGGCCTGTGCGGCATCCTCAGCAGCTCGAGACTTGTCGGCAGCCTGCTTCGAGGTGAGCTCTCCGGCTCTCTCCTCCTCCGCGATGATTTTGAGCTGCGTATCCAGGCGCGTGCGGATATTGGCAATCTTGCGCTGGTCCTCGATCTCGTCCATCTTGCGGATCTGCTCGTGCGACTTGCGATCGTTGTTGAGCGCCTCTTCTTGCGCCTCCGCTTCCTGCTGGAGTTGCTGCTTCATGGCGGCTACGCGCACCTTGCGATCGGCCGCATCGCGCTCGTCAATTTTTGCTCGCCAGGCACGCTGACCCTCGGCATAATCTCGCGCGATTTTGGCTTGCCTGTCTTGCTCACGCACGGCGGCCTTCTGCGCTTCTTGGTACGAATCCCACGCGAGCTGCAAGCCCTGCACAGCCATCATCACGAGGCCGATGGGACCGAGCCCTGCCTTCATCGCCATTGTGAGGCCGATCACACCGTTGGTCAAGTCACCCACCTTCAGCGTGCCTGTGTGCGCCTTCTCCGCCAGCGAGCTGATTGAGTTGGCCATATTCATGCCCGTGAGCGCTTGCCCGGCGAGGGCTGCCGTGCTCATGTTGCTGGCCGTGTTGAGTCGTTCCATCGCTTGCTTCGCACCCTCAAGCTCACGCTTGAGTCTGGCGTATTGCTCGGTATTTCCGGCGGCAGCAGAGCTTTTGAGCGCGCTGGTGAGGCGCACGATTTCTGCGCGCAGTTCACGCCGCGTGAGCGTTTCGAGCTGCATGGCTTTTTTGAGCAGCTCGCTTTTTTGGATTTCCCGGTCGCGCCCCGTTGCGGCAGGTAGGCTCTCTTGAGCTGGTGCGACCGTTTGCGCACCGCTTGCAGCGGGCTTGTTGGCCTCTTGCTGCGCCGCTGCAAGGTCCTCCAGATCCCGCTTGGCATCCGCAGCACCCTTGCCGTCGTAGCGCGTAGATAGGGTTGCAATAATTTCAGTTTTTTGACCGTCAGCCATAGCAAATGTTTTTTAGATTGACTTTCAGAGAAAAAAGTGGTTTAACGTTAGAAATGAAAGGAAAACCATCCAAAGTTGCCAAACGCCGTTTGCATGAGACGCCAAGTGAGTTTGCGGAGGCGGTGAAAGGAAAACAAACGGAGCGATACAAATACTGGCAACGCTTGTACGAGAGAGAGGCAGAGTGGAATCGAAATGCAAAAATGCCTTCTCATCCCGCACCAATGGCGGATTGTGAAAAAGCAGCAAAAAATGGGTGTCCAAGGAAGCATTGACATGAGCTAATCCTCCTCTTTGCAATAAATGGTGATCCTCATTCCTGGGTTTAGATTTTCCCGGATGATTTTTTTGATATATAGACGGACGTTTCCCGGTATGAGAAGTTCCGCTTCAGTAGAAAGAGGTTTTGTAGGGTTGCTTGATTGAGGTTTAACTACGCTGTAGAGAGGGGCAAGGTTTCTTGCGCTCGTGTGTTTCGTGCAGATAAGTTTGATCTGCCAAGGGGTATTGCTAGCATATTGATCGGCGGCCCTATCACTCAGTGTCCAAGAATCCGCAACCTTCCCCGGTCTCGCTTGGTAGTAACCTTTTTTCTCTAGTTCGTCAACCAAAGAGAGGAGCTCTGATTTAGAGCCTTTGCACAAACCTCTTTTCAAAAATTCGCTAGACTTGAAGCACTCGCTACGATTGATCACACGAGACAAAGCTTCCTTTTCGTCTTGCGAGACCTTCTTGCCCTCAGAATTTTTTAATCCTTTTTCTTTTTCTTTTTTAGCTATTTTGATTTCTTCTTTTGTCCAAGGATCGAACCGGCTACTATCCTCGATCCAGTCTTTGAGGGCTTGAAATTCGAGGTTGGGAATACCTGCGGGAAGAGGATCAGAGAGGACTTCGGCCAACTTTTCAGGGGGGTAAACTGTTGTGCCGTTAGGGTCCAGCATGCGCAATACTCCATCTTTGAGTTCGGCGAGGCCCTGAAGCTGCTTTGCGATTTCCTCGCAGATGTCTTTTGACCATCCACTCGCATCGACCTCCACTCCTTCGTTGAACGAGCTGCGAGCGGCTTCCATTTCTTCTCGTAGAGCTTTGGGGTCTTCCACGAGGTTGATATTGATGCACTCTTCAAGGGACACCAACTGCACACTCATGTGGGAGCCAAAATCAAAGGGGGGATAAGGCTGACCAAAGCGTGAGAGAGCCTTCCAAATGGGGGAAGTCGTGAGGGCTATCATTTCGCCATTCCGAGCGACGCCCTCCCAGTTGACGGATTTTGCTGCATTTTCCCAGCGAGTTTCCCAGTCGCGAGGCTGGCGAGCAGGCATAAAACGATACAACTTTTGAGCTGGGTGAAGGATATCGCCCAGGTGCTCTTGTCGTGTTGCCCACCCGTTAGCCATGGCCACGTTGGTGTCAATGCTCCGCTTAAGGCGTTGCGTGCTGCTGAGGTCTTTGATTGTTCCCTCTTGGCCATGTGGAGCCTGATAACCGGATTCGGCGAGGAACTCGCGCATGCGCTGTCGAGCTTCTGAGGCACCTATACCACCGGACGTCACAGCTTCGATGGTGTTCCTGAATTTTTGCAAAGTCTCTGCTCTATCCACGCATGCCATAAAAAACGCGCGTTCTCGTAACCACACAGAGACTGTGTCCCAATATTGCGTGCTAAGCTCTGATGGGACGTTTTTTTTCCGTCGGAGGTAATCGAGTGGAGAGGGCATAATCAGAGGAGTTGATGATCTCGCAATAGGAGGAAACGGTTGACAGCTCGCTGAGCGACCTCCGAGAGCTCTTCTGCAGAGGGAACGACATCCGGATGAGGCACGTGCGAAGTGTGGGAGACCAGCGAGAAGTAGATGGAGAGGCGACCACCGCGAATCACAGCGCGTGTGATTTGGCGACCTGCTGGCTTGTCTTTGTACCTGCGCTTGGCTACAGCCTTCTCTCCTTCTGCTAGCCAGCCGCGCAACTTAGGGCCGGGAGACGGCGAAGGAAAAATGGCCACGAGGTTGCTGTAGGCTCGGGGTTGTTCGGTGATGGACTTGCGCGCCGGGATAGAGAGAAGCTTGGCGTGCTTGGGAGTGTTGGGATCCAACCCCAGCCACTGGAGCCTCACACCGCGCTGGAAAACAACGACAGCCTCCTGGTCTCCGTAACGGACACGGTGAGTGTTAAGAGCAGCTTGCTGCCACCACAATTGTCCCTCACGAGCTCGGAAACGTGCAGCGACACTATCCTTCACAGCGTTGGCAGCGCTGATGCGGATGGAGAGCTGATCACGGGCATCGAGCTGCAAGAATCTGGGCAACTCTTCCAAGGACGCAAAATCGATGTTGAGGGAGATCATGAGGGGGATTAGGTGCCGGGGATGATGGGGGCCATGTAATAGTTTCTGCCTGTCGTTACACCACGGGGGACCAAGTAGTACTGAGTTCCGTCTGCCCCCTGGGCCCAGCTCTCGTCCCCGAGAGGGGTATCGAAGACATTGAGCTCAACAGGCACAAAGATGCTGTTGTCTGATGGCCATTCGGAGGTAGGCTTCGTGACGATGCCATAACGCGTCGCCGATTTGTCGTAGACCAAGAGAGGCGGATCGAACTCAAACGTCATGTTGCCGACATACTTCAGAGGCTCGAATTTAACGAGTTTAGAGCAGCATCGGTATCTCCATCGTTCCTCCCCCTCCCTGTTGTCCCAGGCGACCAAATACAGCTCTTTTTGTGAAGGGACGGTGGCCGCTTCAAACGACATTGCTTGGATGGCGGCAGGAGAGAAAAAGTTCCTCTCCATGCCATTTGTCCACGCTCTGCTGAGCTCGAAGTAGAGGATCTTCATCCGGCGATAGGGTTCTGTGTCGCGAAACCAAATCCAGCCATTATGAGGGGACATGAGCTCTTCCCAGTTAGCTTCCCAGTAGTCTTCGTCCCACGATTGCCACTCGTAGGTAAGCTGTCCACCACTGCTCGTGCTGCCTCCACCGCTGCCTGTGCCGCCGCTGCTGCCTGTGCCGCCGCTGCTTGTCCCTCCCCCACTGCTGCTCGTGCCATCCTTTCCGGGAGGGCCTTGCGGGCCCATGAGCGACACGGGATCCGGGTTGGGGAGGTTGCCGTCGTTGGTCCAGGTGAGGGTGCCATCGCTGGACATGTGAGGGGTGAACGTGACGCCGTCTTTGCCGGCAGCACCGGCGGGACCCTGGCGGCCTCCCTCGATGGTCCAGGACCCCAGGGCGGAGGGCTCTTGCGAAATGTCGAAGAGCACACTGGCTGGGTCAGACTGCGAGATGGGGGTGGGGAGGACTTCTACATGCTGGTAGATGGCGGAGACGGAGCCGACGCGCACCTCGAGCAGGTGCAGGCCGACGGGCATCGCTGGCAACTCAATGACACCGGAGGACGAGCAGGTGAGCTTCTGGGAGGTGCCGTTGACGAAGATGGCGGCAAGCACGGACGAGTAGGAAGCACCGCTGGTCAACTTGAGGTTGATGGTGCCTTTTTGGCCGGCCTTGAGGGAGAGGGGGAATGCTGTGACGGGAGTGATCATGAAGCAGGAATGATGGACTGTGTGGGAATGCGGGAAATCTCCGGCTGAGTGAGTGTGAAGCCGACTTGCAATCGGGCATTGGCTTTGCCGCGCAAGGATTCGGAGGGTGCGTCCGGGTCGCTCACGGCGTCATCCGGGGCAAGCAGGGAGGCCGGGGAGAGATCGGTGACAACGGCTCGCCATGTGGTTGTGATGGCGGGGATGCCTGCCTGGTACGCCTCCTCGATGGTGAGCGTGCCGCTGCGGTGCGTTGCGAGCAAAAATTCGCGGTCTCGCATGTAGAGCAAAGCTTGAGCGATGGTGGGAGCTTCGTAGAGGATGGAGAGGGAGAGGTGCGCACGGGCGTTGCCTGTCGGGACATCTTCGCCCCACACGCCCGCGCAAAAATCGCGCGAGTCGGTCGGCAAATCCCACTCGTGCACGGGCTGCTCGGTCAGGATGTCTTGCCCGGCACGCACCAGGCAGATGGGAGTGGACCCATCTGCCGGCGTGTACGTGACCGAGAGTCTGGCAATGAAAAAGCTCATCACTCATCTGCTTCACCCTGCATTTTGGTGAGGTTGTGCACGGTGTACATGTTGAGCGAGTTCGGGGCTATGGCCAGGTCGTACTGCGCCTGGGCGAGGTCGTTCTTGGCCTCCACCGGGCTTTGCAGGCTGAGCTTGCCGCGCAGCATAACGGTGGCGAGGTCGTTGGTGTTGCGCAGGGACTCCGTGAGTTCCAGGTAGAGCCACACCTCGATGCCGCCGTTGGAGGTGGCGAAAGCCTGCTGAGGCTCCGCGCTATCCGCGTTGTCGCGCAGGCCGAAGGTGATCTGCAGCGCCTCCGGCACGATGTCGTAGGTGGAAAATTGCAGGTTGCTCTTCTTGGCGATTTTTATCTCCTGGGTGAAGTAGGAGCCGTTGTCCATCACCCCCACCTTCTCCTTGGTGTCGTAGTCCGTCTGAACTTTGGCGTCGGAAATGGCGCCAAGCAGCGTCCAATCCCCCGGCTCATCGTAGCTAGTGGGCGGCGTGGGGTGGAAGGAGTTGGTGATCGGTTTGGACTGGGAGGCGCTGGATTTGTCGCCGATTTTGGCGATGTACACTTTCGCCCCCAGGAACATGTGGCTGTCGAGCCTGTCGAGGATGGTTTGTGCCATAGTGGGGTTGAGTTGGGTTGGGGTTTACACGCCGATGATGGTGGCGAAGCCTGCCGCCACGAGGGCTTGCGCCGTGGTCTGCGGCAGCGTGGTGGTGGAGTGCGCGGCAAACACGCCGCCGCATTGGCTCACTTGGGTGTGTTTGAGGAAGCGCACGAGCACTTGGGGCTCCGGCGCGGCGGTATCACGCGGCGCAGAGGTCGCGTCCGATGGGGTGGTTTTTTTTTGCGTGGCCATAGTCGGTTATTTGGTGACGGTGGAAACGCCGACAGAGCCGCGATATTGCAGCGAGCCGTCGGGTGTGGTGGAGAGACTGGCCGTGCATCCTGTCTGCGCGATGGCGAGCCAGGCGAGCACGGCGCCGATAATCGCACCGGCGAGGATGCGAGCGACAGAGCCGGGGATGCCCCAGCCCGTGAGCAGGCCGGTTACAATGCCGGCCGCTTTTTCTGCTTTTTCTGCTTGTTGCGTGTCCATAGTTGCGAATTACGAGTTACGAGTTGCGAGTTGCGAGTACCAGGAGCGGTAGTTGATGCGCTGCTGCACGAGGTAGCAGATGCCGCGCAGGTTCTGGTGGTTCGGAAAGTCGGTGGCGGCGTCCATATCCAGCTCGATGGCCTGCGTGATCCACGGCCGCTCCACCGGGAACATGCCCGGTTTGGGCAGCCAGGAGAGCAGCAGCGCGGCCACGAGGTCCTCCCAGCCGGTCGGCTCGGCAGGGGCCGCCAGGTTGCGCGTGGTGAGCACGTACACGGCGGAATTGACGCCCAGCACGCCGGCAAAGGAAGCCTCGGCCGAGGCCGGCGCCTCCACACCCGCAGGGCTCACGAGGAGCATCGCCTCGTACTGCCCGGCGGCAAGCTCGAGCTGGCTTACCTGCTCCGCCTTGTCGAAGGGGGCGGGGGCGAGGTAGAGCTTGCCCGCAGCCTTGAGCTCGGCGAGGTCTTTGCACGCGTCCAGGTAGGCGATGAGAGCGCGCGCCAGCGCATACTGGGGGGAGGTTTTCATGGCTCCAAGGGGTCGGGGGAGGGATACCAGCCGACGCCGTCATTCCCGTAGGCGGGGGATGGAGCGACGATGGCGGGCGTGGCGGCGGGGTCGCCGGGCAGCTCACCCTGCTCATCGAGCACGAGGCGCTTGCTCTTGGCGATATCCTCCAGCAGCTCTGCCGCTTTTTCGGCGGCGAGTTTGCGAGGCTCCGTCACTTGCAGGGCGTAGGCCTTGAGCAGGCGCAGCGCGAGGATATCCAGCGCAGGCCCGCGCAGGGAGCGCGGCAGCAGAGACTTCTCCGCCGGCAAGCGGTTGGAGCGGTTCTGCGCCACGCATTGGCGCACGTAGGCGACCAT
>CANQSS010000012.1 GCA_947626545.1 uncultured Akkermansia sp. | reverse complement strand
TCTACGCCTTCCCCTTTGAGGTACATGACGCCTATAACTCCCCTTGCTTCTGCGCTCCCGGCCTCCTCTGCCTCCCGCAAAAGTGCCACACCCTTCGTCTGATCTTTCGTCACGCCCATCCCTTTGATGTATATAACAGCCAAGTTACTCTTTGCGCCCGCATCTCCTGCCCCTGCCGCTTGCTCAAGCATTTGGAGCCCCTTTTTCTCGTCTCGCTCTACCCCCATGCCCTGATAATACATCGCTCCAATATTGCCCAAGGAAACAATATCTCCCGCGTCAGCAGCACGCTTGGTCCATTCCAATGCCTTTTGCATATCCCTTTCCACTCCACCGATGCCGTGCGCATAACAAGTGGAAATCATCCGCATCGCCCGCGCATTTCCTTTCTCAGCCGCCTGAACAGCCAGCTTGTAGCACTTTTCGTAGTCCTGCGGTACTCCTTCCCCGTACGCATACCTGCGCGCTAACTCGGTCTGCGCCTCCGCTCCTCCTGCCTCTGCCTGCTGTTCCAGCTCAGGCAGCGGCAATTTCTGTAAATCCTCCCCAGCTGTCAAGCCTATGAAGGAGACGAAGAGAAAGGAGATAAGAATTGTTTTCATGGTGTTTGTTGTAAAAACTTCCCGTAAAATTGGAAGAGAAACACTTCCAAGACTTTTTGACATCATTGACTCATCGTCACTTTACCACAGTTTTGACCTTCTTGCTAGTTTTTCCCTTTATCTTCTTCATTTTTCCGGAAGCCTCTCTCCTCTTTTACTCATTTTTCGAAGTGCTTCAGCTTCTCTTTCGCTTCTAGGTCTCCAGCTGCCGCCGCTCTCTTCAACCAGTACACTTCCTTCTCGGGGTCCTGAATCCCATATTCATCGCTCCCGTACATGTCAGCCAAAAGCATCATCGCTTCTGCATGATCCTGCCCGGCTGCTTTCGTCAACCACTCGACTGCTTTCCCCACATCCTCTCCCACAATTTCTCCGTCCCTGTACATAACAGCGAGATTTTTCTGTGACGGTGCGTCTCCCGCCTCTGCTGCTTCCCGCACAAGCGATAGGCCTTTCTCCCTATCTTTCTCAACGCCCTCTCCATTGATGTACATGACGCCAAGGTTCCCCATTGCTTCCGCGTCTCCTTGCCCAGCTGCCTTCTCCAGCCAATAGATAGCCTTCTCAGGATCCCGCATCCCGTACTCATCACTCAAATACACATAAGCTAAAAGCATCATCGCTTCTACGTGATCCTGCTCGGCTGCTTTTGTGGACCACTCGATTGCTTTCCCTACATTCTTTTCCACAATTTCTCCATTTACGTACAGGGTAGCAAGTTTTTGCTGTGAGTGCACGTCTCCTGCCTCTGCCGCCTCTCGCACAAGCGACAGTCCTTTCTCCCTATCTTTTACAACGCCTTTCCCGTGGATGAACATAAGACCCAACACGCACTTTGACGCTGCGTCTCCTTGCCCAGCTGCTTTCCTCAGCCAATACACTCCCTTCTCAGAATCCTGAATCCCGTATTGATCACTTGTATATATGTAAGCCAACTCCTTCATCGCTTCTATGGCACCCTGTCCGGCTGCCTTCGTAAACCATTCGACTGCTTTCCTTACATCCTTTTCCACAGCATTTCCCTCCATGTATGCCATAGCAAGAATTCTCTGTGACCGCTCGTCTCCTGCCTCTGCCGCCTCCCGCACAAGTGACAATCCTTTCTCCTCATCCTTCGCCACGCCTTCTCCTCTGAGGTACATAAGACCTAGAACTCCCTTTGCCTCAGCGTTCCCGGCCTCCACTGCCCCTCGCATAAGCGATAATCCTTTTTCCTCATCCTTTGGAACTCCATCCCCTTTGATGTATGCAATGCCTAGTTTATACTGCGCATTCGTATCCCCGCCTTTTGCCGCTTGCTCAAACATTTGGACTCCCTTCTGTACATCACGTTCTACTCCCTCTCCCAAATAATACATCACCCCAACATTGCCTATGGCAGCAATATCTCCCGCCTCAGCAGCACGATTGATCCATTCCAACGCTTTTTGCATATCTCTTCCTACTCCACCAACTCCGCGCATGTAACATGCCGCTACCGTCCGCATTGCATGCGCATTTCCCTTTTCAGCCGCCTGAACAGCCAGCTTGTAACACTTCTCATAATCCTGTGGCACTCCTTCCCCATACGCATACCTGCGCGCCAATTCGGCCTGCGCCTCCGCATTCCCTGTTTCCACCTGCTGTTCCAGCTCAGGCAGCGGCAATTCCTGCAAGTCCTCCCCTGACGTCAGGCCTATGAAGGAGACGAAGAGAAAGGAGATAAGAATTTTTTTCATGGTGTTCGTGGTAAAAATTGAAAGAGAAGCATTGCCGGGTGCGCTCTCTTGCGCCTTAATCAGAACTATATACCTCAACCGAGTGAACGTCGAGAAAAAAACATTTCCATTCTCAGGGACAAATGTGCTGAATCGTGCCGTGAAGGAGAGGAAAAATGACGCGAATTTTTAGATTATGTCTTACTGAGGGATTTCAACGGGAGGGGATGTGGAGTAAGATGAGATGAGCCATTGGAATTTCTATGTCAGACGAGGAGCAAGAAGAAACGGAAAAGAAAGAGGAGCAGCAGAGGGCGCCGAAAGGGAGAGCCGAAGAGCCCGAGATACCCCCGCAACACAGGTCGAACTGGGGGCTTTGGTTATTGCTTTCGGTCGTTGTGGGAGTGATTTTGCTGGCTTTCGTGTTCAACGACGGCATCGGGGTTGGATCCAAAAAGATGGAGCTTGGCGAGTTTGAAAAGGAGTATCGCGCAGGCAATATCGTGCTGAATGACCCGCAGCATTTTCCCATCGAGGTCGTCTCCAACAGCGGCTCGACAGCCGGGATCATCAAGGCTTACATGTACAAGGAGAAGCAGAATTTCCCCATGGGGAAGTTCTACATGCCTTTCACGGATAGCGATGAGATCAAAGCGCTGTGCAATCGGTACGGCATCACTGCCACCTCCTTGGAAAGCGCAGATTCTCCCGTACCGGCCGAGGTGCCGGGAGCTGATCGCGTATGGTCCACCGAGCAATTCCGCACGCTGGGTGAGGAGGGACGCATCGATCTGCACACCGCGCCTGTCATCTACCTGCGCGGCAATGGTAGCGGCGTGATCGTTGGCTCGTATCGCATGAATGCTCCTAAGAAGCCAAACCGTCGGCAAGTTGTTGGGGTACTGGTGAACTTTGACAGTCGATTCCAAGCGGAGCAAATACGAACGATGCTGGGTAGCCATGCTGTTTACAGCGTGGAGAGCAATACGCTGCAGGCCTTGCTCATCAATTGCATCCCCGTGCTGCTGATTTTATTGCTCTTCATCTTCCTTTTCCGCATGCAAGCCGGCGGACCGAACGGAGCCATCAAGTTTGCCAAGAGTCGGGCGCGGCTCATTGACCCTTCGCGCAACAAGGTGACTTTTGCAGATGTGGCGGGGGTATCTGAGGCCAAAGAGGAGGTGTGGGAGCTTGTGGAGTTCCTGCGCAACCCGGGTAAATTTCACGCATTGGGAGGCTCCATACCGAAGGGCATTCTGATGGTGGGTCCCCCGGGCACCGGGAAAACGCTGCTGGCCAAAGCAATTGCCGGCGAGGCTCATGTGCCTTTCTACACCATCTCCGGTTCTGACTTCATGGAGATGTTTGTGGGCGTGGGGGCCAGCCGGGTACGAGATATGTTTGCCGAAGCCAAGCGCAACACTCCCTGCCTCATCTTTATTGACGAAATTGATGCTGTGGGACGCCACCGCGGCCACGGCGTTGGCGGCGGACACGATGAACGCGAGCAGACGCTCAACGCTCTGCTGGTGGAAATGGACGGTTTCACAGACAATGAAAACATTATCGTCATCGCCGCCACCAACCGCGCGGATGTGCTGGATCCCGCCCTGCTGCGCCCCGGCCGCTTTGATCGACAAGTGATGGTCAACCTGCCGGATGCTGCCGGACGCGAGCAGATCTTGCGTGTGCACGCCCGTAAGATCAAAATGGCGCCGGAGGTGGATCTGAATCCCGTAGCTCGGGCCACGACGGGCTTTTCCGGTGCGGAGTTGGCCAACCTCGTAAACGAAGCCGCGCTTACGGCTGTGCGCCGAGGACATGCTGCCGTCACCCAGGATGACTTCGAGGAAGCGCGCGAAAAGGTGCGCTGGGGACGTGAAAGACGCTCCATGGAAATCACCGATCGCGAGAAGTGGATGACAGCCGTGCACGAAGCCGGTCATGCCATCTGCCTGCTCAAAACAGAGCTGGCCAAGACGCTGCCGCTGCACAAAGTAACGATCATTCCCCGAGGGCCGGCTCTGGGCGTCACCATGATGCTGCCCGATGAAGATAAACACAGTGAATACAGGAAGGAGCTGCTCGATTACATCGTGATGGCGATGGGAGGACGTTGTGCAGAGGAGGTGATGTTCGGCGATATTTCCGGCGGTGCGCGCGGCGACATCAGCCAAGCCACGTCCATTGCGCGGAAGATGGTGTGCGTTTACGGCATGAGCGAGAAACTTGGACCAGTGGACTACGGCTCCGGGCACGATGAAGTTTTCCTAGCACGCGACCTTGCCCAATCTGTGCGCAGTTACTCGGAGAACACGGCGCAAATGATTGACCAGGAAATCCGCCGCATTGTGGAGGAAAATTACCGCCGCGCACTGGATATTCTCACCACCAACAAAGAACGGCTGGAACTCATTGCCAAAAATCTCATCGAATACGAAACGCTGAGCGGAGCGCACGTGAAAGAGCTGCTAGAAACCGGGACAATGCTCAACCCTCCCGTCCGCGAGCTACCGCCCTCTCCGCCTCCCGCACCGGACGCGCCAACAGACCTGCAAACCCCGGATGACCAGCCGCCTGTGCCGGATGAAAACGCCTGATAATACTGCCAAGCCATTGCCTATGAAAAGTCTCGAACTGGCTCAAGCCTGCGCCGCCGCCGCGCGTGATGCCAAAGCAACTGACGTCGCCATTTACGACTTGCGTGGCTCCTCCACCATTACCAATTATGCCGTGGTGTGCACCGCCACATCTGTTCCACACCTGCGCGCTGTCATCCGCGATGTAGATCAGATCGTGGAAGAGAAGCATGGCGTCTCCCCCGTGTACGCCGAGCGCACGCCCCAAGCTCTGTGGTCTGTGCTGGATTACATCGACGTCATGGTGCACGTCATGGCCGCAGAAGTGCGTGATTTCTACCAGCTGGAAGAATTTTGGGATGCGTCCAATCGTGTGGATGCCGAGTGAGGTGCGCGGGTTAGCGATTTGACGGTTTGTCACGCCCTAAGAGAGTGCGCGTTTCTTCGATCGTTCGCCCCATGTACTCCTCAGAGCTGTACACCGGAGGCGGGGGCGTGTTTTCCCGTCTCGTCTCGATATAGCCATTCTCCGAGGAACGGGAAAAATAGGGGCTTTCTCCTGTGTCGTACTCACCTCCCATGCTGCTTTTGGCGCCGGAGAGAGCGGACTTCTCCCTGGCAGAAAAGAACTCATCATCTTTACCATAAATACCCTTGGAACTGGTTGCAAAGGCGGGATTGAGATCGCGATTAAGTCGACGCCCGGAATCAATATACTCCTTTTTGGTGTCAAAGGAGCGTCCACTGCCGGAGAATTCTTTACCGCTCAGAGCACTTTCACCAGTCCCGGCAAAAGAAGATGTCACATACTCTTTATCGATGCGTTTAGCCTCATCCAACTTGCTCTGAAAACTGCTTACCTTGTTGGAGACGGCCTGCGGCACCCCTTGTTCATTCTTCTTTTCCGAGAAAGAAGAGTTGAACTTCTCTTCCATGTAGTCCGCAAAGTCACGCTGTCCTCCGGCACGAGGCCCTTCCTGCACAACCCTACCGGACTCGTCATACACGGTACGTTCCATGCTGCAGCAACATAAAACGCAAGCCGTCGCCAACGCTGTGAACATGCATCGCATCGTCTTTATTTACGCCAAAATGCGGTACGGAGTCAAGCCTATCTTGCGCCTCCAGCGAAATTGACCTCACGAGTCCCAATAAAATCTTCTCTGGGCTCATTCAACCCATTCCTCATGCGTTTCCCATGGATGAAGAAGGTAGGCCAGCAAAAAGCTCAAACCATTGCTGATTGAGCAAAGCCGTGAACCCGACATAGTTTCACACAGGAGACTTTCTTTCTATCAATGCAGCACCGTCTCTGAAAATTCCGCTTTGCTTTTGTTTCGCAGGAACACGCGTAGCGTGCTAGCATTCAAATCACAAATCGCAAATTATGAACACATTATGCTACATTATGCGGCGATAACCGCTTGTTGGGGGTGCTTTTTCTTGGGACGGATGTGGTGCTTTGCGTGTTTTTCATGCATTTTGCCTTGAAAGCATGCAGGATTCGTGTATAATGCCGCGCGAGCACATGAGAGCAGATCTGTTACGCGAGAAACTAACGGACAGAACGCACCCGCTGCGTATCCATCTCATCGGGGTAGCGGGGAGCGGCATGAGCGGCTTAGCACGCATGCTCATGGAAATCGGCCACCGAGTGAGCGGATGTGACCGCTCTACCAGCCGCGAGACTGAGCGCCTGCAACAAGCGGGGCTGGACTTTTACAGTCCCCACAGCGCCACCCCGGTGCAAGATGCCGATGTTGTGGTGTACTCGAGCGCCATACGAGAGGACAACGTAGCGCTGCGTGCCGCCCGCGAAGCCGGCATACCCTGCATCCGCCGCGCAGAGTGTTTGGCGGCTATTCTGAACAACAAGAAGGGGATCGTTGTTGCCGGTTCGCATGGGAAGACGACGACTTCCTCGCTCACGGCGCACTTGCTGCGTGAGGGGAGACTGCGCCCTTGCCATTACGTGGGTGCGGAGATACCGGTGCTGGGAGCCAATGCGCATTGGAATGAGGAGAGTGAGTATCTAGTAGCGGAGGGGGACGAGAGTGATGGGACGCTCGTGAATTACCTGCCTGAGTACAGTATCATCCTGAATATTGAAGCCGAACATTTGGATTACTACCGCGACTTGGATCACATCAAAAGTGTGTTCAACAAGCTGTGCTCGCAGACTCGTGGGAAAATCATCTACTGCAAAAGCGACCCCGGCGCCGTTGATGTATGTTCCGCCTACCCCAACAGCATCTCTTACGGATGGGAGAATGCCGATTACACCGCCGATGAGGTGGAGGTGAAGAGCGGTCGCACAGTTTACACCATCCACCACGGTGATCAAACTCTCGGTCGTGTGGAGTTGGGAGTGCCCGGGAGGCACAATGTGCTCAATTCGCTTGCGGCGGTGGCGCAGGCTCTGGAGCTTGGCTGTGACTTTGCTGCCATCGTACGTGGACTGGCCTCTTTTGCCGGAGCGCGCAGACGCTTTGAAACCAAGTATCTGTCTCACGATTACCGCATTGTAGATGATTATGGGCATCACCCCACAGAAATTGCCGCCACGCTGGCCACTGCGCGAAGCTTGAAGCCCGCGCGGCTCGTGGTGCTCTTCCAACCGCACCGCTACACACGCACCAAATTGCTGCGCGATGACTTTGGGCGTGTGCTGAAAGAAGTGGATCACCTCTTCGTGGCGGATGTGTATCCCGCCAGTGAGCCCCCCATTCCCGACATCAGCGGGCAGACGATTGTTGACGCCGTGCAGGAGCAAGGCGGAGGACAGGTTCAATTTTTGCCGGATCTGCACCGGGCGCACCACATCATTGGCAATTTTTTACGTCCGGGGGATCTGTTCCTTACATTGGGCGCCGGTAACGTCCACGATGCCGGCACGCGCATTGCCAACGATCTGCGCTTGCTTGCCGAAATGCGGCAGGACTGTGGCAGCTCGTTTACTGCACGGCTCTACGAACCTATGAGCCGTCACACCACTATCGGCGTGGGTGGCTGCGCCCAGTTCTGGCTGGAGCCGGATTCTGCCGCAACGGCTCGATCGGTCCTCACCTTTTTTAAGGATCGCAATATCCCCGTATATTTTGTAGGAAGAGGCTCCAATCTCGTGGTGCGCGATGGGGGCATCCGCGGTGCAGTCATTCATCTGAGCTGTGGGGAGTTCGAGGAACTGAGGGCGGATGGCTGTTGCATCACGGCCGGGGCAGGAGTGAAGCTCAAAAAGCTCGCAGCTTTCGCGGCAGCGCAGGGAATTTCCGGTTTTGAATGGATGGAAGGCATACCCGGCTGCGTGGGTGGGAGTTTGCGTATGAACGCAGGCTCTATGGGTGGCGATATGTGGAACATTTTCAGCAGTGCCGAGGCCATGGACAAGGAGGGCGCGCCGCTGCACTTTGACAAGAAAACCATGCAAGGTGCGCAGTACCGCATGATCCCTGAATTTGAGCACAACATCGTGCTGCGTGCCACTTTCTGCGGCGCCCCGAGCGATCGTTCCGAAATTGAGGGAAAAATGCAACAATTTCACGAAAAACGCCGCGCTACCCAGCCCCAGCAGCCCAGTGCCGGCTGCACGTTCATGAACCCGTCCCCCGAGCTCCCGGCCGGCAAGTTGATCTCAGACCTCGGACTCAAAGGACACACGATTGGAGGCGCTCAAGTCTCTGATCTTCACGCCAATTTCATTATTAACACCGGCTCGGCTAAAGCTACGGATGTGACCGAGCTTATCGACTTCATCCGCCGACGCGCCAAACAGGAATACGGGATTGAACTCAAGGCTGAAGTGCAAGTCATCGGCGAGCGTGAGTCCGAATTTTAATATCCCTTATGAAACAACTTGCCAACGATACAAAAATTGCCCTTCTCATGGGCGGCCCCGGCGCGGAACGCGAGGTCTCTCTTGTTTCCGGAAAGGCTGTGCAGGAGGCTCTGCAGCAGGCTGGATTCACGAACGTGATCCCAGTGGTGGTCGAGGCGGAAAATCCTCCCATTCCTGACGGCACTCAGCTATGCTACAACATGATTCACGGCACCTACGGCGAAGATGGCGGACTGCAGAGCTACTTGGAGCAGCTCGATATCCCTTACACCGGTGCGGGTTCAGCTGCCAGTAAGCTGTGTTTCGATAAAATCCTCACCAAGCAAGTGCTCGTGAAGGCAGGTGTGCGCACACCCAAAAGTGAAGTCATCCGTGCCGGGGAGAAGCCTTCCTTCAGCACGCCGCTGGTCATTAAACCACCGTGCCAGGGATCATCGGTGGGGGTTGAAATCGTGCGCGAGTCCGGGCAGTTGAATGCTGCCTTGACAGCCGCAGCCCAGTACAGCAACGAACTGTTGGTGGAGGAGTTTATTCAAGGCAAAGAGCTCACCGTAGCGATTTTGGACGGTGAGGCCCTGCCCGTCATCCATATTTGCCCTCGCTGCGGGTTTTATGACATGCAGAATAAGTATCCCTCCATGTATGGCGGGGCGGGTACGGACTACATCTGCCCGGCCGACATCTCCCCGGAAGCGACAAGCGCCGTTCAGCAAGAAGCGCTGAGTGCCTACATGGCGCTGGGGGTGCAGGTGTACGGTCGCGCAGATGTGCTGCTCACTGATGACGGAATACCCTATGTATTGGAAATTAACACCATACCCGGCATGACCGGTTCCTCGCTTTTTCCAAAGGCTGCGGCAGCGATCGGCATCTCTTACAGTGAGCTCTGCCGCCGGATCGCAGAAATTTCGCTCAACTACCCGCGTTCGTAAATGAGGCGGCACGATTCCAGCAGAACCTCCAATGTGCGGCAGCTAGAGAAGCACATGTCGCTGTGGGATCGCTTATTCAATTTGCTGGCTGTGAGGCGCGGAGCACTGCGTCTCAAGAAGTGGCTGAAATATGCGCTGTTGCTGGCTCCGGTGTTTGCTCTACTGTGGATTGGCACGCGTTATCTGCTCGAAAAAGCATACGGGTTAAGTGTTGAGCAGATTCATTTCAAATCCGCTGACAACATCATCAACAAGCAACAGGTGTTGCGCATATTGGAATTGGGCGATTCCGTAAACATGGCTACACTCAACACGGAATCTCTGCGCAAAAAACTGGAAGCGAACGACGCCATCCGCTCGGCCATCATCCGAGCAGAGTTGCCCGATACCCTTTACATCGAGGTTGATGAACGTATCCCCATCGTTTACGTCACATGGGAGGATGGTGCGCGCACCGGCAATGATACCCGCCTCTTCATGGACCCGGATGGCGTGCTGTTTTCGGTAAACGAAGAGCTGCACCGTAATTTCATGGGCGTGCCCACTTGGTACTTGCGACCAGGTGATGCTGATGAGCTAAAGCCCGGCGTGAAAATTGATCCGCGCAAAGTTCGCCCCATCGCGAGGCTTATCGCGGCGTCCAATCGTTATGCGCCGGAAGAAATTCCTCCCATCACTGAGATCTTTCGTCCAAAGGACTGGCAGATGAGGCTCATTTTGGATAATGGCGCCGAGGTGACGATGGAGGTTCGTAATATACGGGAGCAAATGGATCGCCTTGCCATGATTCTCGACCATGCTCACGCTACGCACCGCCGGGTTCGCGCTGTGGATGTCATCCCTTCGCTCAATCCCACGGTCATCTTCGAAGATCAGTCGTCTGAAAAACAATAACTCATGGAATTCAAAGATATAGCAAAAGGTTTAATCGGCGCATTCATCGGAGGTTTGTTCGCGGGCCCTCTCGGCGCCATCTTCGGTTTTTGTTACTTCGCCTATCAAGGCACTTCGCAAAAGTCGAATAGTCGCCGTATCGACGGGAATGAGAGCGGGGGATCACCGCTCTCTCCACGCGCCGCACAGCTCTTCTTCCAATGTCTTGGCAAATTGGCCAAAAGTGATGGACGAGTGAGTGAGGATGAGGCAGCCTTTGTGCGCAATCTCATGGAAAGTTGGCAGTTGGATGACGAGACTCGCCACCGTTTTGGGCTGGAATTTAACTTTGGTCGCGATTCCTCCGCACCCTTCCTCTTTTTCGTCCAAAACCTGGCCGCGGAGCTGAATGCTATCCACGCTTCGCACGCCACCCGCCGTATCATCGCCCAAGTATTCTGTGCACTCGTTGTGGCGGATCGCTTTGTGCACCCGGAGGAACAGCGCATGCTCCGCGAAGCCGGACACGTGCTCGGCGTGCAGAGTGATGTCGATGACTTCTTTGCCGGGTACAGCGAAGAGGATGCAGAGCAGGAGAGCGAGTCTTCCTCCCCTTCCTCCGATTTCTCGGTGCAACGTTGCTACGAGATTCTTGGGATTTCTCCGGACGCTACCGATGCGCAGGTGAAATCCGCCTACCGCAAAAAAGCCAAGGAGTGCCACCCCGACCTCGCCGAAGGCGCTGGTCTTTCTGCAGCCACGATTCAGCAGGCAAAAGAGAAATTCCAACAAATCGGGCGTGCCTACGATACCATCCGCGAACTTCGCGGCATGAAATAGGCTTTTACTTCCCCGGCGGCCGAGCTAGGGCAAACGCACTTGAGAGAAAGTCAATCAACAGAGGAAAATGCTCTTATTGACGGATATCACCATTTATACGTATCAAAAAATCATGACAACAAGCGGTCATCATGGTGATGGTTCTATAGAGATCTCAGCATACATTAATGATCCGAAAAAATCTGCGCAGTGCGCACATTATTCATAAATCGTACGTCGTACATCATACATCGTACATGGGCAGACCTTGTCTGCCACCCCCTTCGCTCCTGCTCTGCATCCCGCGCAACGCGCGCGAACTTTCCAAATCGTAAATCGTACATAGGCAAACGCATTTTCTAATGCGTTTGCCTTGGCGGCCGAGCCCCCATGATCGCGTGGGGCGTGTAGTATTCCTCGAGAATGGAAATCTCCTCGTCGGAAAGCTGTATGTCTAAGGCTCGCAATGCGTCATCAAAATGAGCAGCATGAGTGGCGCCCACAATGGGAGCCGCTACGCCGCGCGCAAAAAGCCACGCCAGCGCCACTGCGCTCATGGGTTCACCCCGCTTCTCTGCCAGCTCCGCCACGCGCTCCACGATGCGCATGTCGGCTTCGCGGGTGGGATCGTATTTGCTGTGTAAATTGCGATCAGTCGTGCTGCGCGGGGTACCGCTGTCCCACTCCCGGTGGGTAAGATGTCCACCGGCCAACGGACTATATGGGATGAGCGACACGCCGTACTGCGCGCACACCGGGATGAGTTCTCGCTCGTCCTCACGGTAAAGGAGATTATAGTGGTTCTGCATGGCGGAAAACGGCGTCCAGCCATTTTTCTCCGCAACCATCTGCAGATTGTGGAACTGATAGCCATACATAGCAGATGCTCCCAATGCGCGCACCTTTCCCGCCATCACGAGGCTGTGCAGCGTCTCCATCGTTTCCTCAATGGGCGTCGTGTAATCAAAGCGATGGATGTAGTAGATATCCAAATAATCTGTGCCGAGCCTGTGCAGGGTGCCGTCAATCTCCCGCAGAATTGCCGCGCGGGAAAGGTTACCCTCGTTGAAATACACCTTGGAAGCAATGACAACCTGTTCCCTCGGCACTCCAAGCTCTCTCAAAGCTCGACCGATATACTGCTCACTCGTACCTTTCGAGTAGCAGTTGGCCGTGTCGATAAAATTCACTCCCACTTCCAGCGCATGGGCGATCATTCGTGTCGTGTCCCCCTGCTCCAGCGTCCACAAATGAAAATCCTGCGATGGCGCTCCGAAAGACATCCCTCCCACGCACAACCGCGAAATCTTGATCCCGGTCTTTCCTATCTCTGCGTATCTCATGCCCTCATTTTACCCCTTTCACCCACTTCAATTCAATCTCTATTTTTCTCTCACCCAAAAATCTGCTTCCTTTTTTTTTGAATCGTACGGGCATCCTTTCGTTGTCATATTCAGCACCTCTTATGCGTTTGCCCTGGTCTTTTGCTCCAATTTCTTGACTCATACCGGAACACTTGTATAATGCGGGCGGATATGCTGCAGACGCTCAAAAAGTGGGGACTCCTAATTTCCTTCGTCGTAGGCGGGGTGTTGCCGGGACTGCATGTGTACTCATGGCTGATGCCGTATTTCGTGGGGATCATGCTCATGATCACCCTCACAGGGATGGAGGTAGCAGAGCTTCGTCCGCGACGAGAACATTTTCTGCTCCTCGTGGCCAATCTCTTCATGGGACTCGTACCATGGGGAATCCTCCATCTGCTCGGGTACGAGGAACTTGCGGAGTCAGCTTTTCTCGCATGCATTGTGGGAGCTGCGGCAAGTAGCCCAGTCGTGGTGCAGTTGTTGGGCGGCAAATCGGAATTCGCCGCCGTAGCTCTCCTGCTCAACAGTGTGATGGCATCCATCGTCATTCCTGTCTTTACCCCTTTCACCATCACACCGCACACTGGACTCAGTCTCTCACGCCTGCAGCTCTTCTTCGTGGTGCTGGACCAAGTACTCATCATGCTGATACTGCCGTGCCTTGTCGCCGCGCTCCTGCGCTGGCTGCTGCCGAGCAGCAAGGCGGTGAGTCGCAAGTTGGGCGGCTTCTCGCTCTTCCTCTGGATGCTCAGTATGGCTCTCGTCTCTGCTACGGGCGTCACCCGCATCTCTGAGGCAAATGCTACATTCGACCAAATCCTGCCCTACCTCATCCTTGCGGCAGTGTTGTGCACCTGCGGGTTTTGCATTGGACACTTCATCGGCGGCAAAAAATACGGACGAGAGGTCGGGCAATGCCTCGGACAGAAAAACACCGCAGTCGGAATCTACCTCGGACTGTGCTACTGCTCCCCGTTGGTTTTCCTCGGACCCACCCTGCACCTCCTTTGCCAGCACATTTTCAACACCTGGCAATTTGTCCGATCTTCAACCCGCAAGCATTGTTAAACGCTGTACCTGGATGCGCCACGAAAGGCTTCCCTTGTGCGACTTAACGGCCGCGCCCCATTCCACAGCGTCGACAAATCTCGGGGAAGGAGAAGTTATGGGTAAGCATGGCAGCCAACCAAGGATCATGTACGGGGAGGGACGGCGCCAATGCGATACGCTCGGGATGTGTCACGCGCGTGAAGATCATGTGATGGATCGATGAGAGAGGGAGAGTCCGGATGCCGTAACCACCGGGTTTGTTGGCCGACCAAAAGCGGATGTGGGGCTGCCCGCGCAGCTGCTCAAGGCCGAGAAAGACAACCAGGTGACCGCGCTCTTGCGCTCCAATTTGAGGTGAGAAGAATATTTTAAGGAAATCACCCGGGAGAGCGGATTTCGGGTCGGTAAAGTTGACTCCGGCACGGAGGTCGTACACCCACTTGGCGCAGCCCGGTCCGTTGGAATTGAAGCGTCCCCAGCTCAATGAACCGTCCGGGTGTGACTCCCCCACCCGCAAGGATTCCCAAACCTGAGCCGAGAAGACATGCCTCCCCTGCTCTGTCTCCCAGGAGCCAAGGGCACGCAGCAGAACCATGTAGCATGCGGCGGAACAGAAGGAGGGCGAAGCCGCACGCGGAGCAACGACGAGCTGCTGGGATCGCTTCTGCCACACAATTCCCGAGCGAGCGAGACGCACTTCCGCCGCGCGGTCAGAGGCATAGCCGCCTCCGGTTGGCATGCTCTGCACAGCGCGCAGGATATGCGGATTGAGCGGGGCGGCCCACACCTGCGCCAAGGTAAGCAAAGCCAAACAAAGCCACGCCAACCCACGCTGCGGCAAGGTCATGACTGCTCTTCCTCCAGCTTGGAGTAGGCGAAGACTTCATCCGGGTCATCCCCACGCTGGGGCTTCGACACCTTGCTGCGGAAGAGCTTCATGATGGCGACGAAAGAGCACGGTACGAAAAACACGCCGATACCTGTGGCAATCGACATGCCGATGACAACCACCACGCCGATGGCATTGCGGGCGAGAGCGCCGGCCCCCTCTGCCGTCACCAGCGGCACACAGCCTAGGATGAAGGCAAAGGATGTCATGAGGATGGGGCGCAGACGCAAGCGAGCCGCCGTGACAGCTGCGTCCAGCAGACTCAGTCCGCGCTCCATCTGCAGAATCGCATACTCCACAATCAGAATCGCATTCTTGGCAGCCAGACCCACGAGCATCACCAGCCCGATCTGCGCGTACAAATTGAGATCCACGCCGAAGATCCACAAGCCGATGAACGCACCGAGGACCGCCACCGGCACGGAAAGGAAGATAGCCAGCGGCAGCGTCCATTTCTCATACAATGCCGCCATAATCAAGAACGCAAACAAGCCGGAGAGAGCAAAGATGGAACCGAGTCCCAAGCCCTCCTGCACCTTCTTCTCCTGGAAGCTCATGTCAATGTAGTCAATGGCATACTTGGTGGTATCCATCGTTTCATTGAAGCAGGTCTCCACAGCTTCCATCGCCTGCGCGGTGGAGTAGCCCTCAGCCGGGGTCACGTTGATGCGCGCGGCGTTGTAGTTGTTCATGTGGAAAACAAATTCCGTGTCGGCAATGTCCTTGATGGTGACAAGCGTGCTGAGCGGCACGGATTCACCGGCATTATTGCGCACGTAGAAATTGGCAATTTGGTCGGTATTGACGCGGCTGGAGCCGGCCGCCTGCAGGTACACCTGCCACTGCTGCCCGAACTTCGTGAAATAGTTGACGAATTGCGAACCGTTGAAGCACTGGAGCAGCGCGTTGGCGGCGGAGTAATCCACCCCCTGCGCCAGGCACTTGTCTTTGTCGATGGCAATGCTCTTCTGCGGCACCTGCGGAAGCATCATGTCCGAGGCTGCCGCGATGGCCGGGTACTTACGCAGGGCTGCTTCGTAGCGTTGGGCTTGGGCGTAAAGAGCCTGCACTCCCTGCCCCTCCATATCTTCCAAGATCACGGACACGCCATTGCCCGTGCCGACGCCCGGAATGGCCGGCGGGCTGGTAACGAAAGTCACGCCGTCCGCCCCGGAGAGCATGAGCGCCGTGGTAAGGCGCCTCTGCACATCCGCTGCAGTGGGACGCTTGCCATTTTCCATCACCGGGCGATCCTTGTAATCCTTGAGTTTCACGAAATAGGTCATCGCGTTGGTGGTCTGCACGTTGATGATGATATTCATGCCAATGATGGAAATGACGTTCTCCGTGGCAGAATCCTGAGCAAGCGTTTTCTCGACCGTCACCGTCTGCTCCGTGAGGCGCTGCATCGACACGCCGGGTTTCATGATAACGCCGCAAAGCAGGAAGCCCTGGTCCTCATCCGGCAGGAAGCCGCCGGGCACTTGCTTGGAAACCGGCCAGATACAGATGGCAAGGGCGGCGAGAAGAGGCATGGAAAGAATGAGATGCCGGCACATGAAGCCGCAGGCGGCCGCAAAGCCAGCTGCGAGTTTTTCATACCCGCGGTTGAACAAATTGTACAGCGGCGTGAGCAGCGAATGCTCTTCCGACTTCGGTTTGAGCAGAAGCGCCGAAAGCGCCGGCGAAAGCGAAAGCGCATTGAAAGCAGAAATGAGCATCGACACGGCGATCGTCACCGCGAACTGCTGGAACAGCGTGCCCGTGATTCCCGGCAGCAACACGGAGGGCAAAAACACCGCTGCAAGTACCAGCGCGATGGCCACCACCGGACCACTCACCTCCTTCATGGCTGCAAAGGTGGCCTGGCGTGCGCTCATACCGCTCTCCATGTGCGCCTCCACCGCCTCCACCACCACAATGGCGTCATCCACCACCAAGCCGATGGCGAGCACCATGCCGAGCAGGCAGATCGTATTCAAAGAAAAGCCCAGAATGGGGAAGAAGCAGAAAGTTGTGACCAACGAAACCGGCACGGCGATGAGCGGGATGAGTGTGGCGCGCCACCCCTGCAGGAACACGAACACCACAATCGCCACCAGCACGAGAGCCTCGAAGAGTGTGACCACAATTTCGTTGATGGAATCCACCACCGGGGTGGTTGTGTCCAGCGCAATAAAGCCGCGCATACCCTCCGGCATCACTTTTTCTTTCTGCGCAAAGAGCTCGCGCAAGCTCTCGGCCGTTTCCAGCGCGTTGGCGTCCGCCGATTGATAGATGGCGAGCGCCGTGGCGGGCTGGCTGTTCACCCGCCCAGCCAGCGAATAGCTTTGCGAACCGAGCTCGATGCGCGCAATATCACGCAGACGCACAGCCTGAGCCCCCTGCTGACGCACGATGATGTCTTCAAACTCCTCCACGGACTCCATGCGTCCCTTGTTGCGAATGGTGTAGGTGAACTCCTGACCGTCCGGCATGGGTTCTGCACCCACGGCGCCGCCCGGATTGATCGCATTCTGCGTGTTCACGGCATTGTACACCTCCTGCACGGAAATGCCCTTCTGCGCCATCTTCTCGCTGTTCAGCCAGATGCGAATGGCATAGCGTCCGCCGAACACCATCACATCGCCCACGCCCTTCACGCGTTTCACTGGATCCACCAAGTTGATGTACGCGTAGCCCGTCAGGTCGATGGGGTTGAAGAAACCCTGCGGCGAATCCAGCGCGTACATCATCAGCGGCAACCCCGAGGACTGCTTGATGGTCACCCCCATCTGCGCCACGGTCGAAGGAAGCTGGGAAGTAGCCTGGCTGTAGCGCATGTAAGTGAGCTGCTGGTCGATGTTGGCGTCTGTCCCCGGTTCGAAAACAACGTTGATGCTGCAGGTTCCGTTGTTGGACGAGGTAGAATTCATGTAATCCATGCCCTCAATGCCGGAAAGTTGCAGCTCGACGGGCGTAGCCACGGAATCCGCTACTTCCTGCGCATTGGCGCCGGGGTATGTCGCACTCAAATTGATCGTGACAGGAGCAATATCCGGGTACTGCGAAATGGGCAGACTCGCCATACTGATGAGCCCGAGCAACGTCGTGACAATGGCGATAACCGCCGCAATAATGGGATGTTTGATAAAGAATGGTGACATCGTATGAAAGGGGTAATTATTTCTCTTCAGGTTGAGCCGTTGCTCCGTGCTGATCTACCGGTAAATTGGATGAGGAACTGTCGTCACTTCCATCCGCCGTCACAGATTCGACCACCGTTCTCGGAGGGCTGTAATGGAATGGCGTCGGATTAAGCTTGTTGGCCTGAGACCCGCTCTGCATATTGGCGGCAAAGGCCTGAGCTGCCATCAGCGAGCCCTCCACCACCACCGACACGTTGTTCATATCCTGGTAGCCGAGCTCCTTGAGCGCCATTTCCAGCACCGATGCCGCCCCTTGCGAAGCGGCAATGAGATCCAGCTCATCTTTTGCCCCGAGCATACGGAGTGCTGCACCTCGCATATCTTTCGCCCCGACCTCTTTGATGAACAACTGATCCCAGTCTGCCACGCCAGCTTTCTGCGGAGCGTCATCCGGCTGCTGCTTCTTAGCGTACTTCTCGAGGAGTTCACGGCTGTTCTGCAGGTTCATCTGCTTGAGCAAAAATTCCTTCCAATTTTCCACGTCGGCGCCTCCCAGCACCACAGATTCCAAGCTGGGAGCCTTACTCTTGGCCAACACCATGGCCGCCACCAAGTTGCGATCCACGTCCACGATTTGCATAGGTTGCACAGAGCCAGGTTTGCCCTCCGTATCAGGCACTGCAATATTCACGATGGAACCACGCGTGATGGGCAGCATCTGCGGCGCACCATCCGGCCTCACCAGAACAAGCATATCACGTCCCTGCGCACTCATCGGCGCTCGCGCGGGCACGAGGTAGGCGCCCTTCACGCTCTTCATGCCGGCGCGCACGCGCACGGACATGCCGCTGCGCAGTCCGCCGTCTTTGTTGTCCACGTGACCCACCACTCTTAACGTGCCCGTGGAGCGATTCAGTGCATTGTCGGCGGACACCACCTCACCCCGTGCAGGGTAAACCGTGCCATCCTCCAGCACCAGTTCGAAACCGGGCTTTTCGTCTCCACCGTGGCGATCGTGCCGAGTCTCAAAGGCAGCAATTCCGCTCAGGGCACCCTTGCCGCTCACTTGGAAATCCACTCGCATGGGATTGATGGAGGAAAGGGTAACGAGAGGCTCCGGATCGCTCGGCGAAACTAAAGCGCCCACGGACGGCTTGTGAATGCCAATGCGACCATCAAATGGAGCTCGTACTTCGGTGTACGCCAGATTAATCTCCGCAAGCTTGAGGGCCGCTTCCATTTGGGAAATGGCCGCTTTGGCCTTGAGTACGCTCGCTTCACTCATCTGAATTGCACTGCGAGCATCTGTGAGCGTCTTGTCGGAAATTGCGCCGGGCGAGGTTTTGCTTAACTTGTCATAACGTTGGAAATCCTGCTGAGCGCGCTCCAGCTGAGAGAGAGCCTGCTGGTAGCTGGCTTTGGCCATGAGCAAGTTGGCACGGGCTTCCTCAACTGCGGCTTCATAGGGGGCGGGATCAATGGTGAAAAGCAGATCTCCTTCTTTTACGAGTGAGCCATCGCGGAAATGCTGTTCCCGGACAAAACCGCTCACTTGGGGACGGATGTCCGTTTCCTCCACCCCGCGCAGCGTGCCGAACCACTCATCGACCACTTGCACATCCTGCCGCAGCAGCGGCGTCACTTTCACCGGCACAGGAGGCATAGTGGGCTTCGCATCCGGCCTGTCCTCAGCTACCACGCTCTTCCCCTCTGAGGCTGCGGCAACCGCCGGCAGCATCTTGGGGCGGTAGCTGAACTTCGTGGGCACGATGGTGCCTCTCGGCTGCTTGCTGTCGGCATTCAATCGACTGTTGGACGAGGAGATATTGGAGGCGTGCACGGCATTAACCTCATCTGCAACCACGATTGCTTTTGAAGCATCCTCATAACCGAGACCGTGCAACACCTCCGGCAGAGGGGATCGCAATCCGTCAACGGCGACCATTTGCTGCTCAGAGCTGTAGCCATCCTCTTCCTTCACCATCACCGGGTATTTGCCCTGGATGACAACGGGAATCATGTGCGGTTCGTTTTTGGGATCCACCACGATGATGAAGTCATTACGCAGCACGCTGCGGATGGATTGTTCCGGCACCAGCAGCACATTTCTGCGTGCCAGAGGAATACGCACACGCACCGGCATGCCCCCACGGAGTAGATGCTCCGGATTGGGTACCTCTCCCTCCACGGTGATGAGTCCGGACTCGCCCACCTTGCTCTCCATGGCCGTGAGTTTCCCTTTCTGCGGGAACACAGTGCCATCCTCCAACATAATGTCCACCGGCGGCGGTGGCGGCAGCTCGCTCTTACCTCTGTTGGTCAAGTCGCCATATTTGCGGAAAGCTTCTATCATGTTGTCGCTGTTGATGCCAAACTCCAAGCGCACCGGGTCAATCGCCGTGATGTTTGCGAGCTTGACAGAGGGACTCACGAGATCGCCTGTGGAAACTTCTGAGGTGCTCATGATACCGGCGTATGGCGCGCGGATAACGGTGTACTCCAGATTGATTTTTGCCTTATCCACAGCGGCTTTGTTCTGCTCAACGCTAGCCAAAGCAGCGTCCAACGAGGCTTTGGAGGAACGCAATCGATGTCGCGCATCGTTGAGATCTTTTTCCGAAACAGCTCCATTGTCCACCAGCTGCTCGTAGCGATCCACATCCATCTGAGCCTGCTCCACAGTTGCCCGCGCAGAAGCTACCCCGGCCTGCGCCGCCTCCAGATTTGCCTCAGCTAGGGCAAGTTCCGCCTGAAAGGTGGCGGGATCAATGCGGAAGAGGATATCTCCTTCATTCACATAACTCCCATTGGTGTAATCCTGACTGAGCAGGAAACCTGTGACGCGTGGGTGCAAGTCCGTATCACGAATGCCTCGCAGGTAACCAAACCACTCTCTGGTGTCGGTCACCTCCTGCTGCAGGAGGGGGAACGTCATGACCTCCGGCGGAGCGACTCGGGTTTGTTCTTGCTCCTTCCCGCACGCCACCAACAGCAGAACGACGGCTGCTGCACAGCTCAGCCACCCAGCGTGAGCCCACAATTTTTTCTCTCGTATCGTGCTCATGTTTTACAGGAACTTCAATATCATATAAATAATGAAAAGAACGACGATTAAAAAGAAGCACCCTTTGTTGTTTGCTTTTTCCGCAGGAGTCGAAGCTCCCTCTGTCATCCATTCCATTGTTTTTTCGCTGAGCGAAGTGAACCGGTCACGTACGCCGGAAGCGTTGGGGGATTTCTGCTGCCCGTGAGTCGTTCTCTGCGACGTTTCCCAATCGCTCTTCCTCCGCGGAGAAGGTGGAGGCTCCTTCTGCGCCTGAGAGGGTTTGACGGACGCACTCCAATCTCCCTGCTGCGGGAGAGGGGATACAGATTGCACTCTTTGCGCGAACTCTTTGGCTCGCGTCTCCTGCTCAACTACCATCACATTAAGCTTATCGAGCAAATGCTGCGACATTTCTTCCAGCGCTCTCCTCTGGGAGGACAGAAGATCCTCGAACTCCGGGGATGGACTCTCAGTTGGCACGTGCGGATGAGGTTTTGGACTGGGGTTTGCAGGCATCATATATTCAGGCGCTTGGTTTGCTGTCGCTATGCTCTTTTGAAGACGACATCATGCGTAACACGTAGGATACGACTTTCTGTCGGTCTCCGTGCGCTCCCCACACCACGTACAAGAAGTCGGCCGGGTGAATTCCGCCATGTGAACGCAGAAAGGCGCGATCCTTGGCGCAATAATACATGACGCCTGGTGGAAGTGTGCCATACAACTTGGACTCGGCTTTGCGGATGATGCGCGGTAAGTAGCCAATGTCTTGAAGAGTTTCATCTTCGCGAGGCAGGTCTGTCTCACGCAGTTGGGTAGAACCGGCAATACCTCGCTGCACCGTCAAAAAAAAGGAGCGGCGAGCTGCAGCTATGAGCAGGACGGTGCTCGGGGTGGGATCTCCGAGTCGCGCATAATCTTCCACATACCCGTATATCTCTTGCGGGGTATAGCCAATGCTTGCCAGCATCTCCTGCTCATGTGGTAGGACAAACCTTTCCCCACTGTTCGCATCCCGCGTATGGAAGCGCGCAACCATCTCGGCAAACATCGCCATAAACTCGTCATCCCACTCCATGCTCATAGTATAGTACCCCACTCGCCTGTTGGCAAGCCGGAAATCCCATGATAAACGTATTAGGAAACACGTTCCCGTTCACAAGCCTGCTCCACTCATTTCGTGCCGTTGGGGTCGTATTGACTCGCACCGGAATCGAGTTCAGGGAGCGGTTTCTTGTACCTCTCCTGAGCGTCCGGCGCCAATATCTTGAGCAACTTATTCACTCGTCTTGCGAAGTCAGCATCCTGTTCGGCTCGAGACTGCAGACTCCACTTGGCGGCCATAGCGGGCAAGTCAAAGTGCCTCTCTTTGAGCATCGACGCATCGGCGCGCTCACGGTCATTCTGCTTTCTCCAGAAGCGAACGCCTTGTTGCGGCGGAGTTTTACGGGAGGCGCAGCGCAGGAATGAGGCGAGGATCTTCGGATCGCGCGTGGCGTCATACGCCCCCCATGCCATGTCGAGTAGAGTCGCCTCCTCCGCACCGTTCTCCAGCGCCTCTAGGTGGGTGAAGTCAGGACGTTCTGTCGTTGGTCCAATGCGCAGGTACCCCTTCATAGTAGGGTCGTGATCCAACGCTTCAAAAGCCTCTTTGTTACTCTCCTTCGTGTTGGCAAGCCACTCAGCGATGCATAGCATGTAGCGGTGGGACCATTGACTGCCTTGCGAAAGCGAGGGACCGAGCAACGGGTAATTCGGTTCTTTCTCGGCTTTCTCCAACAGCTCACGTATGCGGCCTTCGTGTTGCTGCAGCACGCGCGAGAAAAAGCCGGCGCGGTACATCATGTTCTTTGGCGTCGGTATCAAACTGAGCAGCATCGAAGCATTTTCAAAGCTGGGGTTCTCGACATACTCGAGCATACGCACCTGCTGCATATGCAGCTTGAGGGCATCGAATTGTTCTTCTGTTAGTGTCTGCGTGATCTTGGGCGCGCTGATCTCCACAACAGAATGGTCATTGTTGGCATCTTGTGCGGCAGCCAAGGGTATCCCCACCACAGCAACCAATGCCATTCCAAGCCTTGTCCTCAGTTTTTCCATGAGTTTCCGCTTCATATTGGGTCTCCTCACGCTTTTCCAAAGATATAAAATCATCCTTTCCTTCGGATGTCAAGTGTTTTCGCCTGTCTCCCAGGACAACCCACATCCGTCCCAAGAAAGAGCACCCCCAGCAGGTAGTTCGTGGCACATCATGCAGCGTAAGCCGTTGGTCATTTACGATTTACGATTTACGATTTACGATTTACGATTTGAATGCCAGCGCGCTACGCGCGAGATTGCCGAGCCGGTGCGCAGAGAAACTTTCAAAACATTGCGAGTTGTCCATGGGAACGCATGAGGGATGGGTTAAATGAACCCAGAGAAGATTTTATTGGGACACGTGTGAGGACAACCGCATATGAGAGAAGTTAATCAGCGAAGAATCACCGTGACGCAGTTGCCTTTGGCTATTTGATTCCGCCCTGTCAGCGGCTCTTTGCGGACTTTCACCCCAGTTACATGTCTACACAAAAAAGGGAGGGTCCTAAGCCCTCCCTGGGAAAGTTTGTTGTCGGACAGGACACGTATTACTGTCCACGCACCGCCCTCTCAGTCTCAGCCATACCGTGAATCATCGAATCCAGACCACTGTTCAGGTCCTTATGCTCCTTCTCTTTAGCTTCTCGAGCAGCCTTCTCCTGCTCAGCCTTGCGCCCCGCTTCAGTGGGCGGAGCCACACCTATCACGTCTGTGCTAAATTTTGTCATTGAGTCGCATGAACTCACTAACACTGTCCCACAAAGAAGCAGGAGCACTCTGATTTCGGTCTTTTTCATATTCTTTTTTGTATGAGTTTGGGGGGTAGATGGATGAGTACACCAACCGGTAAAAGGTGCACTCGGGACTCCATTATCTGTTTTTTTGTGTGGTTTGTCAAGGTTATTCCCATGTGCTATCTCAAAATGTGGATTGCAAGATTAAATGCAACAGGTTCTTGGCACAAAAAAGGGTGCCAAGAAGTTCAAAGTATGCTAGAGTAATTTCTCTATAACAAACCAAGACACTATGAACCAAGACACCCAAACACATTGTAACTCCGTTGCCCGAAAAGGCAAGCACATTACTTTCTCCGAGCGTCAGCAAATTGAGCGCTGGCTGCGTGAGAAAAAGTCCATCAGTCAGATCGCTAAGCTCCTCGATCGTCATCGCGTCACCATCTATCGCGAAGTCAAACGCGGCTCGGTCTCGCAACTCAAGCACGATCTCACCGTATACCGCGCCTATCGCGCCCAGTTCGCCCAAGATAGAAGTGACGAGCAGAAGAGTGCTCACGGTCCCGCCTTAAAGATCGGCTCCAATCACCAACTTGCCTCTCAACTCTCTGAGCTCATAGGAGGGAAGCTCAAGCACTCCCCCTATGCTGCCCGTCAAATACTCATCAGAAACGGCATCCACTGCCCTTTCTGCTCCCGTACAATCTACAACTACATTGATCAGGGCATTATTGGCATCTCCCCCCGTGATATGGTTCAAGGCCCTCGCAAGAAACGTAAAAAATCTGTTCATAAACGTCTCTCCCATAACCATACCGGGGCTATCAGTATCGAGAATCGCCCTGAGGATGTTAAGCAACGCAAAGACCTCGGTCACTTCGAAATGGATTGTGTCGTCGGTCCCCGTGGTTCCCACGTCGCCTTCCTCGTCCTCACGGAGCGTGTTAGCCGCTTTGAGATCATCTTGCGTCTCGAACGTAAAAACTCAGAGCAAGTCGTTCGTGCCCTCAACCGCCTGGAACGTCGCCTCGGTGCTCAAACCTTCAGCTCCATCTTCCGTTCCATCACCACTGATAATGGCTGCGAGTTCGCCGACTCTGCCGCTATCTCTTCCTCCTGCCTCTCCAACAAAGCTCGTACCGTCCATTACGTCGCCCATCCCTACTGTGCCTCTGAACGCGGCAGCAATGAAAATGCCAATCGCTTTATCCGTCGCTTCTTCCCCAAGGGCACGGATTTATCTGGCGTCTCTCAAAAAACTCTCAATGCCATCGCTCTCTGGATGAATCGCTACCCTCGCGCCATCTTCAATGGCAAATCCGCCTGGCATATGGCTCAACCCTTCCGCCACTATTTTACCCCTCTCTTTTCATGACCTCAACTTTTTCTGTCATCTGTTGCATTTAATCTTGCAATCCACACAGATATAGAACAAAATGCGTCTCTTTCTTGTGATCTAGGGGAGTATTGCTGGCTCTGTTTTTGCCCACGTTTCAGAATTCAGATTACCATGCGAAGGATTTTAGACATAAAACCGGCAGTTATCCGAAATTTTGGGATAACTGGCGCAATTTTGTTACTTATTTAGATTTAAGGATCATGTTGGCCATTTAAGGCTGCATAACTAGAAGCAGTCCATCCCTTTTCAAAATCTCCGAATTCAACATCAGTCTCCATGTCTAATCAGTTGCTTTGCTTTTTCCATATCACCATCCCAACAACTTTCCATCAACAAGATATCTATATTTGCTTTCATATTATATAACACTATACTATTAAGACTGATTTAAAGCATTTTTTACCGTCTCTACACAAGATTTCATATCCTGCTCTAGTTGATACACCCAGAAACGCAGAACTTTCCATCCGGCACTGGTTACTTGAATATCTCTCCACAGATCATCTGTTTTTCTTCCTCCTGATGCACTGGTATGCCACCGAACACCATCTACTTCTATATCCAACTTCACAGAATCAGTAACGACAGCCATATCTAATCTTCGACCGACCAAATGATATTGGGTTTGAGGTACGATCCCCTCTTGCACAAGGGCATTGTAAAAACGTTCTTCCCATACTGAATCGAACTTAGGAGCATCGAAATTCTTTGTCTTTTCAACCGGTAGTGCTGCAAGTTTCCGTAACCATGTACAACTACTTTCTGCGCATCTAGATTTATCCCCGACTAATACCAGACAGGCTCGCGCTCTACTAACGGCAACATTATATATGTAACGATTGCTCTCCGATGTTAAATACCAATTCTGTGTTTTTTCAAGATCACTTGTGTACGACAGCATGAAGATTATTACATCTTTTTCTCCACCTTGGAATGCATTGACAGTATTGACAATTAATTCATCCTTGAACGAGTGTCTGTAACGGTTCAGTTTTTCATCCAGAACGTTAGCATATTTTCTTAAGGGTGTCACCACACCCACAGAGCCAGGATATCCATTTCTTGCCAAAAGTGCCACACGATCTACAACGGCATCAATTTCTTCTTCCAGGGAATTATTCACGTTCACCCAATCGACTGCGTGTTTTAAACCATACGCTGAAGGCGAACACAATCCTTCCATTGCCGTACATACATTCAATCTATTATTGTAAAACGCTTCATTGAAATACTCTGCAATATCAGGATGACATCTATAATGATTGGTCAACATTATTCGTTTTTCTCCCACCACACTATATGCAGAGGCTTGGCAATAATTGTACATGGCATGCTTCACGCCCCCAAGCTGATGTTTACGCAATAAGTATTCGTTTCTTGCCACTCGCGTAGTAACCACCGGGGGGAATTGCTGTGGATCTCCCACAATAACCGTGCTCTTAGCTCGATAAAGAGCTGGTATCATAGGGGGAACGTCACATTGCGAGGCCTCATCAATGATGACGGTATCATATACTCCAGGCAAACAAGGTGCCGATCGTGTTAACGACAGCATAGTTGTGGCCCATGCCGGTGTAATTTTTAACCAGCGTTTAAACTTAATTACCGCATCCTGAACAGCTTCCGAGTTTATTCCCTGTGTTTGAAGTAATGCCGTCTGACTCTTGAAAGAACTTTGCAAGTTCACTATCTGTTTCAGCATTTCTTCGTCCTCCAAGAATGGTTTTGCGGCATTACTCATAGAGAAAAGCAACGCAGGGATAAGTTTATCAGCTACAAAGCCAGCATCATCCTGCAAACACTTTCTGGCGGTTTCAATAGGTAATAACTTCGTACATCGCTGTACTATCCCCTCTTTCTTTTTACAAAGGCTGCGGTAATCTTTAAGCTTTTGTATGAATCGTTCCACCTCTTCCTTTATGTACGTAGAAGGCAATGCCTCGTTAACCTTGGCCGGCATAATGGCAGACAGGTTTGCTCTTGCCTCTAAATCGTGTTTGCGACCGTTCAGCCTCCACAAAAATGATTTACAGAAAGCAAGTAGGCCTTTGCCCGTAGGCGCATCTGCTAAAGACGTAGCAATCGATTGTAAATCCTTAATAGAAGGTAATTGGACTTCTTGAGTCCTATCTCTAACGTTTAATAATCTACGCAAATGCACCTCCAGCTCCTCTACGCGAGCTTGAATCTTACTTAAATCAGTCTCCAATGCATCACGATCGTCCATTCGCTGAACGACTGCACACCAGCCTTTTTCAAGATCATTGACATCTTCATAACTCCCCCGATCGGTTACATGTTGCAACTGCTCCAGTCTCGATAAAATAACGTTAACATCCTTATTAAACCATGCATCCGTAGCTTGCCCATCTGGTGTTGAACAAAAGTTCACCAAATCGATTCCATAACCCCTCAGCAGTTTTGTGCTGCGGTTGGCAATAGCGTGGACAGCCTTATGATTTCGACTCGTAAACAACACTGATTTACCACGTAAAACACAATTTGCTATGATATTGACAGCGACTTGCGATTTGCCTGTACCAGGAGGGCCTGTTACCAAGGTGACAGGATTATTCAATGCATGAGAAACAGCCAGTTGTTGTTCATCGTTCGTTTCAACGAAGGGATGAGCATAATTGCTATGCTGTTTTTCAGGTTTAAGTACGGGGTCACGAAAAACATATGCCAGAGCCGTTGAATCCAAAACTTCATCCTTTTCCTCGGCAATATACCGGAGCTCCCGAAGTAATGTCCGTGAGTATTTAAGCTCTGTACCCACGAATAAGGCAGGACAATTCCATGCTCTATCTCCCTTCTCCTGTAAATGAGGGACATTCCAATCAAAAGCGTTTGGTTCAAACATCCCAGGCGAACAGCCTCTTGCGTACCGCTCCAAGTAAGGCAAGGAACGCTTTACGTCTATCAATCCGCAGTATTCATCATCAGGATGCAAACTGGTCAGCATGTCCAGAAGAATACGATGATCTTCTTTATTCACGTGATATTCCAGCCATACATGATTGATATCAGCTTCATCGAGACGCAATGTCATATGGAGCCTGGATACATCATTCCGTACGTCCACAGGAATCAGCGTAATCGGCACATAATGAGTTTTACCGTTTTGATAAAAGGCTTCCAATGGATATCCAATATACACCTCCTCCTCGTAGCTCCGGCGGGTAAGGATAGTGTTAATGGCAACTATATCCTTTTTTTTCTTAGGAATGGAAATCCCGGCATTATTTCCGCCTAACTCCTTCAGCCAACCATATGGTAGCTCCGGATGTATGTACTTCCTGCCACAATCGTCAGAGAAGAGATATTGCTGACTTCTTTCCTGGTGCTTAACACAATCAGCATAATACGCAACTAATTTTCTAAACGTCTCCCATGGCGCAACATCCTTGGATTTTTGAATCTTTGGAGTATGATCAGGAAATGCCATTTCTGGTAGTTTCTTCCTTTCTTTTAGTCCTTCGCGGGTCAATTCATAACTACCGTATACAGTACATTTCACCCAGCCTTCGCTCATCAATAGATCAAGTACATCCTGCCCCCATTTACCGGGATTGATGATTTCCAGTAAACTCAGAACGCGATCATGCACCATGGGGATACTTTCCCCAGATGTGTTCAGTTGCCAAGCGCAAAGTGAATTAACAAATGCTGTATCCATTCTACTCATGATTCTTAATCAGTCTCAAAATGCGTTAATTAGATCATCCAGGGTTCCCTTACCCCGCACGTATTTCATCACGATATCACTCCATGTCCTAACAAGTCCGTTTTTCGACTGCTTTGTTTCTTCCAATACTTTTTCTGCGCGTTCTCGGATCCCAGATCCAGGGCTTAAAAATAACTTGTCATATTTCCGCCTCATTAACAAGAACAGACAAACTTTTAATACTCCTTGCGTCAAGCGGGGGTGATCGTAATAATGATATGACTTTAGCATTTCTAACAGACACCCCATGCATTTATTACAATCCGCACTACTAGTCTGACTCAGCATTTCATGGTTTGCAATCAAAAGCTCAGCCAAGACACGATTCCAATGCTCCAGTCCGTCAAACTTAGGGACGAATTGATTCATCCCCGCCAAACCCGCAATCATTGTAACAGATTCGGCTTTTTTGAGAAAAGCCTGGAAAAATCGGTTTAGTTCATCAGGAGAACGAAGCAAATTGGCACACGCCGTCATGACATGCGTACTAATTGAGCCTGAAATTGAGCCTGATTCTACCTGGTTTAACAGGTCTTGTTTGATAGGACGAAATATTGGATTATTGCCCTGATATGTTCGTGATATCATTGCTAAAACATTCTTAACTCCATCCACATCATTGTTTTTCCTGCAGTACTCATAATCATTTGCCATGTACTGGAACAACCCATTGAAATCAAAGTCTCCTGGATCCAAAGGAAGTTCCCTATTCAAAGCATAGCCGAACACATTAATACGTTTCAAGCGATCCATCCCCGAGGCCTTTGGATCCGCAGACCTACATTTGTTAAACATGTCTTTGTCTCGATTCTGGCGATTTTCCATATAACGCCTCACTGCGCTTTCAACATTCTGCCACAACCGCCTGTATGCAGCAACAGCAGGTATGTCTATTGGATAGGAATGTTCAATATTTCTACGCAGAGAATTGACAGTTTCCTCGGGACTAGGCAACTTCATTTCTAGCAAATCTAAATCCACAGATGCACGTAATTGCTTAGCACCGGTAACACGGACTCTCGCAATCCCTTGCCCGGGTATCA
This sequence comes from uncultured Akkermansia sp., assembly GCA_947626545.1. Lineage (GTDB taxonomy): Bacteria > Verrucomicrobiota > Verrucomicrobiia > Verrucomicrobiales > Akkermansiaceae > Akkermansia. The sequence goes on along the minus strand of CANQSS010000012.1, from coordinate 19,192 downwards.
TAGAAGGATGAAGTTTCAAGGGTTCCCGTGTTTTCATAGCCCCCGTCATAAAAGTGTAGTCCAGTACTTTCAGAGGTACATTATCCCCAGGCGCATCAGCTAAGCGGAATCTTACATTATCAGTGCCTCTGTCTATAAAGCAGTCTCTATTTACAGTGCCGAGTATCTCCTCGCCTCCAGGACACTTTGAATTAGGAGCTATGAGTTCCTTTGCATATATCTCCTCTCTTTCCGGATCTTGTACTACGATATACAAGCCTGTACATTCGTCATAGTACGTAGACTTACCGCAAGACTTTCTGGCTACAAAAACGGCAGCCCCATCACTCGCACTAAATCGATGAACCTCTTTTTGGCATCCATTACTTTCAATAAATAGACGTATTTTCCTTTCTTTGATGACAAAGTGTTCCCTCGCAAATTGCCTCTGATTTGCATCCCATACAACACAATCTTTTGTGGTGCCATAATATGTATGGCGATAAAACTCATTACTAGGCAGGAAAACATCTTGCCCATTGTAATTGTCGTGTCGAGGATAAAACTCCCCCTTTTTATATGCATGCCTCTGGGGAACAACTAGGTTTTCTTCGTGAATAAGATTCAACACGCTTTCATCGCAATATTTCATCTGATAATCAGTCACTTTAATTGTCGAACTCTTTTCAGGGAATTGTTTCAACAATGGCAAGTTACCCAAACATGTCGCGACAGATCTCCACAACAAAGACGTTGACTCTCGAGGCAACGAGCATGTACGAAGAATCTTTTCCTGCAAGTTTGCATCAAAATTATCAGGTATCAAAATTACATTCCAATCAGCTTGTTTATCGAAAGCGTAGCTAGAATGTCTTAATGCACTGAAAAATGCTTCTATTTTTTTTTCATCTTGATTTTCCATCTGCCAGAAGTCCGCCAGAAAAAAGCAATTCTCAAAAGAAAATGATCCATCTTCCCCCAAAAGGTCTCTAATAATCGGCTGTTTCCATTCTTGTATATACGGTGGTTGATTTCTACTTTTCGAAACATCAGGACAAATCAGCACATCGCTTATGCGCTTACGTTCTATTAAAGAAAAATCGCAATGCTCCACATCTATCTTGTATCTGGAACAACATAGTGTCGCATTTAGGTCGTAGACGTCGATTAACATATCCTACACTTTTTTCAAAAGTTCCGAAACAGCGGAGTCCATTTGCTCCAACGATCTTACCCAAACTACATTATCCTGATGACTAGGTCTGACGCAGTGCTTTCCTGAAAAAGAGCAAATAACATAGATCTCGTTATTATTTGGCAAATGCAGTTCCGAATCGACATCTCCCGGAATATACAACAAGCGCACATGCTTACTATATGAGGAGCTCTTTAGCTCTAAGCGGTCACATGTGGTTGGCACTACACAGCTCAAAACTCCACCGCTTGAATCTTCAAAAGCGTTCGTAAAAGTCGGCTCCACAAAGAAGCACCCATTCGTCGGCATCTCTTTAATCCAATATGAGAGATTATAAAAACTCTTGTATTCCAGGTTTAAGCGAATAATAACCCATACTAGAAAAATTTCCGCAAACAATTTGTGTCGTTTTGGCCATACTATTTCAGACATTCTAGTGCGAGCTAGAACCAATCTATACAACTCCCATAATTTACTATATCGAGCATCATGCAGCAATACATAGTTCGGTTGCACCAATGCTTTCATAGCAGGCAAGCTTTGTATCTCTTGTAGTCTTAAGGCATTGAGTAAACAACTCCTCAATCGTTTAACCTCTTTGACCCGGGAAGATGCAGGATATCGACTTTCATTTTGCTGTATATAGCGACGCGCCAAGATTTCTACCCGGAGAACAAAGTCTTTCAGCACCCTGTTTTCTAAAGTATTTCTCGTTTCCTCTCTTACAACAGCCATCAACTCTTGTCGTGGTCCTGCTTTTTCCTGAGCCAGGTGTCCCGGCTGGCGTGCCAACCAACGCAAACAATGTGCGTCAACTTGCTGTACAGCGGAAATAGACACCATATCCCGCTTACGACGCAATATTTGACGCATCGAGTTGATCAAAGCTTTAATTAAAGACAAATGCTGACTAGCAATAATTGACACCAACTGCTGCGGAGGTTCATCGTTCGTGTCCGAAGTTAATCTATCCGTTAAGGATTCTATCGACAAACGCAATTCGCCACGTCTATTGTTTGCCTGTGTGCTTCCTTCTCTAAAGTTACGCTCGGCCACGTACCGAAGCTCCGTCATTAACTCTACCGCGTCACACACGAATTCAGCCTCGCATCCCCTCGCATTATCTGCTTCCAACTTCCCATCCTGATACGCTTTTAAAGTGGAAACCTCTGTATACGAAGACAACTCCGCATACATGGGGTTAGCAACACAATAGGATTCAACGTTGAAAGTCATTTTACCTAACTTAACGCTCTATTCCTTGCCATGCAAAGAAGTCTCGCTTACGTGCCATGTCAAAGGCACTTCTCAATTTAGGTTCGTCAAACTTATCTAGATAGTCTGCCAGATCATTCATCACACGATTAATTGTAGGATCTGCCATATCTAGACCTGTCAATCTCGGAAGGATTTTCATCTCAATCTGATCGATTAAGGCATCGTGTTTATTTCCCGGGTACTGACTAATATATGCGGCAACAGTATTCCACATGCGGTGAGCAAACGGACGGCCTAACTCTGCAAGGAAACTATTTATTGCGTCCATCTGCTGCCCCAGATTTAAAATACTACCACCACCGGAATCTGAAATCCACTCTTTCCACATTGTCTCGGACATCATGCGATTGGTGTACTTTTTGAAAAAAGCTTCCTTGTCTGCAGCTGCACCACCTAATTCTTTTGGTCGGCCAAATCGAAGCACATTAGCTCGGTCTTTCACTTTGTCGGAAAGGGACTGCGTCGATTCGTCTTCATTCATTGTTCCGATGAACAAGTTATTAGATCCAACGAATATACGTCTTACATCCTTGGAATCACTTGTCGCGCCACTTTCTAACACTATTTCAGCAGCTCTGCGTTTCGCTTCATTTGTCGGATTAATACCTCGACGAACTTCAAGCTTACTAAGCATATCGCTGAAGTAGTATTCTACACGAGCGAGGTTCATTTCATCCAGCAAAATCATGTTCATAGCCGGATTGTTCTTCGCTTGGTCAGGGTTGTTGAACTTATCTGATTGCCACAGCAATCGGGATAATTCGGTGGCCTTGTATCGGTGTTCCATGTAATTATAGAACCCGAGCATATCCTGAGGGCTATCCCAACGCGGCTGAACAGGTACTTGCAAGAAGTTCATGCCAACGGCATGCGCATACAGTTCCGGTAAAAGACTCTTGCCCGTTCCTGATATGCCAGAGAGGACAACCATGGGAGAGCAATCTGCGACCTTCAGACTTGTGTGGAAAGCCTTGATCAAACGTGTGTCGAATCTAAAACCGGTTGTCACAAGATTGGCTTCAAACTCTGACAGCCACTTTTGCTCATCGTATTTTGTAGCCGTTACGATGTTGATTGTCTTTACAGGTCTATCCAAATCCTCCCATTTCTTCAAGGTAATCTGTTCTCTGCTGACATGACTACTTAACTCGTATGTAAGTTCTGATACTTTAGCCTTAACCGAATTACGCTCTTTTGTTAACGTGTCTATCTCTGCCTTTAAATCATCAATTTCCTTTTTCAAACTCTGCTTTTCTTCTCCATTTCGGGCTCTCAGTTGCGACAATTCATTCTCTAATTCCTGTTTTTTAGTATTCAAGGATTTCAGTCGCTCTTCTTCATCAGATATCTTATGTTTTATGGAGGCTAAGTCCCGTTCAGACTGTGAGACTTCCCGAATCAACTTCTGTAATTCAGCCTGGCTCTTTGTATTGTCGTGCGTGAGTCTTTGCTGTTCAGCTTTGGCTTCCGTTAACTGTTTTTGCGCACTTTGCAACAACCAATTTCTAGAGTCTAATTCCGCTAGTACATCCTTTAGTTCTGCGTTTTTATCCTGAAGATCTGTTTTTATCTTATCCAACTTCCCGGTAACATCTACTAATTCTTGCTGTGTGGACGCAATCTGCCCCTTTAGAGAGGATACCGTCCCTTGGTTATCTTGCAACCACTTTCTTTGACATTCTGCATCAGCTATGTCTTGTTTAGCTTGAGCGTGATTTGCCGCCAGTTGATCCATTGCCAGAAGCATCTGCGCACGGCTTTGTTTTGCGGTCGCAATATCCTGCTCCAAGGCCTCTTTCTCCGCATAGTATGGTGCCAAGTCTTTGGCTCGTCTAAACAGATATGTGGCGAGCCATAAGGCCGATATCACAAATACAATAATAAGCGAAGTAAAAATGTACAAAGTTGTCATAGTAAGATGTTTATTGAAGATTTCGTATTATCTCACTTATTTTCGACAGGCGAGGCTTGATCTATACTTTGCAACTCTGCTCGTTTTTGCTCCATAACAGCTTCTAGTCTATTACAATCTTCTTGAAGAGCTCTTTTCTTTTTTTCCAACTCTCCAATAGATTGTTTTACAGTTTGTAAATCGCCATTCATCCTGGTAATCTCACTCTCCAGATTCTGTTTGCGTTGATTAGAGGAATCACATTCTCTTTTGATTATGTCTAGTTGACTTTGCTTTTCCGCCTTAAGGGTATTCAAACTCTCACACTCAGACTTAGCTACATCTCGTCTACGAAGCAGGTCAGACAGTGTGTCAGTCAAGGCTTTTACTTCAGCTGATTTCTGATTCATTTCTGAGTCTAAAGCCTTCTTTCTTTCTTCTAAAGATTCAAGATTGCGTTCCAACTCTATGCGCCTGGTATTACCTCGTGAAGAAGTTAATGAATCGATTTTGCTCTGGAGATCGGCAAGTTCATGTTGAACGGATTCTCGCTCCGTTCTCAGAGTTTTCACACGTTCTCCCAGCTGAACCTCTTCCTGTTGATCTACTGATAGGCGACCGTGAACTTCACTTAATGTTTGTTGTAATGAGTTAAGCTGATCTTGTAAGCCTTGTTTTTGCTTTTCTAACTCAGATATTTTCTCATTCAATTGTCGGAGTTCTTCATTCTTCTGTTGAGTATCATCAACCAATGCAGAATTGCTGGCTTTCACTCGCTCAAACTCCGATTTCGACTGTTCTATTCTGGCAGACAAGGCAGCAAACTCCCCATTTACAGCAGACAAGCGTTCTGTAACCGAACCTGCCTCTTTTGTTTTAGCCTGTAACTCCTGATTTTTTTGGTCGATTGCACCTGTTAATTGGCTATCAATTTTTTCTTTTTCGGACAGAGACTCTCGTAATTCAGCAATTCGCTTTTCTATAGCGAGCAGCTGATTCTTTTTCTTCTCGAACGCTATAACCTCAAGTTTAAGCTCTGTTACCTTCTTAGAATCTTCCTTACAGCGGGCGGCTAATACAGCCAAATCACGATCTAAGCGATCTTTAGCACTAACCCATTCAAGGTAATCACCAAGTAATACTCCATTTAGAACACATGCACCTACGCCAGCGCACGTCACTACAATACACCAAACGGTTAGAGCTAACCTATTATCTAATTTCTCGAACAATTTATATAAAAAAGCCAGCATAGTGGGAGAGTAAACTGGTGCCCATTTTTTGACTCGACACATTGGAAGCTTATTTAAGTCCCCTTTTTTGTGTACATCAGGCGCGCAAGTCCCTTATATCATCCGGTAACCTCGGATGTCAATCCATTTTTTGCGCGATTTTGTAGCGTAGGTGCTGCGGCCCGAGCGCTGCGAGGGCGCGGCGCGTAGCGCCGCAAGCTGCGCCGGAGCGAAAAAATCATGCCAAGAATTCGCCGCCATCGGAGACTCGGCAGACTCCCGGTACATCTCAGGACTCCGGTAACTCAACGCCGAGTGCGGCCGTTCTTTGTTGTAGTATCCCAGCCATTCTGCCGTCATCTCCATTGCCTCTTCCAAGCTATTGGGATCACGCTGCAGGAAGAACTCATGCTTGTATGTCCTCCAAAAGCGCTCTATGACGATGTTATCTGCCCATCGCCTTTACCATCCATGTTGATTTGTATGCCTTCGGCTCGGATTGCTGACTGCCAGTCTTCTGAGGTATACTGGCTCCCCTTGGTCAGTATTGAAGATTATTGGCCGTCGTCCACTTATCAACGCCAATGAGTGTCTTATTCCGTAAATATTCTGAGGCCTTCTGTTCCGGGGTAGCCGGAGCGTGCATGGTTACTTTCATCACCCGACCTCCTGTTAGGTCGGCGTGAGATGCGATAAACTCCTTCAACTCAGTAGGCAAGTCCACATCTCCTTTGGGCATCTCAGCCAATACTACATGAAGCATCATATATCTGCCACGTGTAGACGTGGGGCATGATATTTTGTCCAAAATCATCCCATGAGAAGCAAACACTTCATTCCAATTGTAGGCTTTCTCTATAACCGCCTGATATACCTCAGCCAAATCATAGGCTCTCCCCTTGGCCAGGGCAGACATCATACCTGTTACCCACCATAGCAGAGCATACAAAAGAAGAGCCAATATTGAAAATGAAAATATAATAATCATTCGTTTTTTCATAATTCGACGTTTCGTATGAATGGAGCAAATGTTATGGGCGTATTCCGAGGCCGTGACCTAAGCCCGCGAACCGGAATTCTGTTGCTGATGATATAGTTCGTCTTCGTAGCGAGACTGGCGTAAAGGTTTGCCACCATACCGACATAGTGTCATATCCTGACGAAATAGCAAGCTCAATGTACAATATTTTGCTCGAGATTCAAAAGACTTTCCCATGGGCAAAAAAAGGAGGGCATTATGCCCTCCCCTGGAAAGTTTGCTGTCGGACAACATCAGGAGAACACGCCGACGGCCTCGGAGGCGCAGGCGATCATGTAGTCGCGATTGAGCTTGGCGATGTTATCCACGGAGACGCCCTTCGGACAAGCAGCCTCGCACTCGTACTGGTTGGTGCAGTTGCCGAAGCCGAGAGCATCCATCTGACGCACCATAGCGAGTACGCGCTTGTTCTTCTCCGGATAGCCCTGAGGCAGCAGGTTGAGGTGCGCCGCCTTGGCGGAGGTGAAGAGCATGGCGGAGCTGTTTTTGCAGCTGGCCACGCAAGCGCCGCAACCGATGCACGCGGCGGCGTCGAAAGCGGCGTCCGCCGTCTTCTTGCGCACGGGCATGTTGTTGGCGTTCGGCGCAGAGCCGGTGCGGATGTCCACAAAGCCGCCGGCGGCGATAATCTTGTCCAGCGCGGAGCGATCCACAATGAGGTCGCGCAGCAGCGGGAAGGCCTTGGCGCGGAAGGGTTCGATCCAGATCGTGTCGCCATCCTTGAACTGGCGCATGTGCAGCTGGCAGGTCGTCACCTTCTTGCCGCCGTGGGGCACACCGTTGATGGTAAGCGAGCACATACCGCAGATGCCCTCGCGGCAGTCGTGATCGAAGTGGATGGGCTCCTTGCCTTCGTGGACAAGCTCCTCATTCACAATATCGAGCATCTCGAGGAAAGAAGCTTCGTCCGGGATGTTCTTCGCCTGGTAGGTTTCAATGCGGCCTTGGGCTTGAGCATTTTCCTGCCTCCAGACCTTGAGCGTAAGATTGAGAGTAGCCATAATGTTAAAAGGTGTTAGGGATTCAGTTTTGCTCGATTATTTGTAGGAACGGATGGCGAGGTGCACGTTGTCGAAAGTGAGCGGCTCCTTGTGCAGCACGGGCAACTTGTCCGTACCCTGGTACTCCCAGCAAGCGACGTAGGCGAAATGCTCGTCGTCGCGCTTCGCTTCGCCGTCGGCGAGCTGGTGCTCCAAGCGGAAGTGCGCACCGCAGGATTCCTCACGCGCCAGAGCATCGTAACAAAGCAGCGGCGCAAAGTCGAGGAATGCCGCCACGCGCCAAGCTTTCTCAAGCTCCATGTTGATACCCTCCGTGCTGCCCACAATCTTGACATTGTTCCAGAACTCATCGCGGATGGCCGGCAGTTTCTCGATGGCATCCATGAGAGACTCCTTCGTGCGCCCCATGCCGACATCCTCCCAGATGAGCTTGCCGAGTTCGCGGTGAATCTCGTCCGGTGTCTTGGTGCCTTTGACGTCCATCATCTTCTTGATGCGCGCCTTCACAGCCTCCTCGGCCTCCTTGAACTCGGGCGCAGCCGTGGTCACACTGCCGGGCTTCTGGGTGGTGAGGTAAGTCGGGAGGGTGGAGGAAATGACGAAGTAGCCATCCGAGAGACCCTGCATGAGAGCGGAAGCGCCGAGGCGGTTCGCTCCGTGGTCGGAGAAGTTCGCCTCGCCGAGCACGTGCAGACCCGGGATGGAGGACATGAGGTTGTAGTCCACCCAGAGACCGCCCATGGTGTAGTGCGAAGCGGGGTAAATCATCATCGGCTCCTTGTGGGGATCCACGTCGGTGATCTCCTCGTACATCTCGAAAAGGTTGCCGTACTGACCATCGATCCACTCCTTACCCATGCGGGCGATGGAATCCTTGAAATCGAGGAACACGCCGCGCCCGGTGGTCGCCACGCCGCGACCGTCATCACAAGCTTCCTTGGCAGCGCGGGAGGAGATATCGCGCGGGGCGAGGTTGCCGAAAGAGGGGTACTTGCGCTCCAGGTAGTAATCGCGCTCACTCTCGGGCACATCGGAGGCCTTCATCTCGCCCTTGCGGATCTTCTCGGCCGTCTCCCTGCTCTTGGGCACCCAGATGCGACCATCATTGCGCAGGGACTCGGACATGAGGGTGAGCTTGCTCTGATAGTCGCCCTTCACCGGAATGCAGGTCGGGTGAATCTGCGTGAAGCAGGGGTTAGCGAAGTAGGCGCCTTTCTTCCAGCAGGCGCAGGCCGCACCCACATTGCAGCCCATCGCGTTAGTGGAAAGGAAGAACACACGCCCGTAGCCGCCGGTAGCCAGCAGAACCGTGTCGCCCGCGTAACTCTTGATCTCGCCGGTCACCAGATCACGCACCACAATGCCTTTCGCATGACCATCCACGACCACCAAGTCCATCATCTCCGTGCGCGGGTGCATCTCGATGTGCCCCTTTCCGATTTCCTTCTCCATCGCCTGGTAGCAGCCGAGCAGCAACTGCTGTCCGGTCTGTCCGCGGCTGTAGAACGTGCGCTTGAGCTGAGCCCCGCCGAAAGAGCGGTTGTCCAAGAGACCGCCGTACTCGCGTCCGAACGGCACACCTTGGGCAACGCACTGGTTGATGATGTCGCAGGAGACCTCCGCGAGACGATAGACATTGGCCTCACGGGCGCGGAAATCGCCACCCTTCACGGTATCGTAGAAGAGACGATAGACGGAGTCGCCGTCGTTCTGGTAGTTGTGCGCGGCGTTGATGCCACCCTGGGCGGCGATGGAGTGCGCGCGGCGGGGAGAATCCTGGTAGCAGAAGCACTTCACGTTATAGCCCAGCTCAGCCAATGTAGCGGCGGCAGAACCGCCAGCCAAACCGGATCCCACAATGAGCACCGTGTACTTGCGGCGGTTGTTGGGGTTAATGAGCTTGGCCTCGCGCTTGTACTTGGTCCACTTCTGCTCAATCGGCCCGTCCGGGATGCAGGAGTCGGGCATGTAATCGCTTTCCGGGAACTTGATGTCTTTCATATTGGGAGAAGAGGTAGAGGTTTAGTGAAGGATACCGGTGAGAACCGCCAGAGGAATGGAAATGAAGCCACCGCAAACCACTAAAGCAAAAAGCACGGCTACGATGTTATAGAGCGGACGCACCTTGCGCGTGCCCAAGCCGAGGGTCTGCATCACGGATTGCACCCCGTGGCGGACGTGCATGAACAAGCAGCAGATGGCGACAATGTAAGCGGCGCTGCACACCGGGTTTTGAAAGCCGAGTACGACGTGTTCGTAGCAGTTGGCGGGGTCGCCGTTGATGGTGAGCTGCCAGAGATGGAGGAGCAGGAACGCGAGGATCATCACCCCGGTAATGACCATGGTGCGCGAGGAGAGAGTAGCCTTCAGAGTGCCCTCTCTTTGGTAATGCGTGCGCGCATTGTAGTTCTCGTACTTGAGCACGAGGGCCAGCAGCACATGCACGGCAAAGACCGCCAGTAAACCGAGGCGAATTGCCCACAGCAGCCACGACGGCATGCTGTGCAGTCCCATCGCATAGTAGTCAATCCAAGACTTTCCGCCGCAGGGCGCGCACCCTCCATAGATCGTCATGTTACCGGCCAAGTGACCAACGAGGAAGAGTAGAAGACACGCCCCGGTGAGCGCAACGAGAATTTTGCGCCCAATCGATGACGTGACAAACTTACAGGCTGTCGTGATAATATCGTTCATAAGTGCAGTAACGTCGTGCGGGCACAGTGTAACCCAGTCCGCCCCAAATTGCAAGACAGATTCAAACGGACGGGGCTATTTTTTCAAAAAATGCGGCAAATTTCACCTATCGCCCGCTGCCGCCTGCCCAGCCGAACAAGTATTGCCATACACGCGCGCGAGAGGCCAAATCCGGTGATAAGGAAAGGAGCGGGCCAGACCGGAGAGAAAGGTAAAAAGTATGCGCCGCATCGTGGAAATGCGAAAATGACGCGCTTTATCTTGGGAAAGGGTCGGAGAATGTGGTAAAATGCGCGGAGAGTGAAAAGGTGTCAAATATGCGGAAAGCCGGCGACTGTGTTTCTGACGCAAATAGCGAATGGAAAACTCAGGGATGTCGCCTTGTGCCAGGAGTGCGCAAAAAAAGAAGGAATTTTTGACCCTCAGCAGTTGTCAATTGCCGGTCAATTTTTCCCGAAAGAGCTCAGCGGGCACATAGAGCGACTAATCAACCAAATCCTGCACGGGGAAGATGACGATGAGAAGGAGCTGACCCACCTGCCGAATCACCTCTTTTCGTTGCATGGCGAGACAAGTGAACAGGAGGCAGACTACCGATCGAGGGCGCATGCGGACGTGTGCCCACGTTGCGGATATACGCTCGCGGACTACAAGAGAACGCACTTGATGGGCTGTCCGGAGTGCTATGACACTTTCCGAAGCCTGCTGCACGAACACGCGGGAGGATTGCAGGAAATTGAAAGGCCCCCGCATGAAAGCCGGGAGGAACTGGAAGAGCAAATGCTCGTTGCCGTGGAACGGGAGGATTATGAGGAAGCGGCCCGTCTGCGCGACCGCGTCAAGGAATTGGAGAAGAAGTCATGAAGGGAGATGAATTACAGACGCTGCTCCAGCACGAGACTCCTCTCATGCAGGCGCTGGCCGACGGGGAGTCTATACTGGGTTCGCAAGCTATTATCGCACTGAATTTGGCAGATTACTCCTTCCCGCATTGGGCTGCAGAGGATCAATTGAAAGAGGTGGAGGAAATTATGCGGCGAGCTTTCAAAAAAGACAGGCAGCTGAAACGGGTATCTCTTCTGCCGCTCAGCGAACTGAGCGAGACAGAGAAAATGCTGTTGCAGCAAAGAGAACTTCTGCCGCCACTTCCGCCGGGCTCTGCAAAGCGTGGTCTCATTCTCCTGGATCAATGCCAGCTCTTCCTCGGTATCATCAATGGAGAAGAACACCTGCTCGTGGAGCGTTTCATCTCTTACGGTCTCGGACGAAGCCTCACGTCTGCACTCTGGGCAGCCCGCGCCATACAAGCGGAATTAGCGGATCACCTCCATGTCTGCTTGGCATGGGACGAAGAGTTTCAGTTCCTGATGGCCGATCCTCTGAAAAGCGGCGACGGTCTGAGTGTAGCCTGCTGGATGAACCTGCCTGCTCTGGTGCAAACAGGTGAGCTCGAGAATGTTCAGGAACTCGTCAGTGAGGCTAAATTGCAAATGCGCCCTGCTTTCGGCGTGCCGGAAGAAGCCATGCCGGATGTCTTCCGCATTGACCAACCGGCCGGTGAACCCTTCTCTCTCTCCGAATTTTTTCCCGTGCTCCGGAAGCTCGGAAGGAAACTTGGAAGCATGGAAAACCAGAAACGCAAGAAAATGCTCACGCAAAAGCGCCTCGGTGCGGCATGGGAAAACCGCCTCAGCGAGGCACTGGAACTCGTACGTAAGGGGACGCCCATCAGCGAGAAAGACCTGCCCGGCATGCTCTCCTTGCTGCGTCTGGGAGTGACCACGCAAAAATTGCACGTCAACTGCCCCTCGGACTGCGCAAAAACGCATCTCGCACGAGCACACGCGGCGACCCAGAGCTCTTACATCATGTATAGCGCAGCAGAAGACGGGCTGCCTGCGGATGCCGACGCACGCCGTGGAGAGGTGTTGCGCCGTCTCGTTACCGAACAACTTCAAATCAACGATTTTTAATCAAGAACTGACCTTATATGAACAATTTTACACCACGAGCCCAGCAGGTAATCAACCTCGCGCGCAGGGAGGCTCTGCGCTTTCATCACAATTACATCGGCGCGGAACATGTGCTGCTTGGACTGCTCAAACTGGGACAAGGCTTTGCCATTCCGATACTGGGACGTGCAGGGATCAACATCCCCGCCATGATTGATATCATCGAAAAATCGCTCGTGCCCGGCACGGCGGATGTGAGCAATACCGGGTCCCTGCCCTATACGCAGCGGGTGAAGCGTATCCTTGAAATGGCCGGACAAGAGGCGGCAGAGCTCAACCACGCCTACGTGGGCACGGAGCACTTGCTGCTCGCCATCTTGAAGGATGAGGATGGCATGGCCCACCACGCGCTAGAGCAAGCCGGCGCCAATTACGAAGATGCCCGCAAGGCTGTGGAAGAAATGCAGCCAAAGCCCGGCAATGCCCCCACCGACGCCGAAGAGATTCAAGGCGATGAGGAAGAAGAAGATGATGATGATGAAGAGAACTTCGGCGCACTCTTCAATGCCGACCCACGCACGATGGGAAGCGGTAATAGTCCCCAAAACCGCAAACGCCAATCCGCCTTGCTCACCTACGGGCGTGATCTGACGGCGCGTGCTCTCAAGGGAGAGCTTGACCCGGTGATCGGACGCGAGCGCGAAATCGAACGCGTCATCCAAATCCTGTGCCGCCGCACAAAAAACAACCCCATTCTGCTCGGGGAAGCCGGAGTGGGTAAAACCGCGATTGTCGAAGGGCTTGCTCAGCTTATCGCCAAGCATGATGTGCCGGAGTTTCTCATCGACAAGAGAATCATCTCGCTCGATTTGCCGATGATGGTAGCCGGCACGAAATACCGCGGACAATTTGAGGAACGACTCAAGGCCGTGATGGACGAAATTCACCACGAACGCAATATTATCCTTTTCGTGGATGAGGTACACACCCTCATCGGCGCCGGTTCAGCCGAGGGCAGCATGGACGCTTCCAACATTATCAAGCCGGCCCTCTCCCGCGGAGAGCTGCAGGCCATCGGCGCCACCACGCTGGAGGAGTTTCGCAAGTACATGGAAAAAGACGCTGCTTTTGAGCGCCGCTTCCAGCAGGTGCCGGTCGGTGAACCCTCCCTCGCTGAAACCATACTCATTCTCAAAGGTCTTCAAGAGCGCTATGAGGAACATCACCACGTACACTACACACAGCAAGCGTTGGAAGCCGCAGTTCAACTATCCAACCGCTACTTGACCGGTCGTTTTCTTCCGGACAAAGCGATCGATGTCATTGACGAGGCCGGCTCGTACAAGCGCGTGGGACGTATGACGCGCCCGCAGCAGCTCAAGGATCGCGAAAATGAGCTCGACGAGATGCGCCGTGAAAAGCAGGGAGCTGTCAGTGAACAGAATTTCGAGCTAGCCGCCAGCCTGCGCGATCGAATCAATATGCTGGCTGCTGACTTGCGCGAGAAGGTGACCAAGTGGAAGGAAACGATGCTGAACGACTACGCTACTGTGACCGACGAGGACATCATGTACGTGGTATCGAAGTGGACCAACATCCCCCTGGCTCGCATCGAGGAGAAAGAGGCTGAAAAACTGCTCAACATGGAGAACGTTCTCCGCAGCCGCGTCATCGGTCAAGACCAGGCCTGCTCCGCCATCGCCCGCGCCTTGCGCCGTAGCCGAGCCGACATCAAGGATCCGAAGCGTCCTATCGGCTCCTTCCTCTTCATGGGACCTACCGGAGTGGGCAAAACCTACTTGGCGCGTAACCTGGCAGAGCTGATGTTTGGCACGCCGGATGCCCTCATTCAGGTGGATATGAGTGAGTACATGGAGAAATTCAGTACGAGTCGCCTCATCGGCTCGCCCCCGGGGTACGTAGGGCACGATGAAGGAGGGCAGCTCACCGAGAAAATACGTCGCAGGCCGTACTCCGTGGTACTTTTCGATGAGATCGAAAAGGCGCACTCGGATGTGATGAATTTGCTGCTGCAAATTTTGGAAGACGGAAGTCTCACGGATTCCATGGGGCACAAGGTCAACTTTTGCAACACAATCATTATCCTTACTTCCAACGTGGGAGCTTCGCTTGCCAACTCCAGCGGACAAATGGGCTTCAACTTTTCGAATGATGACGATGCCAACTACGACTCCATGAAAGAGCGTATTTCCGATGCAGCAAAAAAGCAATTTCGCCCGGAGTTCATCAACCGCTTTGACGATCTCATCGTCTTCCGACGCCTCACCTCGTCCGATTTGGAGCGCATTGTGCAGCTGGAGACGGACAAGCTCATCCGCCGGCTTGCGGATAAGCAGATACGCCTTACACTCTCGCCGGAAGTCATCCGCATGATTGTGGAAAAAGGCAGTGATGTGCAGTACGGCGCTCGTCCCATACGGCGGGCGATAGAGACTCTGCTGGAGGATCCCATCGCAGAAGCCATGCTGCGCGGAGAGTTATCGCCCGGGCAGAGCTCAGAAGTCGACCGCAAGGACACACAGAGCTCGGCTATCACCTTTAAGTCAGATGAGATAAAACCGGCAAAGCGCAAGCTGGTTGCGGCTGAAAAGACGAAAGCACCCGCTAAGTCAACCGCTACGCCGCGTCCCCGCAAAAAGAAAAGCGCCGAGTAATTCAAAAAACGTTTGAATTCGTCCATCGATACAGGTAGAATGACATGATGAGAAGACCTCCCATCCCCGGGCTTGTATTGGCGGACAGCTGGCTGACGCCTTACGAGTCGGTGATAAAAGCGCGGCTGCGTCTCTACGACAGCCGGATGGAGGATTTTGCTCGCAAATACGGAAGTCTGGAGGAGGCGGCGCGCGGGTACGAGCGTATGGGGATTGTACGCGACACGGCCACCGGAGAATGGGTCTATACCGAATGGGCCCCCGGTGCACGAGGGCTTTGGCTCATCGGCGATTTCAACGCGTGGGACCGCACGGCCATCCCTCTGCTCCCGAGTAGTACCGGGATGTGGAGCGTGCGACTTCCGGCAGATGCCCTGCACCACGGCGATCGCGTAAAGGTCCATGTTCTGGGAGCTGACCTGCAGCGTCACGACCGCATACCCGCGTGGATTCACTACACTCACCAGGATCCGCAGAGCTTCGACTACACCGGTGTGGTGTGGGACCCGGCAACCCCTTATCGATGGAAAAATAAGCGCTGGACGCCCTCACGCATCCGCGAACCCATCATTTACGAAGCGCATGTTGGCATGGCCGGGGAGGAGCCAAGATTGCATAGCTTTGCGGAGTTCACCAAAAATGTGCTCCCGCGCATAGCTGCACTCGGCTACAACACCGTGCAACTCATGGCGGTGCAGGAGCACCCCTACTACGGTTCCTTCGGCTACCACGTATCCTCTTTTTTTGCGCCAAGCAGCCGGTTCGGTACTCCGGAGGAGCTCAAGGAGCTCATTGACACCGCGCACGGGCTGGGACTGGCGGTACTGCTGGACGTGGTGCACTCCCACGCTGTGAAAAATGTGGCCGAGGGACTCAATAATTTCGATGGCTCAGGCGGGCAATACTTTCACGCCGGGGAGCGGGACTCCATGCACCCGGATTGGGACAGCTGCCTCTTTGATTACGGTCGCGAAGATGTACAGATCTTTCTGCTCAGCAATCTCCGCTGGTGGTTGGAGGAATTCCGCTTCGACGGATTCCGTTTTGACGGCGTCACCAGTATGCTCTACCTGCACCATGGGCATGAGCCTTTTACCGATTTAGGTTGTTATTATAATGATCAGGTAAACGGCGATGCCGTCACCTATTTACAGCTCGCTACCACACTGGCACAGAGGGTGCGCCCGGGCGCTATTCTGGTCGCAGAGGACATGAGCGGAATGCCCGGCATGTGTCGTCCGGTAGATGAGGGCGGGCTGGGCTTCACCCACCGTCTCGCCATGGGGCTTCCGGACTACTGGATCAAGCTCATTAAGGAAAAGAAGGACGAAGAATGGGGCATGGGCGATATGTGGTACACCCTCATCAACCGCCGCTACGGCGAGCCTAATATTGCCTACGCCGAGAGCCATGACCAGGCGCTCGTGGGCGATAAGACCATCGCGTTCCGCCTGATGGATGCGGAGATGTACACGCACATGGATTGCGCGAGCAACAGCCTCATCATCGACCGCGGCATCGCCCTGCACAAGATGATACGCTTTGTCACTCTGGCTGCCGGCGGTGAAGGGTGGCTTAATTTTATGGGCAATGAGTTCGGGCACCCGGAGTGGATAGACTTCCCACGCGAAGGCAACGGCAATTCCTACCTGTACTGCCGACGTCAGTGGAGCCTGGTAGATAACCCGCTGTTGCGCTATCGCTTTCTGAACGCATTTGATGCCGCGATGGTGCAGCTTGCCAAGAAGACGGAACTCTTGGGCAGCTCTCCGGCACGCCCGCTGAACATGGATGAGCAGAACCGCGTGATGGCTTTTGAGCGCGCCGGTCTGATTTTCGTCTTTAACTGGAACGGTGAAAAAGCCCTGTCGAATTACCGACTACCTGCCCCCGAACCGGGCGAGTGGGAAATCGTACTGGATTCCGATGCTCCGGAATTCGGCGGCTTGGGGCGGCAGGATATCAGCGTGCACCATCTGACGGATGAGGACGGCTGCATCTCGCTCTACCTGCTGCCACGCACCGCGCTGGCTCTGCGTCGCACGCCCGAGCTGCGTTGACCGAACTTATGCAAAGTGAGTCGCTCCAAACCATCCGCCGTATGGATGACGTGCTCGCCAGCCAAGTGGCTGCCGGCGAGGTAGTGGAGCGTCCGGCCTCCGTTGTCAAGGAACTCGTCGAAAATAGTATCGATTCCGGGGCCACAGCCATCCGCGTAGAACTCACTCGCGGGGGCATTGCCTGCATCAAGGTCATTGACAACGGCAAGGGCATGAGCCGTACGGATCTCGCACTGTGTCTGCAACGCCATGCTACCAGTAAGCTCCTTTCCTTCGACGATCTCTTCAACATCCATCAGCTCGGCTTTCGCGGAGAGGCTCTGCCCAGTATCGCCTCGGTATCCCACATCTGCATTACGACCCGTCGCCGTGAAGAGGTCGAAGGTTACAAAATCGTCAGCAATGGCGGAGAAGAAGAGGAAATCCGTACAGCAGGCTGCCCTCCCGGTACCTGTGTCGAGGTACGCGATCTCTTTTTTAACACCCCCGTGCGTCGCAAGTTTTTGAAGAGCATCGAAACCGAGGCCGGACACGCCGAGCAGCAGCTGCGCTTGCATGCTCTCGCTTTCCCGGATGTGCGCTTCACCTTGTTGCGGGATGGTGAGGTCGTTTTTGATGTGGCCGCGACCTCCGACCTGAGACAACGCATCGCAGAGCTGCATGGGATGGCCCCCGCTCAGGGTTTGCTGCGTATTCGCCCTACCAGCGGCATCGGCGTGCATGTGCAGGGCTTTCTCTCTCCCCTTTCAGATGCGCGCCGTAACCGACGCGAGCAGTACATTTTCCTGAATGGGCGCGCGATTGAGGACAAAACGGTGACGCGTGCCATACGCGATGGCTACGGCGGCTTCCCCACCGGCATGCATCCTTCCTATTATTTGTACCTTGAGGTAGAACCCGCCCTGGTGGATGTGAATGTGCACCCGGCGAAACGAGAGGTGCGGTTTCGGCGTCCGGCAGAACTCTGCGCTGCCATCATCGAAGCTGTGGCAGTCACACTGGCAGAGCATGCGCGGGGGAAGCTCGCGGGTGAGAGTGACGCAACGCCCGTCAAGACTCCAGCGGAACACGCCACAATCCCGGAACTGAATACTCCCCTGCCCGAACCCGCTGCACAACTCCGCGCCCCTATTCGCCAGCCTGAATCGATAGCGAAAACGCCCCCCCAAAACACACCTCCGGAGCTTCATAAACTGCAACTCATCACAGAGCCCTCTCAAGGTGAACTCTCCCTGCCGAGAGTGGAACAGGAGAATGCGCAGAACTCTGAAAATACTACCTGCCCCGGCTTTCGCTTGCTGGGAACGGTACGCAACCAGTACGCCCTCTTTGAGAATGCGGATGGCTTGGTGATGCTGTATGTACGCGCTGCCCGGGAACGCATCCTCTTCGAACGTCTGGTGGAATCCAATAAACGCGCCATTCCTTCGCAGCAGTTGCTGGCTCCGGCCTTGGTGGAACTCGACGCGCGCGATGTGGGCATTGTTGTCGAGTTGCAACCCTTGTTCAATCAGTCGGGGTTCCGCGTGTCGCTCTTCGGACAAAAGACCTTGCGAATCGAGGCCATTCCTCTCTTTTTGCCCCTGTGCGAGGTGGAGGGGTTCATTGCCGAGTTGATCAGCTCCTTCAGCGTGGGCGAAACGCGCGCCAAACGTAACCGCGATCCCTTCGAGCTTTTCGCCATCCGCCTTGCCCACCAGTACGCAAAAAAAGAGGACATGGCACAGTGGCTGCATGACCCCATGCCCTTGCTCCGCGACTTGCTGCACTGTGAAATTCCCTACTGCACCCCCCGCGGCAAGCCCACGATGATACCCTTCGCCTTCAGCGAAATTCAGCGTCGTTTCCAAGCGCAGTAGCCAGCTTTTTACACCCTGCCCCTCTCCCACGACATATACTCCGAACTCATGAATGCCCGCCGCGTCAGCAACCTCGCGCTCATGCTCCCTCCGGTCATCGGCCTGATCGCTTTCCGCTTCCATATTCTCACGCTGGTCTTCATCTGTGTTGCAGAGCTTGCCATGCTTGTACCACGTGAGCTGCTGCACTCCCAATCTCGCGTGTGCAGACGGACAGGATGGTGCCTGCTCGTGGGATTGATTCTTGGGTTATCTTTCGGCGCCTGCCTGGGTTCTGCAGCGGTGCGAGATGGAGCTTTTCAAAGTCATGATTCCGGGGAAGACACCAGCCTTATCC
>CANQSS010000011.1 GCA_947626545.1 uncultured Akkermansia sp. | reverse complement strand
TGCCTCTGAACGCGGCAGCAATGAAAATGCCAATCGCTTTATCCGTCGCTTCTTCCCCAAGGGCACGGATTTATCTGACGTCTCTCAAAAAACTCTCAAAGCCATCGCTCTCTGGATGAATCGCTACCCTCGCGCCATCTTCAATGGCAAATCCGCCTGGCATAGGACTCAACCCTTCCTCCACTATTTTACCCCCCTCTTCTCATGATCTCAACCCTTTCTGTCATCTGTTGCATTTATTCTTGCAATCCACAATCTGACAATCGTCTCCCTAATCATTCGCCACCCATAATTTCGGAATGCCTCGCCTCTAGACTACGCAGCCCGGTGTCCAGAAATTCTAGACCTTTAAACCGCAAATACTCCTCATGTCTTCTTTGAGTAAATGTCACGTACTCACCCTCTCAGCGCCGGGGTTTTCCGCAGAAAAAATGTAAAAGTTGCCGGCGTTTTGCGCCTGACTTTCGGAATTCGGGGATCTGTTGACAAAGAAGAAGATTGCCATAGAACCAGATTTCAGTAGAATGTGACAAGTATGAAGTTGCTTGCAGGCATATCCATAATCGCGATCCTGGCAATTCTTGGCGGTGCAGATACGGCTCATTGTGCCCAGCGAGGACACCAAGCTGCACCGTCCGGCAAACGCATTGTAAACCGAATCGCGGCCACAGTGAATGGACGTCCCGTCACCTCAGCGGAAGTACGCGCACGGCTGGATCCGTACCTGAGGGAGTTGCTCATGCTTTACCCGGATCGCGGACCGCGCTTTGTTGCAGAGCTTGTGAAAGCCAAGGGAGCAGTGCTGAAAGAACTCATTGACCGCGAACTGGTACTTAGCGAATTTGAAACGCGGGGCGCAATGATACCGGAGACTGTAGTCGATGAGGAGCTTAACCGCCGCATTCTCTACCAATTCAACGGAAAGCGCGACTTATTGTTGCAGACCCTGCGTCAAAGCGGAATGTCCCTGAATGATTTCCGCGAATCCCTGCGTAAGGAAACTGCTGTTGCGGCCATGCGCAGCTCGCGCTACGACCGTGGCATCCCTCCCACGCCCGACGAGATACGCGCGGAGTACAATGCCACCAAATCTGATTATCGCGACATCACGAAAGACACCATTACCTACGATAAAATCTTTATCCCGGCTGTTGGTTCCACACAGGATAGCACCCCGGAGCAGCAGCTTACGCTCGCCCAGGAAAT
The DNA here is from genome assembly GCA_947626545.1 of uncultured Akkermansia sp. Taxonomy (GTDB): domain Bacteria; phylum Verrucomicrobiota; class Verrucomicrobiia; order Verrucomicrobiales; family Akkermansiaceae; genus Akkermansia. Next base: position 50,013 of record CANQSS010000011.1, on the reverse strand, counting down.
CTGTCGTAAGATCAAATCTGGCGAGATGAAGTTCGAGGAAGCGGCGCGAACCTACTCCGCCGATATGCACGCCCAAGACGGCGGCTCCTGGCCTCCCATTGCCCGCGCTGATCTCGCTGTTGAGTTCGCCAATATCGTCTTCAGTCTGCCTGTTGGTGAACTCGCCGGACCCCTTCTCGACCCCGCCGGTTTTACGATCGTGCGTGTGCGGGGCAAACGCCTGGCCCCGGCTCCACCTCTCTCCCAGGTGAAGGATGCCGTTGATGATGCCGTGCGCCGTAAACAAAGTGAAAAACGCTACCTCGAGTGGATTGAGCGCCTCCGCGATAAAGCCGTCATTCGCACCTTCATTTAATTTTTCCACTTTTTTCAAAAAAGGCTTGACAGGACAGTTAGACGGGTCTAATATCCCCTCGATAAATTAGATTATTCTAACACATGAAAACATCAAAGGGTATGACATTGCGGGAAGTCGGCACCGGAGAGAGCCGGAGCGTACTTAAAGTGGGGGGAGAAGGAGCGCTGCGGCAGAGAATCCTCGATATGGGACTGACAAAAGGCGCCGAAGTGACAGTGCGGAAAGTGGCGCCGTTGGGAGATCCTATTGAGGTGACAGTCCGCGGGTATGAACTCTCGCTGCGTAAAGCTGAAGCCGCTTGTATTTACATGAAGTAAGACGCGGGTAATTTTTTAATCATATAGTTAGTCTCATTTAACATGAAAAAGAAAATAGCACTTGCAGGGAATCCGAACAGCGGGAAAACTTCCCTCTTCAATGAGCTGACAGGAGCAAATCAATATGTAGGGAATTGGCCCGGGGTGACAGTAGAGCGCAAGACGGGCGAACTGAAGGAGCACAAGGGGGTGGAACTGCTGGATTTGCCGGGCATTTACTCACTCTCACCGTATTCGCCGGAGGAAGTGATCACACGGCGCTACTTGCTGGATGAGAAGCCCGATTTGGTGGTAGATGTGGTGGATGCCACGAATATGGAGCGTAATCTCTACCTCACCTCGCAGCTTATGGAAGCGGGCGTACCGATGATTGTTGTGCTGAATATGATTGACCTTGCAGAGCAACAGGGACGCCGCATTAATGCCGAAGCGCTGAGCCGACAGCTTGGTTGCCCGGTAGTGAAGGTGAGTGCACTGCACCACACCGGCATCCGTGAACTGACAGATCTCTTGCTCGGTGCCCTGCCCGCTGTTCCCACCCCCCTGAAATTTCGGGCTCCGGTAGAGGCGGTTATTGCAGACCTGCGCACCCGTTTTTCGTGCAGTCGGCTGCAGGCAGTGAAGATGCTGGAGGATGACCCACGCGCACTGGAGGGCTACAGCATCTCTGATCGTCACGAAATCGAGGAGAAGAGGCTGGCGTTGGAAAAAGAGGCGGATGATGATATTGCTTCCATTATCGCAGGCGGGCGTTACGATGCCATTTGCTCTTTCATGAAGGAAGTCCTGAACGGGGAGAAACGGGTTGAGAGCTTCTCAGCTCGCGTGGATCGCCTGTTGACGCACCGTGTGTGGGGACTGGTCATTTTTGTGCTGATCATGTGGGCCATTTACTACATTTCCATTGGGACGGTAGGTGGTTGGGGCACCGATTGGGCAAATGATGTACTTTTCGGTCCGGTGGTAGGCGGCTGGCTTGCAGGATTCATCGGCTCCAGTCCCGCGTCCGCAGAGTGCCTCACCATGTTCAGTGCGGTGCTGGCCATGTGCCTCATTTTCCCCGCAACACTGCGTCGGCTGCACGATATTGGGCTGAATGGCTCGTGGCTTTACCTGGCCATCGCACCCTTCCTCTTGGAGTACATGTGCCCGCATATGCCGGGCTGGCTGCACGTAGGTGTCATGTACCTGCTCTATATCGCCAACGCCTTCCTGCTACTCGCCTGCATAAGCTTTCGTGGTACCAAACACGCGAATCAGTACGGCAGCGTTCCCGCTGGCATGGGGTTGCATCCGTTCCGACTGGAGGGACGCGCCTCCCGAGCAGAATATATCCTGTGGCTGACCGTACTCAGCGGGGTGAGCATCGGTATCTCTCTACTCGGACGTGTCGGGTTAGATTGCAGCACGCAGCTCAGTTCTCTGCTCACGGATGGCATCGTGGCGGGCGTGGGTGCCGTGCTGGGTTTCCTTCCGCAAATGGCCGTGCTCTTTCTCCTACTCTCCCTGCTGGAAGATTGCGGGTACATGGCGCGCGTGGCCTTCATGATGGACCGCATCTTCCGCACCATCGGGCTGTCCGGGAAATCCTTCATTCCACTGCTCGTTTCCATGGGCTGCGGCGTACCGGGGGTCATGGCCACGCGCACGATTGAGAATGAAAAAGATCGCCGCATGACAATCATGCTCACCACCTTTGTCCCTTGCGGTGCCAAGCTTCCTATCATCGCGCTCATCGGCGCCGTGGTCGGGCAAAGTCCCACGATCGCTACCATTGCTTACTTTGCCGGTATCGCCTCCGTCATCCTCGGCGGACTCATGCTGCGCAAGACCCACATGTTTGCCGGCGGTTACACTCCTTTTGTCATGGAATTGCCGCCCTACCATATCCCGCGCGGCACCAACATTAACCTGCGTGCCATGGAACGCTGCAAGGCCTTTGTTCACAAGGCCGGCACCATTATCTTCCTCGCCTCCGCCATCATCTGGTTCACCAGCAATTACACCTGGACCATGCAGTTTCTGAACACCTCGGAAAACGAAGCTGCCATCGAACAGAGCATGCTCGCCGATGTGGGACACCAATTTGCCCCCATCTTTGCGCCGCTCGGTTGGGGAGACTGGCGCCCGGCCGTGGCCACGGTCACCGGACTAGTGGCCAAAGAAAATGTAGTGGGTACCTTCGGCGTTCTCTACGCCGGCAGTGCGGACAAGAAAGATGATCCTGACGGTGCATCACAGACGATTCTCGACACTGCTCAAGCTCCGGCAGAGGAGACTGATGATCCCCTGCCCAACTCCTCCATCTTCCCCAAGAGCAATATGCTCACAGCTCTTACCATGCTCCTGTGGCAGGTGGATGCCGATGTGCGCTCTGCCTCCCCTGCTCCTGATGAACCCGTTGTGCAGACAGAGAGCACGCCTGAAAATGTGGATGTCGAGCAAGGCTGGTTGACCTTCCTCACACAATTTTTCTTCGGCGTAGAAGAAGATGAAGAAACCAGCGGCGTGGCGGCAGAAATCCAGGCGTCCGGGGCTTTCACTGCCCTCAGCGCGCTCTCGTTCATGCTCTTCAACTTGCTCTGCGCCCCGTGCTTCGCCGCCTGCGGAGCCATCCGACGCGAGATGAACAGCGGACTATGGACCTGGTTTGCCATTGGCTACATGTGCGTATGGGCCTATTTTATGGCTCTGCTCGTGTATCAGATCGGCACCTGGGTGAGCACCGGCGTCTTTGCCACCGGGCAATTGGTAGCCTGTGCGGTCGGTCTGGGCATCCTCTACATGCTGCTCCGCCGCAAACCTCAACCTCTTCAAAAACTATAAATGCTCTACCACACCATGGGTGATATCATCATCATAGGACTTCTGGTCATTGCCGGCGCATGGGCTCTCTTCTCCTGTTTGCGCAAACGTGGCTGCTCAGCATGCCCTGGTAGCGGCTCATGCAGCAACTGTTCCGGCGCGTGCTGCAAACGTAGCGCTGCGCGTTGCCACAATTCCTCACAGTCTGAGGAAGGCACTGACTCTAAGCCTCCGAACGTTTAAATCTTGCTGTTCGGCAGCTGCTTTTTGACTCTCTGAAACAGACTGAGTCTAGCACCTGCTGTGTGATCATTTTCCTATAAATCAATAAAATAAACCATGAAAACAAAAACAATCAATCGAAGCATCCCGGCTGGCCTTGCAGCTATGCCGCCGCTCTCCCTGACTGATGAAACGCCACGGCCTGGCAACATGCCGGAAGACGTCTCCTCGGGCACACCGTGCAACGATGACCAGGCTCTTGTCCATGAACGCCTTTACCATCTTGATTCCGCACGTTTCAACTTCTCAGCGACGTACGTGAAGGATTTTAGCTCCTCTCCATCCGCGCATCCGCAAATCATGCATCCTCGTAATCTCTTCTCCCCCGAAAAACTGCTTCGGCGCATGCAGCAGACGCAACGTCGTACATTGACGCGGCTTCTCACAGCCCGGGGAGCTCACTGATTCTAAGCCTCCGAACATTCAAATTTTGCCGTTCGGCAGCGGCTTTTTCGACTCGTTGAAACAGACTGAGTTTAGCACCTGCTGTGTCATCATTCTCCCATAAAACAACAAAATAAACCATGAAAACAAAAACAATCATTCGAAGCATCCTGGCTGGCCTCGCAGCTATGCCGTCGCTCTCCCTGGCTGATGAAACTCCACAGCCCGGCGATATACTGGAAGGCATCAATATGTTCACCCCTGAAGAAGGAGATGCCGCCTACAAGGTGAAAGCCCATGAAAAATTTGGGACGCAATGGGGTCTTGACCTCGCGTACGGTTACTGGAGTACCCACAGGGCTTCCATGGATACACCGTGCAACAACAACCTCACGCTCATTCATGGGCAGCTTAACCAGCGGCTCGTTCAAGACGACCTTAACGGCGGCACCTGGCTGCGTGTGGAGCTCTCCGGGTCATGGGCTCTGGATCCCTCCTCGGAGCGCGCCAACGACTCGGCAACGTATGTGGAGGGTTTTGGCACCTCAACATCCGTGCATCCGGACATCATGGGGTCTCATGATCTTTTCTTTCCGGAAGTTGCCCTCATGCAGTACTTCGCCGGTAAACGAGCCTGCATCATCGCAGGTGTTGTGAATCTCACCAACTACTTTGACGCTGTGAGCATCGCCAACGATTCTTTCTCCTCATTCGTCAACTCCGGCTTCGTGAACTCCACTATTCTGCCGTTGGTGGACAGCAATGTCGGCGCGGTGTTGCAGGTGGAGCTGGGAAAGGAAAACTACGTGATGGCTGCCGTGAGCCGCACCGGTGTGGAAATGGGCTATGACCCTTTCAACGGGCAGAGTGATGGATACTGTGTGGTCGGTGAATATGGGCACATTTTCCATGAGGGAAAGGGTACCATCCGGCTCAATCCTTTCTTCCAAATGATCGAGGAAGGTCGCGAGGACGGCACCCACCACCGCCGCAACGCCGGTCTCGTTGGCAGTGTAGAGTTCTCCCCCTCCGATCGCATCACCGTCTATGCCCGCGCGGGATTCGGCGCTAAGCAGTCTCTCGACAACTCGGCCGAACTCTCCCTAGGTGCACACCTTCATCCCTTCTCGCGCCGTGCCGATGACTTTATCGGTCTTTCCTACGGAATTTTTAAAGGCGCAAACCCTGTGGATGCCCCCACGGAACACGCCCGCGAGTCTGTCCTGGAACTCATGTACAGTCTGCAGCTCTCGGATTGGTTCAAGGTCGTGCCTCATTTCCAGTACATCCACGACCCCGCATACTCTGCTAACTCCGATGCCTGCGTGTTCGGTGTGCAAGGCGTCTTCTCCTTCTGATTTTTTGTCAGTGCTGTAATGTGTATGCACCCGGCGCAGTGGTTCACCTGCTGCGCCGGGTTTCTCTATTTTTTTCTCATTATGCAATAAATTTTGCTGGACAAATTATCAATCTCCGTCTATACTCCGCCCACACACGGCAGGGTAGCTCAGTGGTAGAGCAGAGGACTCATAAGCCTTTGGTCGGGTGTTCAAATCACCTCCCTGCTACTACATTTTGGGGTTTTTAGAGTTTTGTAACGTTCACAAGTGCCTGGCAGGGCACTTTTTATTTTGGCAGGGGTGCAGAGGGTGCTATATAGCGGGGGCACGTTTAGGGGCACATAAAAAATCTGACCGAGCCGCCCCTTTCCACATTTGTCCCAATAAAATTTCTCTGGGCGCATTCAACCCATTTGCCATGCGCCTCATGGAAGAAAGTCAATGGGAGAGAAATCTGCAAGCCGGCATCGCGCATCCACAAATCATTCTGGCGACAAAAAGCAATGTTTTGAAAGCTTCTCTGCGCACCCGTTCCGAATCTCCGCCCCTTTGTAGTCACCTCCGATCACAACTTCATGATTCAACCCTCAATCCGGTTTCGCAAAATTCCCGCGCTGCAGGCGTGCTAAATTTCAAATCATAAATTATGAACATGTTATGCTATATCACGCGCCGATGATTGTGTGTTGGGATTGCTTTTTACTTGGGACACGTGTGATTTCTATTCAAATCTGTTTATTTTTGCTTGCTCATAATCGTTATCTTTGATAGAATGCACTCTGTTAACATTCCATACATCTATGTCAAACATCTCCGTTACCCCCCCCGTTTTCTGTTATTTGCTCATTGTAAACGTTTTGTAACACTAACCCTGGCGGGTATTCTGATACTCGCAGGGGCGACGGAAGCGAAGGGTAAGGCGCCGACGCAAGAAGCGTCTGGGGAAGCTCTTCAGGCGCCAGAGCAGGAAACTTGGCAGATGCAAGTACTCCGTCTTATGGGGGAGGACACGGAGGATGGAGCCAAGGCAGCTATGGAGCTGTTGCAGAAGAAGGCCGAATCTGGGGATGCGCGCGCACGAGCGGCGGTAAGCCTCCAAACATATCTCGCCAAGGACAGAGAACAGAGAGAGAGCCAAGATCTGGAACAACTGAACGATGCAGCAAACGCGGGCATGTTGGAGGCCCTAGAGGCTTATATCGTGTGCAATTTCGGTATGCCGGGAAACGAAGACGAAATGAAGCAGTTTGCGGACAAAGCTGTTAAATATAAGAGCGTTATTGGATCCATCGTTCAGCGTCTTCCGTCACCGGATGCATGGGAGAGGGGTTTTCTTTTATTTGGGGACAGCATTTATAGCTTTGTTGAGACGGATGAGTGGATAGGTAAGAAACATGTAGGCAAGGAGGTAAAAAAGAGAGTCAGGAGTCAATACCCGGATTGGGCATGGGCATCACTCAAACAGGGTTGCAGGCCTATGTTGACGATGGTGGGCGTATTGCTGTCACGCGCCCCTTCCGATGGGGATTCTGGATTATGGGGCTGCGAAAAGGAAGGAATTAAGTACTTGGATTCTGCGGCTCGGCAGGGTTCGTTTAGGGCCATACAGACTTTTTTGTCCATAGCGGAATCTCTTGCGGAATATCCCAACCGCCTCAAGGAAGTTATCCAATACATGAAGTATGCAAGCATGGTTGACAATTTTGATCCTCCGGATCTCGATGCTTGGGATGAAGGTTACTATGGAGGACAATATGCGGAGAGAATGAAGGGTTCCCTCGCATTGATCAAGGAATATTGCCAGGACAGTGCCGCACGCAAAGCTGCCGACGAGCATAGGAAGGTTCTCGATAGAACAACCGATCGAATATACATGAGGATGGACGAGAATCGCCCGGAGATGAATGACGATGCGTGGTTGCGCAAGGAGGCAGAAAATGGTTCACCGGCGGCTGTAAAGATGCTGGGAAAACAGATGCTCGAAGATCCTGAAAAGGCATCCGAGTACAAGGAGACGATGGAAAAAGCGCTCGAGCATAAGGCGTGGAATGCCGCATACTATTTGGGGCGTTTGTATGCATCCGGTGCGGGTGGAGCGCAAGATCCCGCGAAAGCGTTCGAATACTATTGCATCGGTCGGGATCATGCCGGAATGAGAGCCTCGTACGCGGTGGTGCACTCGTATCTCTTTGGCATAGGGACGAAGAAGAACGTTAAAAAGGCCCGTCTGGCGCTGCGAACCATGTTGTGGAATGCTTTGGACCAATGCGGCGGCAACGACTACAGTGTTGCCCAAACAATTGACGGCGGCACACTCGCAAAGATGCTTACGGCCCACATCTTGCTCGGCAAGGATGCCAAAAAGTAATACCCCGGCTACCGCACATCCGTGGCACCAGGCGGCGCCTATGTACAAGGTACGATTTGGAGAGTTCGCGCGCCTAAGGCGCGGGAAAGCCTCCGGCGTGACGCCATGCCGGTTTCACTGCTATGCTGAATCGTCAACGGTTTGACATCTTTTTGGCTTACTTCCTTTATCTGTTGGAAACGCATGAGGAATGGGTTAAATGAGCCCAGAGAAGATTTTATTGGGACACGTGTGATTTCTATTCAAATCTGTTTATTCTGTTTATTTTTGCTTGTTCATAATCGTTATCTTTGATAGAATGCGCTCTGTTAACATTCCATACATCTATGTCAAACATCTCCGTTACCCCCCCCGTTTTCTGTTATTTACTTATTGTAAATGTTTTGTAACAATAACCCTGGCAGGTATTCTGATACTCGCAGAGGCGACGGAAGCGAAGGGTAAGACGCCGACGCAAGAAGCGTCTGGGGAAGCTCTTCAAGCTCCAGAGCAGGAAACTTGGCAGATGCAAGTACTCCGTCTCATGGGGGAGGACACGGAGGATGGGGCCAAGGCAGCTATGGAGCTGTTGCAGAAGAAGGCTGAATCCGGAGATGCTCGTGCGCAAGCGGTGGTCGGTCTTCAAACATATCTCGCCAAGGATAGAAAGCAGAGAAAGAGCGAGGATCTGGAACAACTGGAAGCTGCGGCGAACAAGGGTTTGCTGGAAGCTATGGAAGCTTATCTCGTGTGCAATTTCGGTATGCCGGAAAACGAGGACAAAATGAAGCAGTTGGCGAATAAGTCTGTTGGACGTAAGAGCGTTATTGGGCTTGTCGTTCAGCGGCAGCTGTCACCGGATGCATCGGATTGTGTTCGTGTTTTTGAGGAGGTTTATGAGGAGTCAGGTATGAAATGTGTAGGCAAAGAGGTCAAAAAGAGAGTCAAAAAACAATACCCGGATTGGGCATGGGCATCACTCAAACAGGGCTGCAGACCTCTGCTGGCGATGGTGGGAGAAGGTCTGTCATGCGCTCCCTCCGGTGAGATATGGGGCTGCGAAAAGGAAGGAATTAAGTACTTGGATTCTGCGGCTCGGCAGGGTTCGTTTAGGGCCATACAGACTTTTTTGTCCATAGCGGAATCTCTTGCGGAATATCCCAACCGCCTCAAGGAAGTTATCCAATACATGAAGTATGCAAGCATGGTTGACAATTTTGATCCTCCGGATCTCGATGCTTGGGATGAAGGTTACTATGGAGGAGAATATGTGGTGACAATGAAGAGTTCTCTCATCTCGATCAAGGAAAATTGCCAAGACAATGCCGTACGCAAAGCTGCCGACGAGCAAATGAAGGCCCTCGATGGAATAACCTATCGGATACACATGAAGGTGGACGAGAATCACCCAGAGGTGAATGACGATGCGTGGTTGCGCAAGAAGGCGGAAAACGGTTCGCCGGCGGCTGTAAGGATGCTGGGAAAACAGATGTTCGCAGATCCTGAAAAGGCATCCGAGTACAAGGAGACGATGGAAAAGGCGCTCAATCATAAGGCGTGGAATGCCGCATACTATTTGGGTCGTTTGCATGCATCCGGTGCGGGTGGAGCGCAAGATCCCGCGAAAGCGTTCGAATACTATTGCATCGGTCGGGATCATGCCGGAATGAGAGCCTCGTACGCGGTGGTGCACTCGTATCTCTTTGGCATAGGAATGAAGCAAAACGTCAAAAAGGCCCGTCTGGCGCTGCGAACCATGTTGTGGAATGCTTTGGACCAATGCTGCCATATCAGTGTCACCGAGGCAATCGATGACGGTACGCTCGCAAAGATGCTTACGGCTCACATCTTGCTCGGCAAGGATGCCAAAAAGTAAATGCCTTGGCTACCGCGTTCCTTCCGCCTGTCCGGAGGGGCGATAAACGCGCGGAACGCGGGCAGAGATGGAGGTGATAACGTTGGAGGGGATGGTGTGAGCGCGGGCGGTAAGCTCCTGCCAGGGGACGTTCGGGCCCATTATTTCGGCCACATCGCCTGGCTTCACATCCTGCAAGTGGGTCACATCCACCATCACCTGATCCATTGTCACGCGCCCCAGTACCGGACAATAGGAGTTATTGAGGTACACGCGTGCGCCCGTGTTGGAGAGGTAGTGCAGATAGCCGTCACCAAACCCGATGCCGATGGTGGCCACGCGCGTGGGCGCCGTGGTAATGTACGTGTGGTTGTAAGACACGCCGTGGTTGTCCGGCAGTGTGCGCACGAGGGTGACGCGGCTGAACAGGGTGAGGGTGTTGTGCAGCTCCTTATTGAAGGGCGATGGCATGGGTGAGTAGCCGTACAGGATGCGGCCCAGACGCACCATGTTTGTGCAGGGCACGCGGTAGTTGAACACGGCGGAGCTGCTGCACAAGTGGCGGTACTCAAAGGTTATGTCTTGCGAGAGCTCGCCCACTGCCTGCTCAAAGGCTGAAATCTGGCGGTGGGTAAAGGAGATGTCCTCGCTGGCGGCAGAGAGATGGGAATAGATGCCCTCGATATGCAGATTCGGGAGCTGCTTTAACTTGTCCGCAAGGCCGTGGATGCTGTGCGGCAGCAGTCCTGCACGCCCCATGCCGGTGTCGATGCTGATGTGCAGGTGCACTTTTTTGCCGTACAATTCGCCTAAGGAATTGAAATGCTCGGCTTCCTCGGGTGAAGAGAGGGCTGCACGCCACCCATTCTGCACGATGGTCTCGCGTTCTTCCGGAAAACACGGCCCCAGGATGAACGGACAGGTATGCGCCCCGGTAGCTTGCACGCGCTGCGCCTCCGCAATAGTGGCCACGCCGAAGAAGGAGATGTCTTCCCCATCCAACGCGCGCACGACTCCCTCCAGCCCGTGCCCGTAAGCCTCCGCTTTCACGATCGCCATACGCCGATGATTCGGCAGCGCCTTCTGCACCACGCGCAAGTTGTGTTTCATGGCATCCGTATCAACCTCCGCCCAAGCGCGGTATAGCGAACAATCGGTCATGCGCGTATCATACGCCCTGCACATCGGAAAGGCAACTTTTTTTGCGATGGACAAAAACGCAAACATGACCTGCTGTCCACATCCGTCCCAAGAAAAAACGCGACCCATTTACGGCGGTGGCGTCTGACGGCGCCTATGCTCGATGTTGGATGGACGATTTGGATTATAGCGCGTCGGAGGAGTGGGAATATTTTCCAAGGAACGCCAAACGTTTTTTTCAATCAGCTCTTGACTATCGAGCATACATGTGCTAGAAAAGAGCTCCTGCGAGGTCCCATAGGACCATTAATCTATGAGGGCTGGTCATTGAACCACGCCCATGGTGCGTTGCAGGCGCACTTAAAGGGGCAGCGGTTTCGCTTCGCTGCCCCTTCCTTTTTCCTCCCAAAGACCGGGACAAACGCATGAGGAAATACGTTTACCTATGTGCGATGTACGATTTGGGAAATTCACGCGCCCGAGACGCGAATTTGGCGGAGCGAGTGCGCAGAGAAACTTTCAAAACATTACGTATTGTCAGTTAGAATGGTTTGTGGATACGTAATGCTTGCTTGCAGACTTCCCTTCCATCATATATATTCCGTGGAACACATGGGAGACGGGTTGCGTGGGTTTGGAGAAATTATATTGGGACAAATGTGGGCTAAGGCCATCGAATGCGCAGTAAAATAGCAAACGCATTTTTGAATGTAATTTGCCGCGGGATGGCGATATTTAGGATTGACAAAGTAAATTCGGATGCCTATAGTGAGGGGAGACAGAAGACCTTTACCATGATGAGTTTTGCGCGCAAACTGACGACATGTTTCACCGGGGTGATGACAGCCGGACTCACCGGCTGCGTGCTCGATACGGAGCCTGTGCCGGAAATGCCATATCGTCCGCGCCCCGTGGCGCCCCAACAACCGACTCCTGCGCCGGAGCCTGTGCAAACAACCACATGGGAGAATGCCCCGTCGGCCTCATCATTCATCACTCCGCCGGCAGCGGCAAAGCCGACAGACCAGGCGCCTGCACCTGCGCCCGCGGCGACATCGCCGACACCTGCAGTGACCCCTGCCCCGGTACTTACGTCGGCACCAATCCCTGCACCCGCGCCCGCACCAACGGAATCCCAGCCGGCGGAGATACTGCCAACGGTCATCAACCTGAGTACGCCACCGGCAGCCGACAGCGCCCCCGCGCCCGCTCCTGCATCCGCGCCTGAGGCTGCGACCGGCACAGATCTCAAGCAAATTACCAACACCGGTCCCATCCCCACCGCCGCCAGAGTGGAAGGGGATCCCACCCGTGTATGGAATCCGCTGGATCCCAGCAAAAAGATTCGCATCATCAATCCCAAGACCAACCAGCCCTACCCCAGTGGTAAGAAGCTAAAGGTACGCGGCACCAATTTCCAATTTTACGTGCCGTGAGTGCTGCGCCAGCCATTCCGTTCGCATCCGTTTCTATCCTCGGGCCCGGACTCATCGGCGGCTCCTTGGCCATGGCCGTACACAAGTACATGCCCGGAGTGAAGATTCGCCTGTGGGCGCGGAGAGGGGAACCCCTGACATATGCGCAGGAAAACGGGCTGGCGGATATCTGTTCGCAGGAGCTGATGGAGGTTGTGAGCGGCGCCGAGCTGGTCATCCTCTGCACACCAACGGGAACGTTTCTGGACCTGGCGAAAAAGTTTGAGCAATGGCTCGAAAAGGGAGCTGTAGTGACGGATGTGGGGTCAACAAAAGGGGATGCTCACGCCGGAGCAGGCTCCTTCTTAAAAGAAAAGGGGCACATATTTATCGGGTCGCACCCCATGGCCGGTTCCGAAAAGCAAGGAATTGAGCACGCTCGGGCCGAACTCTTCAAAAACGCCGTAGTTGCCATGACTAATGAGAGTGATGCCGATGAAAGCTCTCTTACACGTATCAGTCGCTTTTGGCAGGAACTGGGTGCAACCGTTTTCAGAACGACTGCCGTCCATCACGACAGTCTTGTAGCCGGAATATCCCACGTGCCGCACATTCTGGCGGCTCTCACAGCTCGAACAGCTTTGGCAGATCAAACGCTTAGCATTGACGACCTGCGCTTGATGGCCTCCACCGGATTTCGCGATACCACACGAGTGTGCAGCGGGTCGCCCGAACTCTGGGCTAATATCCTTTCGCAGAACGCCACGGCAATCTGCCCGTATTTGGAGCAAAGCATCGCCGATCAGCAACACGTGCTTCAGCTACTTAGAGAGGGAAAACACGAAGAGCTGCGGCAATGGCTTGCCGAGGCAAAGAAAACGCGTGAGTCCGTGTGCTGGTGAGATGCGCCCGGTTTATTCGGCAAGCTTTTCCTCTTTGACATAGCCCTTGGGAGCGGGAGCGCTGGGAGCGCCGTCCGCAGCGGGATGAGCTACCGTGATTTTCCCGGAACCTGTATTGGAGAAAGCAATGCCATTTTTCTTGTTATCATCACTCGCCAGCCCCTCTCCGACGAGCATATCGCCAAGCCACACATAGAAGCCGGTCGGTATATTGGCCTCGGTATTGCCCGGCAAGAAAGCGACGCGGATTCCCTCCTTATTTTTTGACATGTCACCGGAATAGAGAATGTCTTTGCCGTTCCAGATGAGATAACTCTCCGTAACGCAAAGTTCGCCGCTGACGGTCCCATCACCCACCTGCACCACAAGCCCTTTATCCTTCGCCCAACCGCCCTCGGCGCCATTGCCCACACTCGCCACAAAACTCACAGCAAACCCCTTCTTCAAATCCGTATTCTGAGGCCAAGGAACAACTAATTCAGACCCCGCACCCAGCGTAAGAGTATCTTCATTGAGCTCAACGCCCTCCTTAGCCGTGGCCGTTTCAAGCATAGATGCCGCCGTCACATCGAACTTGGCGGAAGCTTTGCGCGGCAAGCCCGCAGAACGCCCAGCCAATCCCAACGCCTGCGCCACCCGCCCCGCCATAAGCAGATCTCCCTGCAAGTTGGGGTGCAAGCCATCACGCGCATTGTAAAACGAAGGTACACCCTTACCCGGCTTTTCCTCATTCGCGACATCAATAAGCCCTTTGTTCACATCTGCTAGGATCACCTTCTTGCCCTTTGCCCATGCGGCCAGCTTTTTATCGAAATTATCTACAATTGCGGCATAATCGGCCGGGTCCGTGTTGTTGCTGGGGGATGTGTTGCCCCATGTCGGGATCGTGAGGACAACAATGCGCGCTTTTTTATTCACCTTTCGAATCGTGTCCACAATAACCGACAAATCCCCTTTTTTCTTGTCCAGAAGAGCATCCCGCGCCTCATCGACATTCGTCCCCTTACCGATGCCGCCCTTTTCCTTGTAATCGCTCAGGGTGTCATTGGTACCCAGAAGGATAAAGTACGTATCGGGGGCGGGACCACTCACCTGACGCGAACCTGAGTACGTCTTATCAACCCCGAGCCAATCGAGTATATCCGTGCCATCAAGACGTTTGGAAGTATGCAGTCTGCCGCTCGTTTCATAGGCCCGCTGAGAACTCATGGCGGAGTGTACATTGTTGAACGCCTCGTCAATGTAATTGGTACCCGGAGCGATCCCTCCACTGTGGTTGCCGGTCTCAACACCCACCACCTCGAACAATATACCGTTATCCACCCAAATCTTGTGCAGAGCCCAGCGATAAGACGGAGCGCCGTACCCATGCGTAATAGAATCGCCAATGAACATCACGCGACCCATATTAGGAAGTTCCTTTCTTGCCTGTTCCTTTTTTCCGGCCGCACCACAAAGGCATGTGCCAACCACCGCACACGTCGCCACAAGAATTGTCTGGTAGGTCTTCATGCCCGCACTATACTATTTCCTCTTCGTCTCCTCAAGAAAAAACCTCCGTTATTGAGCAATTACCACATTCGCACATCCGTCCCAAGAAAAAGCGCCCACCAATAGGGAATGCAGCAGCCGTAGGCTGCTGCCTATGTACGATGTACAACACGCACGACGGCCCCGATGAGGGCGCACGCGTTAGCGGGCGGTAAGTGCGTATGGACAGCGCGTATGCGCTGCCCGCAGGGTGAAAACTGGCGACGGCTGTAAGCCATTCTGGCCAAAAGCATTAGCTTTTGCCCCGTAGGGGTAAGGAGTCGTGAGGCGACTCCGAAGCAACTAGGGCAATGGGGTGCCAGTGAGTCAACTTTTGATGTACAATTTGAATGCTAGCGCGCTACGCGCGAGATTGCCGAGCCGTAGGCGGCAAAATGCCGCCTATGTACGATGTTGGATTTAAGAAATTCCCGAGCTTGCGCGCGAAGTTGGCGAAGTTTGCCGTGTCTTGCTGGCTTACCTCCTTCATCCATGGGAAACGCATAAGGAATGGGTTGAATGAGCCCAGAGAAGATTTTATAGGGACACGTGCGGAAGTTAAAGGTAAAAGGAGGAAAATTCGCTTGCCAACAAGGGAGGGGATATGTTAGCATGAGAGACAGGAGATATGGCAGACACAAGTTTAAAATATCACGAATTCGAGGATGGAATCTGGATACGCTGCAATAGCCGGGGATGCTTTATGAACAGCCCGGCGTTGAAAGGGATAGCAGAGAAGTATTTGGAACGCGGGGGAACCCATGTTGTGGTAGATCTTGAGCTGTGCCCCGGGGTGGATTCTACCTTTATGGGAACACTGGCGGGGCTGGCGCGGCGCTGCGTAGGAACAGGCGGAAGTATGGAAGTGGCGGGAGCCACGGAAAGGACGCGAGAGGCCATGGAGGGACTTGGTCTGGACATGCTCATCGAAATTGACCCTCCCGAAGCCCCCTGGAGAAAGGATTTGGAGGAGCGCCGAGCCGTGCTGTCGCGTGGGGAAACGCAGGGAGCGGCGAATGACGATCCCCTCAGCGAAATTCAGCGCACCCGGCATGTGCTGGAAGCACACAACACCCTGCGCTCTATGAACAGCAGGAATGACGCTGCTTTCGGCTACGTGTGCGAAACTCTGCAGGAAGATTTGATGCGACACGGGAAGGATTATGGGGAAGAAGGCTGACACGCCCGAGGGGTACGCTTTGCAGTACCGCGCAATGTTGCAGGCAGTGGCGAATTCGTGTGATCCAACTGCCGCGGAAGATGTTTTGGCGACGAGCCCGGAGCTCAGCGAAATGGAGGTGCAGAGTCTGTGGGCCGTTGGTCTGTTCGGCAGCGAATGGGAGAGCGAACAGCACGACCACGTGAGCATTATGGATTTTGGTGAGTGGAACCGTTCTGCCGGTCCGGACTTCCTATTTGCCGAGATCAAAATTAACGGTCGCTTGGTGCGGGGGGATATTGAAATTGATCCGCATGCGCAGGACTGGGAACAGCACGGACACGGCGCAAATCCGCGCTTCAATAATGTCATTCTCCACGTAGTGCTCACAGAGCCGCCGCAGGGGTGGTACACGCGAAACTCCATGCACATGGAGGTGCCGGTAATCTATCTGAGCGCCCAAAGAGTGCGAGAAGCGCTGGATATGCAGCAACCTGCCATTGATGCCATATGCGGGCGCAGTGATTGGAATGGGCGCACGGAACTCTGCGCTAAGCCGCTGGCGGACATGGGTCCTTCCCAGATTGAGGACCTGCTGCTGGCGGCGGCGGCGCATCGGATAGAGTGTAAACGGCGCCGCTACCGTCGCAAAGTGGCCGTCCTCGGGGAGGCCCAAGCCTCATACGAAGCGTGGGCGGAATGCTTGGGCTACAGCGCCAACAAGGAACCGATGATTATGCTGGCGAGGCGTGCGCCGATCCGGCGCTTACGAGGGGTGGATGCGGAGGCTGTTTTGCTGGGCACGGCAGGATTTTTGAAACCCGTGTTGCCGAGCCGCGCAGAGCCTGAGGCACGTGCCTATCACCGCCGCGTATGGGATGCATGGTGGAAAGTAAAGGACGACTTTGCACTGGAGGGACAGCGGAGCCCGGCGTGGCAATACACCGGCATTCGACCATTCAATCATCCCCACCGCAGAGTAGCCGCTTTGGCGGTGAGCGCCACCCACTGGCAAGAGATTATGCCCCTGCTCTCTGCCGCACACACCAGGCAGCTTGTTGGCGTTCTGTGTGGGCTGCAACACCCTTTCTGGGAGCGGCACAGCATGCTTGATTCCCCGGCCCTCCAGCGCTCCTGCGCATTGGTGGGGCGTGAAAGGGTCAAGGACTTTTTGTGCAATCACGTGTATGTGCGCGACGAAACGCGCGAGGCATGGATAGCCTTCACGCGACTGACGCACACCAAACTGCCAACGCGCGCTGCACACCTGGCTCACGCTCTCTTTGGTCAACGCGAGGATCTGCGCGGTATCCTGCGCCACGAGTACGCGTGTCAAGCGCTGCTGCAAATCGGTACAGACTTTTGTCGTAACGGCGCGTGCCAGGACTGCCTGTTCCCTGTTCAACTCAAGAGTCTTTGCCACCTTCGTTAGACGGTAAAAAAACACCATGGATACCCTGCTCAAATCCGTTTCTCGTACTTTTTATTTATCCATCAAACGCCTTCCGACAAAAATGCGTGCCGGTGTCGCGGTAGCCTATCTGCTGGCGCGCGCAACGGACAGCATAGCAGACGCAACCCGCATCCCCCACGCCGAGAGAATCGCCACTCTTCATGCTATGGGGCAGTATATTGCCGGCGAAGCGAAAGGGCAGTCCATCTCGATGGCAATTTGTGAAGCAGCAGACACTCCGACAGAAGGAGCCCTGCTCACTCGATTCGGCGAAATTCTGGAAGCTTTGGACGCGCTTCCGCCGGAACAGGCAATTCTCGTTCGTGAGGTGCTCGCTTCCATCCTCCAAGGCCAACTCTGGGATCTTTCCTTCTTCGAGGAGCACACGCGTGTGCTTTCCGATGAGCAAACACGCCTCTACACGTACCGCGTGGCGGGCTGCGTCGGCAGATTCTGGACGCGCTTGGGGCGGGCCACATTAGGCGATCATTTTTGCGCGGAGGAGGAGGCTGAAGAGATGGAAGAAGCTGCGATACGTTACGGCTGTGGACTGCAGCTCATCAATATACTGCGCGACCGAGAGGAAGACGCGCGCACACGCGGGCGAGAGTACCTGTGCAGTGACGCACAGGTATGGATGGATCGCGCTGAGAGGGCAATGCAGGATGGTCTGGACTACGCCCGCCGCCTGCGCGGGAGACGAGTGCGCGTGGCCTCTATGCTGCCGGCGTTGCTGGGAATTAAAACACTCGCCAAACTCCGTCGCGCCAAACCGGGCAAGCGGGTCAAAATATCGCGAGCGGCGGTGTACAGCAGTCTGCTGCGCGCCATACTCTCCTCATTGTGACGCGACCGATGAGTCACATTCAACTTTCCATGTTGAGCATGCGCTTCAGGCGCTTTGCCAGCGTCACCTTGGCGGCACTGGACACGCGATCCGTGAACAGCACTCCCTTCAGATGATCACACTCGTGCTGTAAGCAGCGAGCAAGCAGGCCTCCGCAATCGATCTCCAGCACTTTCCCGTCCAGCTTATGAAGCTTCGCGCGCACGCGTCCGGGACGCGAAACTTGGGAGCGGATATTGCGCACACTCAGGCATCCCTCCGTGCAAGACTCCTCCTTGCCGTAGGGTTCCAATTCCGGATTCACAAAGACGAGGGGCATGATGCTGCGCATGTCCACCTCTTCCCCATTCACGGTGATTTTTTCGGCGGGTTCATCCTCATCTTCCGGGATATCGATGACCACCAGCTGAATACCCAAGCCCACCTGCGGAGCGGCAAGTCCTATTCCCTGCGCCGCGTACATAGTCTCGAGCATGTTAACGGCCAGCGTATTGTGCTCTATCTCCACTTTCTCTACCTTAGCACACGCCACGCGGAGCACTTGATCACCATACTGTTTAATTTCCAGTAGCATCTTAGGGCTCATTTTACAGCCGCCACTCACTTTGTCAAGAACCAAACGCCCTTGAGAGAAGTTAGATAATCCGGAAAAATCTGCGCAACGCGCACATTATTAATAAATCGCACCGCAAATCGTAAATTATGAACACATTATGCTACATTACGCGCCGATAACTGCGTGTTGGGATCGCTTTTCTTGGGACGGATGTGGGTACTTATATGCCTCGTTGAGCAATCGAACACATACCGGCTCATCGAAGTGACATATGTTTGATATTAAGCCTCTATTTCTGAGGCATCAAGCTTTCACAAAATTCTTTTTGTCCGTTTTAGCGACCCTTCGGTGACTTTATTTTTGAGGCAATACGGACTTTTTCCCTTGCTCTGATAGGATAAAACTGATAGACTTTCCCCAGTCACTCAAGCATTCGTTATGTCACACATCGTCGCTACCCCCCCGAATTTGTTATTTGACTTATTTTAAGCGGTTTATATTTTTGTCCATTGCCTGTATCCTTTGGTTCACGGGGGCGACATCAGCGAAGGAAAGCGCATCAGGGAGTGTACCGCAGCAAGGAGTGGAGCTCCTCTTCCCGGCAGGTACGGGAAAGCAGGCGAAAGGTGCCAAGCTCAGCAAGGAGCAGAAGCGTGCCGCCTCCCTGCTCAAAAAACTTAAAGTTATCGAAAAGGGAGGAAACGTGAACGCCGTGGACAAGCTCGGGCAGACCGCCCTTATGCACGCCGCTGCGCGGGGCAATCGTCTTGCAGTCTGCTGGCTCGTGGCAAAAGGGGCGGATGCCTCCATCAAGAGCAAATCCGGCAAAACAGCCGGCGACTTATCTCACGGGGACCTGAGCAATTTTTTGACGGCGCTCGAGAAGGAAAAGCAGCCGCTGAGCCGCCAGGAAGCGCGGGACATGTGTTTCTATCAACACGTCATTCCCGGAGAAATTGAGGAAGACTTTTTTTCGGGAGACAACTTCTTCGATGAAGCGGGTGCAATCCTCCAGCTGCGTGGAGCCAAGGCAGAGAAACTCAGCAAACTGAAAAATACGGAATGGAAAATGGGCGATTTTTCCGGAAGTCCGATGAAACTTGCCCTGCTTTATCGCATCGGTGCGAGGAAGTTTATTCTCCCGGAGGACCTCTCCAGCGTGGGAGTGGAACGGCTACAGCTGCTCCGCGCGCTCGGAACAAAAGTGGATATCATCGACCCCGATCTGCAGATGAAGATCGCGTCTCAGCTGAAGCAAGAAGGAACCGCTCCTGCCCTCATCGACGCCGAAGACAATGCCGACGTGAACGCATTGTCTGGACACGTGGGGGGATGGGAATGGAATAGTAATCTTGGAGACCTAGGCAAAGCAACTCTTCTTCACCAAGCGGCGGCCGAGGTTAACCTTACCAATGTAAAACTCCTTCTTGCCCGCGGATCTAACCCCAACGCGACAGGAGATAATCAATTGACCCCGCTGATGGCAGCTGTCAATTCAGTAGCAGGGGAGACGGGAAGAACTGAAAATAAATATACTACGCATCGCACCGAGATTGTGAAACGTCTGCTGGATGCAGGGGCAGATATACATGCCAAAGATTCCGCTGGAAATGGCGTCATCTATTATGCTGCCTATGGTGGAGCAGCTGATTAAGGCGGGGGCGGACGTGCCCAAGAATATCCTCGCTCGGAAACTGAGACCGGAGATATCGTCCCCTGCCGAGCGGGAGAAGCTGGCCCTCATGTTGCTCGATGCCGGCGCCGATCCCCTGGCAAAGGGGAAAGGTGGCTGGACCACCCTCATGGTCAACGGCACTTGCGGCGGCAAGATTGCCAAACGTCTGCTGGATGCAGGGGTGGATCCGACCGTGAAATGCGGAGAGAAATCAGCCATGAGTCTCGCTATGGCAGAAGGCTCGGTGGAGGTCGTCGAGCAGCTCAAGGAAAAGGGGATCGACCCCGGTGAACTGCAAATCGTGGACCCGGAGAAGATCGAGCCTCTGCTTAAGCTCGGCGCTCGTATCCCCAAGGATATGACCCAACGCCTCCTCTCCGATACGGATTCCGCTTCCGGAAGCTTCGGATTCTACAGTCACCGTCCCTGCGAGGACTATGTTGACATCATCCAAATTCTCAAACGGCACGGATACAAACCAGATCTGATGGCATGGGCAAAAGAAAAAGACAGCAACCTCAACAACACCAGTGCTTTTCGTGCGTTTTTCAAAGCAGGTGAGAGTCCGAACAAAGTCGATGAAAACGGTAATCTCATCTTCTCCATAGCACCAGTTGAGATGGGGGTAAAGGACTGGAGAGACCTCATGGTTTCCATTTTCCTCGAAGCTGGAGTTGACGTGAACAAGCCATTTGATCAGGATGGTCAAACCTTGCTTTTCTA
Organism: uncultured Akkermansia sp.; assembly: GCA_947626545.1. Classification (GTDB taxonomy): domain Bacteria; phylum Verrucomicrobiota; class Verrucomicrobiia; order Verrucomicrobiales; family Akkermansiaceae; genus Akkermansia. The sequence continues at coordinate 28,925 of CANQSS010000011.1, read as the reverse complement.
CGCAGAGGGAGCGGAGCTGATTGACCAGCTCCTTCGTGCCGGCGCCGATGCACGCGTACGCGATGCCAAGGGAAGAACACCTCTCTTTGCCAGCCTCTCCGCCACCCAAGAAGTTGAATCAGTGCCTCAAGCAGTGCGTCTTCTCATGCAACATGGCGTCCGCATCAATGCGCAGGACAACGAGGGCAACACGGCCCTCATGATGGCCGTGGCAAAGGGTGATAGTTATGACTTCATTCGAGTCCTCTTGGACGCCGGAGCGAACCCGAACATCAAGAATAAAGCGGGCAAGACCGCCCTGCAAATCGCACGAAACGAGATCGATAGTGACTACTGGCGGAATAAAACTGTGAAACTCCTCAAAGAACATGGCGCAAAGGAGGGAAAGCTCGACCCCAACGAGAAGGATAAAGGAGGGCGCACAATGCTGATGCAGGCTGCGCTTGACCCTGACGGACTTGACCGGCTGAGGGAATGCATCGCCCTGAAAGGAGATGTTAACGCCCGGGATAACGCGGGACGTACGGCCCTGATGTTACTAATTGCGCAAGATGGTGATATCAACGACCGCATGCAGGAACTTCTCAACGCTAAGGCCGATGTCAATCTCGGCGATTGCAGCGGAGTTACCCCACTCATGGCTGCCGTCCGCTTCAACGCAGGCACCAACGCACTAGACAGAGATCGTCATCGCCACTTCCGCGTGCAACGCCTCCTCGATGCCGGGGCAAATGTCAATGCCGCAGACAAAAATGGAAACACGGCTGCCATGCGTCGACTGGAGGATAGTTATGACGATGACACGGACACATTGCGCCTGCTGCTGGACGCCGGGGCTAAACTGGATCAAAAAAACGGCGCAGGCAAAACGATGCTCGACCTTGCTACGGAAAAAAAACACACTGCTTGCATCCAGCTGCTTCAGGAGCGTCTCAACGCTCCTTCCACGTCCCCTTGAACAGGAGGCTTTCAATCTCACATCCGTCCCAAGAAAAACACGCCTCATTTACGATTTGAGAAATTCCCGCGCTTGCGCGCGAACTCGGCGAAGTTTGCCCTCTTGCCGGCTTACCTTCTTCATCCATGGGGAACGCATGAGGAATGGGTTGAATGGCGTTGCTCACCGCCACTTTGTAACCACATCCGCGCATAGTTCCATCACATCTCGTCCGCATTTGCTTTGCAGTTCCCGCAGCTCCGCTGCACATTATTGAAAATCGTACATCGTACATCGTAAATCGTACATAGGCATGCTCCGCCTGCCTCCGTCGTAAATCGTAAATGGAACGTCTTGCAGTTGCAGGAATTCTGCCACCGGGGCAACCGCATTTTCACCAAACGGACCTCCATACAAAAAGCAAGCGACCACACATGACACGTGGCCACCTGCTTGGGAAAAATGCGATGAAAAAAGCTCAGGAGAGCGTGGCAATAGCCTTAGCAGCCTTGCTCTTGTAATTGGCAGCTCGATTAGGATGCACGGTGCCCTTCTTGGCAGCCTTATCCACTGCAGAAGCGAAGCGATTGTAGGCGCCAACGGCAGCTTCCTTATCCTTCTGCTGCACGGCCGCGGCTACCTTCTTGCGAAGAGTGCGAACGCGCGACATGGTGGCGCGGTTAGCGGCGGTGCGGGTCTCAGTCTGGCGAATACGCTTTTTAGCGGACAGTGTGTGTGCCATAGTTGTATGTAATTTCTTCTAGGTGGGGAAAGTTTACACCATCTTTCCTCTTTGTCAAGCAAATTGAAAGGGAAAAAAAGGCGCATGCCACATTCACGCGAAAAATAATCACTTTGAAGGGCGCAGCACCCAGAGACGATGAGTGATGGCACAGGCCCTGCTCATGGGCATTTCCTTTCTGTCATGCTGCATTCCCCATGAGTCGGTGTAGATGATACTTTTTTCCTGCTCATTGTAGCCGATGATAAGACGCATGTGCCCGCCAAAACTCTGCGGCAGTCCCTGCTCCGGGAAAATACCGAGCATCACGGCCCACACCACGGGGATTCCTGCATCGATCTGCTGTTTGATCTCGTTCAGCCCCTTATTCATGGCACCGGGATGATTCTCTACGTCGTCCAATATCATCTGGGCAATCTCGCGCTCATCCGGCAGTGTTCCGGTTTTTTTGACAACCTTACGGGCTTTCTTGATAAAAGACTTCAGACCTACCCAATCCCAAGACTTAACAGTCATGTGGAAAGAACTGCAAATACTCCTGAGCGCCTTCTCCATATCATCTATCGAGGTTCCCTGATTGGAGCTCTTGCAAAGGGCGGCCAGAGCATGCTGATCCACGCCGTCCATACCGTAGTATGCAAACACACGCGATACTGCCGCAGGGACGCAATAGCCTTTCTCTCCCTGATCCACCATGGGCACTCCTTTGATCCAAACATCACCGCTCCCCTCACGCACAACGTTCCCTTTCAAATCTGACTTGCGTGCAGAATCATCGGCGCCACCTTTCTCCAAGTCTTCTTTGGTGGGAGCAATGCTCATGCGAATAAACTCAGCCACGTATTTTTTTCCCTTGCCGGTGGAGGCTGCCTCCAACAGCACAGCGCAATGATCGTTTTTCCACTCCCACGCCCGAGTCTTCAGACCTGTTTCCTTGCGGCTCTGCTGGCGCGCCTTGCCTTCCATTCCCATAATGTTGTCGATGGATTGCACGCTTTTCTTAAGCCGCACTTCGAAACTCTCTTTCCCTATGTCGCCATCATCGCCCTTGTTGAAAATGGTGGTACTCACGGATACAAAATGATCTCTATCCTTCGTAAGCTCCATAACCACATCGCCCAGTTTCACATCGCCAACACTTAGATCAGCCCCCCTGTGAACGCGGATGTGTACGTCATCCACCTGACTAAAACGCCCCTTACTGGTGAATAATTTCTTGGCTACCACCCCCAAGGGCTTGTCCCACAGGGTGCCATCCGCCGCACAACTCAAGATATCGGCGGCCGACACAACGGCGGAGCCAAGCAGAAGAGCTGCCAGCGTTTCGAAAGCATGAATGAATCGGGGCACGTTCATCGAGTCAATCCATCTTGTTTGGCCTGATTCCAGTATGCGTATTCAGAACGGTTGAAATCCACATATTCGGGGGAAAGATCGGTGGTGTACACGGTGTACTCCGCGCGGCCGAGGTGAAGGTCAATGAGCACTTCAAACTCGGGAGCCTGCACGCGTGCACGCAAGTCGTCGCTCGGGGTATCGGCCTGCACACCGGCACGGCAAGCAGGCAACCCGGCTATGTCAATGTCCACTTTTTCCTCATGCACTCGCCGCCCGGCATACCCGACAGCGTGTATGATGCGCCCCCAATTGGGATCCCCTCCGTTCCACGAACTTTTCACCAGTGATGACTTTGCTACGCCCTCGGCCACGCGTTTAGCCTCCGCTCGATCGGGCGCCCCTTTCACCCGCACGGTGACATATTTGGTGACGCGTTCGCCATCCTTCACAATGTGGCGCGCTTGCTTCATGAGGACATATTGCAGAGCCTCGCAGAACGTGTCCCACCCGGGATGCCCCGGAGCCAATTCCACGCCGCTGGCGCCGTTGGCAAGCAGTAAACAGGTATCGTTCGTGCTCATATCGCCATCAATCGTGATGCGATTAAAGGATTTCTCCACGCCGGCGCGCAGGAGTTTCCGCAGCGCCACACGATCCACGGCCGCATCTGTGCAAACCATACATATCATGGTGGCCATACAGGGGGATATCATGCCCGCGCCTTTGCAGCAGGACCCGATCCGCACCTCCTTGCCCTCCACCTCGAAGCTCACGGCCACCTCTTTTTCCCTTGTGTCACTCGTGATAATAGCTGATGCCACATCATGCCCCTTCCCCGCTGCCAGCCCACGACAAAGTTCCGGTATGCGCGGTTCTATACGCATCATGGGCATGGGCAGGCCAATCACGCCGGTAGAACACACCGCAACTTCGCGCGGCAAGATATCAAGCTCCTGCGCCACGAGACGACACTCGGTGCGTGCCACTTCCAATCCTGCCTTGCCCGTGCAGGCATTCGCATTCCCGCTGTTGGCAATGATGGCACGCACATCCCCGCGGCTCATGTGCTCCCGACTCACTCGCACGCAAGCCGCACGCACCCGATTCGTTGTGAAAACACCGGCGCTCGTCGCCGGTTCCGTGGAGAACACAAGCGCCAAATCCAACCGGGTAGCTGTCGGCTTCTTGATCCCACAGCTGATCGCATGGCTCACATAGCCCCTGGCCGCCGTTACTCCGCCGCTTATTTCCTTGAATGAGCACGTTTCCATGCTTTCACTATACCATCCTGTCCTCTATTTAGCAAGACTGTGCACACAGCAAACGTCTTTGAGAGGAATTGAGCAACGGAGAAAAATGTCCGAATCGGTTGATATAACCTGTTTTTATGGGCATCAAAAATCATCATGTCAACAAGCTCGGGCGAGATGTGATGAAACTGTGCGCGACGTGGTTAGAGAAAGGAGCGGGTGCGCAGCGAAACTTTCAAGACATTGCGTGCTGTCAGTTTGAGAGTGGTTTGTGGATACGCGATGCCAATTTGCAGATTTTGTCACGCCTATTTCCGGACACCAAAACTGCAATAGCAGCCACCTCAGCTTCTTCGGCTTTGCGATTACGCCGCTTTGTAACTACGTCTGCGCACGGTTCCTCCACACTCCCCTCGCTCCCGCCCTGCATCTTCGCGCCTCCGGCGCGCCAAATTCCCAAATCGCAAATGACAACCGAATGGGAGAAGAGTTGAATGGGCATGGAGAAATTTTATTGGGACAATTGTGATCTTCATCATCTCCTCTGCCCGCTTGCTCAGCAGGCGTTTATTCCTCCTTATTCACATTGTGAACAACATGCGTATCTCATTGATTTTGTATAGGCTAGTATGACAAACTATCCCGAAAATCAACAGAGAATTCAATTGTCAACCAAAGTTAATAATGGGGGCTTCTGTTAAAAAAATTTTTTTCGTTGTGGAACGCCCGTGGAATAGACAATAACAAAATACATGGGTGCACCGTGACGTAAAAAAACTTTTCAACGGACAGGGCACATGGCATCATCGCCCCCGACAGCGCGCCGAACGCGAACCTCCCGTGTGGGATGCGTGAGCCAGGCAAGCAGGAATACGAAAGAACAGCGAGCGAGATGGACGGTATGAAAGCCGACGACAAAGAAAAGAGCCTGTGGGCAGCTATCGTGAACGATATACGCCGACGGGGAGACGTGGGGATGTACGGACTGGAAAACTACATCTGCAAGCTGACGTTGAAAGAGGACACAGGGACGAAGTTGGTCCTGGAGTACCCGGCGGATCTGCCGATCATGTGGCTTGAAGTCAACTATAAGGAGTGCATAGCCAACTCGGCGGCGGGCGTGGTGCAAGCGGCGCGCGAAATTGAGCTCGTGCCACGTGCAGGGGATGAAAAACCGGCACAGGAGCCAACCGATCAGCGGGGTGCGTGCCTGCCGCTCGTTTTTGGCGGAGACGCCGAGGCTCAATCCCCCGAACAGGTGGGAACTCGAGCGACGCCCCCCAAGCGCAAGTCCGTGCGCAAGACAGATTCTTTCAATAGCGGATTAAATGAGGAGTACGACTTCTCTTCCTTTGTGGTGGGCGACAACAGCGAGTTCGCCTACGCCGCCGCTGTGGCCACTGCCCAACAACCCGGCAAGTTCAACCCTCTTTTCATCCACGGCAGTTCCGGCTTGGGCAAGACCCATCTCCTGCAAGCCATCGGCAATGCCATGCGCAAGGAAAATGATGAGGCGAGGGTGCTCTACGCAACCGGCGAAACCTTCACGAACAGCTATATCGATGCCCTGGCGATCAAGGGAGACGCCGTGCGGAACTTCCGCCGCAAATTCCGCAAGGCGGACGTGTTGCTCATCGACGATGTGCAGTTCCTGGCGCATAAAGGCAAGACACAGGAGGAATTCTTTTACACCTTCAACACCCTTTTTGAAAGCGGCAAGCAAATTGTGCTCACCGCTGACTGCCCGGCGTCGGACATCATCGACTTCGATGAACGTCTCAAATCCCGCTTCGAACAGGGACTTTCCGTTGCCCTGCGCGCGCCGTCGTACGAGACGCGTATGGCCATTTTGCGTGCCAAGCGCTGTCGCAAGCGCAGCGAATTGCTCAGCGATGAGGTGCTGGATTTCCTCGCAAAAAACATCACCCGCTCCGTACGCCGACTGGAGGGCGCCCTCACTCGTCTGGCTACTTTCGCTTCCTTCTCTCACCGACGTCCCACCGTGCAAGAGGCGCGGTCGCAACTGCGCGAGTTCATGTATGAGGAACCGGCTACCCGGCTGGCCATTAAAGATATCCAGCAGTGCGTGGCAGATGAGTTCCACCTGCGCGTATCAGATCTGAATGGACGGCGGCGCACGGCAAACATTGCACAGCCGCGGCAAATCGCCATGTTCCTGGCGCGCCAACACACCGCCTGTTCGCTGCAGGACATCGGCGCGGCCTTCGGGGGGCGTGACCACGGCACGGTCATTCACGCTTCGCGCACCATCGAACAGCGTCTGACAGATCAGCCGGAACTGCGTGAGTCGGTCGGCCGCATCATGGCAGCCTTGGGCATTTGACCCTCACCATCGTGACTATGGAGGCACACGCCAAGAAATCCCGCGCTGCGTGGTCGTCGGTTCTCTGGAGCATGGTGCTCACGGTGCTCAAATTCGTGGTAGGCATCGTTACCGGTTCGCTGGGCATCCTCTCCGAGGCTCTGCACAGCATGCTCGACCTCCTCGCCGCGCTCGGCACTCTTTTCGCGGTGAAAGTGGCAGCCCGCCCGGCCGACGAGGATCATCCGTACGGTCACGGCAAGGTGGAAAACTTGATGGCACTGGCAGAAACGCTGCTGCTGCTCGGCACGGCCATCTGGGTCATACGTGAAGCCGTCCATCGCCTCATGAGCGACGACCCGAATGCGTTGCGCGTGGATATTTCGCTCTGGGCCTTTCTGGTGATTATCATCTCCCTCGTGGTGGATATCAACCGCTCGGCCATGCTGCGTCGCACCGCCCGCGAGACGAACAGCGCCGCGCTGGCTGCTGATGCCGCCCACTTCTCCAGCGATATTTGGAGCAGTGCGGCTGTGCTGGTGGGCATTACGGGCGCCGCTCTCTCCGAGCAGGTCACGCCGGACTCGCCTCTGCATTGGCTGCTCACCCGAGCAGACGTTTTCTCCTCGCTCGTGGTGTCCGTCATCATCCTGCATATATGCAAGGTTCTCGGCACCCAGGCCATCAACAACCTCATGGATCGCACGGATGAGGCGCTCTACACGCAGATCACCTCTCTCATGGCGGAGCAGATGCCGGCGTACCCTCTGCGACACCTGCGCGCCCGCTCCGTGGGCAACACCACTTACATCGAAATGGTCGTCGGCATGCCCCGCGAACTTCATATCGACACCGCACATGAAATTGCGGATGCCATTGAGGCGCTCGTGGAGCGTTCCCTGCCCGGTGCCGAAACGCTTGTCCACATGCAGCCGGAGGACACCGAACCTGATTCTCCGGAGCAACTTATCCGCCAAATCGCCCTCACACACCGCATGGGGGTGCACTCTCTACGCCTTTTGGAGGCTGACCAAGGGCTTCTCGTGTTCTCTGACCTGGAGCTACCGCCGGAGGCTACGCTGGAATCATGGGCCGTGCCGGTGCAGGCTTTCCGCGCCGAGGTAGCGCGTCGTCTGAAGGCTGTAGCCGTCTTTGTACACATTGAGCCGAACATGCGCGCGCTTCCACATTTTGAGCAACCCATTCCCGCCGACTGGGAGCAGCTCGTGCGCCAAACCATGGAAAAGCTCAACGCCCCGGCTCCTTCCGCCGTCCACCTCTACACCCGCGACTCACAGCGTGTTTGCTTCGTCTGTATCCCGGGAAACCCCGCTCTCTCCGTCGCCCAGAGTCACGAACTGCTCACGCGCCTCACGGAAGAGCTCACTGCCGCCCTTCCCCGCATCGCGCGCATTTTCGTGGTGTACGATTAAATGCAATTCATTTACGATTTACGATTTACGATTTACGATTTGAGGAGTTCGGCGCGCGTTGCGCGCAAATTTGACGAGGCAGGTGCAGAGCGGAATTTTGAAAGCCGTGCACGGGAATAGTTAGAAAGGGGCGGTAGCGCCTAACAGCCTTTCATTTACGATATCCTCGCCCTGTTTTACCCACCACCTCCGCCTACGCTTCGCATCCTCGCGAGCCGGAGGCTCGCCAAATTTCTAAATCGTAAATCGTAAATCGTAAATGAATTAATTCCTAATGCGTCGTGTTCTCCGAGGATACTTCAGAGGGTTGAATGGGTGACTTTTCCAACGCGTGCCAAGCCCAGATGATGTAAGCGAGGACGAAGGGGATCAGCAGGGAAACTGCGCTCATGACCTGCAAAGTGTACGGGCTGGAGCAGCTATTGGCCAGGGTGAGCGAGGAAGCAGGGTTGGCGAGCGAGGGATAGTAGATGCCGCCGTTCCACCCCGCAGGGAGCAGCAGCGCCACCACCGTAATCACCGTACCGAGCCCCGCGCTCCAAATGCCACAACGGCTCGCCGGCTTTATCAACGGTGTCAGCAGCCCCACCAGCACCAGCACCACTCCCGCCAGCAAGGCCACGAGCACGGCCGGCATATCCAGCAACGCATGCAGGTAGCGACATGGCACCTCCTGCACCCCCGCGTCTGCCTCCGGCACAGAAACTACCGCCAATCCGGCGCTCGTGAGCCAAAACCAGGCAAAGCTCAGGAAAAAGACGAGGAACAGGCCGATTTCCCACGGGAGCATACTGCGACTGCGGGCACGAATTTCGTCGTCCTCAATGCGGTTGAGGAAGTACAGGTGAGCGAGACAGCGGGAGAGCATGAGCACCGCGAGCCCCAACAGAACATTGCGCACATCCAGTACCGCTTCCAACCCGTGCCAGGGAGTTGCCCAGCGGGAGATGACCGGCGGCTCGCCCGGCAGCACGATAGCCTGCTTATCAATAATGAACTCCGCACCGAAGAAGAGCGTGCCCACGGCCGTGCCGACAAGCAGGGGACCGAGCAGTCCGTTCACCATGAGAAAGACGCGATAGGTTGTTGTGCCGAGCAGATTGGATTGCTTGAGCTGAAATTCGTACGACACCGCCTGGATGACGAAGCACAGAAGAATGAGCATCCACACCCAGTACGCCCCTCCGAAACTCGTGGAATAAAAAAGCGGGAACGAGGCAAAAAAGGCGCCGCCAAAGGTCACCAACGTCGTGAAGGTGAGCTCCCACTTACGCCCCGTGGCGAGCAGGAGCAGGCGTCGCTGCTGCTCGGTATGGCCGAGAGCGTACACGAGCGTCTGCCCGCCCTGCACGAACATGAGCATCACGAAAAGACCGGCCAACAAGGACACGATAAACCACCAGTATTCTTGAAAAAATGTGTAAGTCATAGGTTGAGTCAGGGTGAGGGATTAAGCGCATTCTTTATCAGGGCCGACGGCAATGGCACGCAGCATAATACAGAGCTCAGCCACGAGGAGGACCGTAAAGAGCACCGCGAAAATCCAGAATGTTGTCTGCACCGAGCAAACAGAAAGCTTGGACACGGCCGCGCAGTTGGGCAGCAGATCCTGAATGGCCCACGGCTGGCGTCCCACCTCTGCCACGATCCAACCGGCTTCACTGGCTGCATACGCCAGCGGAATACTCAGCAGGATCATGAGCAGCGCCGGCTTCCACGCCGCGATGCGCTTGCCGACCAGCAACAAGCCCGCGAAAAGTGCCAAGAAATATCCGCCCAAAATCACCATCACGCGGAAGGAGTAAAACGTGGCAGCTACGGGCGGCACCAACTCTTCAGGCGTCTTGAGGTAGCCATAGCCAAAATAAGGGAAGTTCTCGCGCAGGATTTCTGTCTGCTCTCCATCCGTCCCGCGTTTGCAATCGCGCAGGGCGTCAATCGCCTTGCGTCCGAATGCCATTTTCTGCGCAGCAGAGGGGGCCTTCAAGCCGTCTTCACCCACATACCCGCCTTCCAGCAGATTCTTAATGCCGGGCACATAGCCATCCGGCGTATTCGTGGCAAGCATGGAGAGACCGCAGGGTATCTCAATCTTGAACAGGAACGGGTCCTCCTCAGGATGAGCCCAGTTGACCCCCGGCTTGAGGAGACCTACTCCCACCAGACCGACATGGGTGCCTCCTTCGTAAAGCCCCTCCGCCGCTGCAAGTTTCATGGGCTGGTGGCGGGCAATATCCACACCGCTTTGGTGACCCGTCGCCGCCGTGAGCAACGCCGCAATCAAACCGAACAGGGAAGCCACGCGGATGCTGGCGTGCGCAAAATCCGTGTGCCTGCCGCGCAGCATGTACCACGCACTCACGCCCACCACAAATACCGCCCCCAGCACCCAGGATGAAGTGACCGTGTGCAGGAATTTGGTGATCGCCACGGGGGAGAGCGCCACGGCGGCAAAACTTACCATCTCACTGCGCACTGTTTCGGGGTTAAACTCCATGCCTACCGGGTATTGCATCCATGAATTGGCGACGAGAATCCACCACGCCGAGAAAGTAGCCCCCAGCACGGTCATCCACGTAGATAGCAAATGCGTCTTTTTCCCCAGCTTATCCCACCCAAAAAACATGAGCGCGATGAACGTGGCCTCCAGGAAAAACGCCACGATGCCCTCCACGGCCAGCGGCGCACCGAAAATGTCGCCCACAAACCAGCTGTAGTTGCTCCAATTGGTGCCGAACTCAAATTCAAGAATAATGCCGGTCGCCACGCCCATGGCGAAGTTGATGCCAAAAAGCTTCATCCAAAACCGCGTGGTGGCTTTCCAAAACTCTTTGCCCGTGCGCACATAGATGGCTTCCATGATGCACATGATCAGCCCCAGTCCAAGGGTAAGCGGCACGAAAATCCAGTGGTACATGGCCGTGAGTGCAAATTGCGCACGTGACCAGTCAATGAGAGAGGTATCGATGGGTTCCATGGTCAGTTTCGATTGGTTAATTCCTCTGCCACAGCACGACTCTTTTGTTCATCCGTGCCCTGCAGATACGGTGTCATGAAGAACACTCGCAGCACCACAAAGATTATCACCAGCTTGAGCAGGATAATGCACCATAGCGTGCGTCCCAACGTCATGCGCCGAAAGCCATCTTTGTAAAATCTGCAGATGCCACGTATGCTCATCGTCCCGCATTGTACCCTACTCCCCTGCTCCGGAGCAAGAAAAAAAGCGAGGACTCCATTTGCCCCCGCTTCGCCAAATCCCCGCGCAACGCGCGCGAACTTCTCAATCGTACATCGTACGTCGTACATCGTACATAGGCAAACGCATTTTCAAATGCGTTTGCCCTTGACTTTGCTTGTGGCGTGGTGTAACCTGTGCGCGCTTTGATTATCGAAGCGCAACATCCTCACTTAGCACATGGAAACGCTAAAAATTGAACGTGCCCTGTTGTCAGTATCGGATAAGACGGGGCTTGATGCATTTGCGAAAGGCTTAGCCGATATGGGCGTGCAGCTTATCTCTACGGGTGGCACTTGTAAATATCTGCGCGAGCTAGGCTTGAAAGTTACTGAGATATCGGAATATACCGGAGCGCCGGAGCTTTTCGATGGACGCGTGAAAACCCTGCATCCCAAAGTTCACGGCGGGCTGCTGCAGCGACGCGACCTGCCTGAGCACCAAAAGCAGGCCAAGGATCACGACATCCCAACCATTGACCTTGTATGCGTCAACCTTTACCCCTTCGAACAGACCATCGCCAAAAGCGGAGTCACTCTCGAGGAAGCTATTGAGAAAATTGACATCGGCGGGCCGTCGATGCTGCGCTCAGCCGCCAAAAACTACGCATCGGTCACTGTGGTGACGGATCCGGCAGACTACGAAGCGGTTCTCGCCGAGATGCGCTCCCACGTGGGGGGCACCACCCTCAAAATGCGCGAAAAACTTGCCATCAAGGTCTTTGTACGAACCTCCGCCTACGACACCGCTATCTCCAACTACTTGGGGCACCTGGCGGCCGACAGCACCAAAACCAACTTCTCACTCACCCTCCCCTTCGCGCAAACTCTGCGCTACGGCGACAATCCTCACCAGCCCAGCGTACTCTACGGCAGCTTCGAGAAAATTTTCCGTCAGTTGCAAGGCAAGGAGCTTTCCTACACCAACGTGCTGGATCTGGACGCCGCTGCCTCTCTCATCTCCAATTTCCGCCGCCCCACTGTCGGCATCCTCAAGCACACCAATCCTTGCGGCGTCGGACAGGACAATGACGATCTGGTGGCGGCCTGGAAACGTGCTTACCAAACGGACACGCAGGCCCCCTTCGGCGGAGTCATCGTCATGAACCGCCCGATGACGGAGGCGCTGGCGCGCATTGTTGCAGCCATTTTCACGGACGTCATCATTGCTCCGGACTATGAGCCGGAAGCCCGCGCTCTGCTGCAAAAGAAGAAGAATTGCCGCATCATGCGCATTGATATGGACGCCTGGAAGGAGTACTGCAAGGCTCCCATGATCCGCTCCGCTCCGGGAGGCGTCATGACGATGAAGCGCGATGCCGAAGTGATGGGGCTGGACGGTTTGGAGAGCAAGGTTGTCACCAAACGCGTGCCTACGGCCGATGAGATGGAGGCCATGCGCTTTGCTTGGCGCGTATGCAAGCAAGTGCATTCCAACGCCATCGTCTTCACCGATAAAGACGGAACCCTCGGCATCGGCGCCGGTCAGATGAGCCGCGTGGATTCCGCCAAAATTGCCGTCTGGAAAGCCGGACAGGCCGGTCTTTCCCTGAAGGGAAGCGTCATCGCCTCCGATGGGCTCTTCCCCTTTGCCGATGGTCTGCAAACGGCCATCGACGCCGGCGCCACCGCTTGCATCCAGCCCGGCGGCTCCATCCGTGACCAGGAGGTGATCGACGCAGCAGACGCTGCCGGCATCGCCATGGTCTTCACCGGCGCTCGTCACTTCCTGCACTAATTTTTTCTCTTACCATGGTGCATCTAGGTGTCAATATCGACCATGTGGCCACGCTGCGCCAAGCGCGCTATGCCGGAGAGCGGACAGCCGCTGTCCCCGAACCTTCCGTACTCGATGCGGCACGTGCGGCGATGCAGGGTGGCGCTGATTCCATCACTCTGCACGTGCGCGAGGATCGCCGCCACATGCAGGAGGAGGATGCGCTTGCTGTGCGCCACGAAATTCCCCTGCCTCTCAATCTGGAAATGGGCGCCACCGACGCCATGCTCGACGTCGCCTCGCGCGTGCGCCCGAATTTCGTGTGCCTCGTGCCCGAGCGCCGACAGGAGCTTACTACCGAAGGCGGGCTGGATGTCGCCGCTCGCCGCTCGCCGTTGCGCGAACTCGTCGCTGCCCTCGCGGAACAAAGCGCACGCGTCAGCATGTTCATCGACCCGGATCCTGAGCAAGTTCACGCCTCCGCCGATATCGGCGCACCCATGGTGGAGCTGCATACCGGCCGCTTCGCCAACACCGCCGACCGGGAGCAAGATCAGGAGCTGCAGCGACTCATCGCCGCCGCCTCCCTCGCCCATTCCCTGGGGCTGGAAGTGCACGTCGGGCACGGCATTCGTCTCTCGCACCTCCCGCTCATCGCCCGTATTCCTCACCTTACTGAACTCAACATCGGACACACTCTCATTGCCCGAGCCATCTTCGTGGGTCTCGCTCAAGCAGTTCGGGAGATGAAAGACGCGCTCGGCGAGATGTAGCCGGTTGCTCGGTTGCCCAAAAAAAGGGGGGGAAAAAGACGCAGGGCAGACGCATTAGAAAATGCGTCTGACATTTACGATCATTGTTTTGCCCACCACCTCCGCTTGCGCTTCGCATCTTCGCGAGCTGGGAGTTCGCCAAATTTCCAAATCGCAAATCATAAATGAACCATGTTTTTCATGAGGAGGATGTGAAAAATCTCTGTCGGGCTTCTTTTTTGCTTGCAAAACGCCCCCGAAAAGAGATAGTATTGGATACCTGATCGGCACGGGGCGCATCGGTGCGCCCATCGGGCGGTTCTTTTACTATACGCTACAGCAATGAAACTGCATATTCCTACCTCTCTACGTAAGGCTTTACTCACCTGCATGGCCGCTGCCATGACTCCATCTTTTGCCGGATTGGCTGCCTCCGGCTCATTCGTGGCGAGTTCTGCTGTTGTCATTTCTCTGTGTGCGCAGCAAGCTGAAGCGGCGGGGCTTACGGGAAGGAGTTCTATAGTAAGGGGCGAAGACGGGGGAAATGACATAGAGTATTCTGGGCGTATCTTCACGGTGGTTGATCCGAGTTCTCCTTCTCAAAATCTTTCTACTGCTATCTATGAATACGATGGGGAGAATCTCCCCGAGGTGAATGATAATACCGGCGGAGGAATCATCCGTATAACAGGCACCGATAATCGTTCTGTTACCGGTTCCAGTGAGGGTGTCACTCAAGCATTTTGGAACTCTTTTTCCTCCTCTGGCGAGTACGGTCAGACCCTCCGATTTACCGGATCCTGCACCTTGGGGTTGGATTGGGGTGGCCTATGGGTGGGTGGTTTTATTGTCGAAAGCGGCGCTAACGTCGGAATCATAAATGAGAGTGGTAACAGTCGCAACATCTTCCTTCAAGGTAATAGGGACACCGGTTTCAACATCACGGCGCACGGTTCCATGACTTTCCGCACGACAAACGCCCTCGACTTCCACCTGTACGTTAAATGTGATGGCGTGATCCGCGTAGCGGACGGTTCTGCCGTAACTTTGGATTACTACAATTTCGATATAGGACAAAATGAGAATGATCGAGCCCATGTCATCATTAAGGGGCTCGACGGGTCGGCGGGTGATGTTATTGCCAGCGGCAAAGCCATTAGCATAGCGGCGAACAGTTCCCTCACCGTAAGCGATGGCGCAACGCTTACGACAACAGACGGCATAGTTGGGAACGGCATATTGAAATTGAATGGTGGCACCTTGAACGTGCAAGCGTCCAGTACATCCGCCACGATCAGAAACCTTCAGGTGGAGGGTAAGGCCGACGACACTCAGGTCGGCAGTGGTTACTTGGTTGGCAATAGCTACACCATCCAAAACGTGACAGTCGAAGACGGAGCAACCCTCTTTGTTAATTCCGGCGAAGGACGAATAAATGGACTGAAGGGCTCCGGCACTGTGGCACTCAGCGGGTCTTCGACCCACCTGCAGGGTTTGGCGGGAAACACTTTCTCCGGGACGGTCTCTGTGAGCAATAAAGCCACCCTCGAGCTGGGCAATACTCTGGAGCATGCCTCTCTTGTTGAGCTGGATAGCGACGCCCGATTGGTTTTGAGCCAAATAAATAGGAACACGATCCTTGTGAAGAACGGCTACATCGAAAATGCCTCCAGGTTGCAGGGAAGTGTGACTCTAAACATGGAGAGGGGCTCGATCGCGCTGGAGGAAATGGATGCGGGGTATCTTCACTTCGAGGAAAATGCCGGGAGCGTCTCTGGTTTGAAGGAAGGATCCACGCTTACTTTCCGTGAGGACAGCATTAAGCTGGGACGTGCCAATGTGACGCGCGCGGGAGGTGTGGGTACTGATTTTGTGCAGTTTAACGGTTCGGGTAACGTCAAATTTGCTTCAGACGGCAAGCTCCTTATCGACATCGATGCAGATGTTGCAAAAAACATGGATGGAAAGTACATACTCTGGATCAGCAATGGCGACATAAGCGAGGCGGACATGCAAAGAGTGATTGAGGAGGGTATGATCCAGTTCAATGGACAGTTGGCAGGTATGGTGTGTAGACTGGAACAGGAAGGAAGTGGGTTACGCCTTCTGCTCGACGGCAATACGGAGGGTATATGGTATGCCAGCAAGCGAGAGGGTATTGACGAACCCGACTGGGATCAGAACCTATACGATGGTAAGCAATGGAAAGGCATCTACGTGGACGAGGACATGAAAGTGCAATTGGATGCTGCTGCTCTCGAGGAAAAGCGCGTTGTCCTACCGCACCTGCAAGGAATCTCAGGGAAAACTCTTTCGCTGGAGAACACAAACACAGGTTCTGATCTCCTAACGGTTGAGCTAAGTAACGGTGGCTATGACGTGGATGATTCGACCATCACCCCCAGCGGCAACAGCGAAATGAAGGGGGGAATCCAAGTGGTGGGAGACAATGTGTTGGTAGAAAAAACCGGGGAGTACGAGCTTACTATTGAGGGAAACATAACGTCGAGTGGCACGGTAGATGTAAAGGAGGGTAAGCTCTCGCTGGAGGGCACCAAAAACTCCATCGGCACCCTCAATGTGCGAGATGGCGCTTCTCTCACCGTTACCGGTTCACTCACGCTTGCCAGAGAGAGCACACTGGATGGGGGTACCATCGGAGGCGATGGCACACTCTCCTTGGAGAAGGGCCTGACACTTGGAAATGCTAGTCTGGAAGGTTCCTTAAGTATCAATTTTAATGGACCAACCAGTAAACTTGCTATCGGGGGGAAAGCAACGGTGGGCAGTTTGTCCGGTCACGGCAGTCAAGGTTCCCTTGATTTGGGTGAGGGTGGAAATCTCACTGTCTCCGGAGCCAATAAATCCGGCAACTTCGGCGGTGCTTTGGAAGGTTCCGGAACCATCACCGTCACTGATAACGCTAACCAGGAGTTCTCCGGCAAAGGTAATAAGGACGTTAGCTTCAGGGTCGGCCGTGTCGAGGCGGGCACGCAACCTCCGCCCGATGACTCGGAGATGCCGGGGGACAATCCTTCCACCAGAGCGGCTGAAGTCGTTGGGGGTGCGCTCCGTTTGTCCGGAAAAGCAGCAGAGTACGGCAATGTGGAGGTTATGGATACCGGCAAGCTGGTGATAGGGCCTTCCGCAGATGGGAACAGCAACATCACGGTCTCCGACTTGAAGCTTAAAAACGGTTCCACTTTGGAGCTGCTCATCGACAGCAATGACCTTGTTGGTAGCGATGTAAATGATCTCGCTGACCGCCCCCTATTGCATGCTGATTCCCTCAACGTGGAGAAAGGTTCACGACTCGAGATCCGATTTGCGGGGAGCGACGTTTCTCTTCAACCCGATGAAGACCTTAAGGTCCGACTTCTTGATGTCGGAGATGAGGAGGGGAATGGTTATCAACCGGGAGAGGTCTTTGAGGAATCCGATCTCGTACTGGATCGTCTCTTCAACTTGTACTACAATGGTCTGAAAGTCGAGTTCCAAGATGATGGAGTTTACCTGACCGGCACGGCAATTCACGGAAATCCCTTCACGAAGGAGGTCAATACAACCAACTCTCGGGCCGGGGCCACTCTCCTCTGGGATGCCCGTGATGTCCTGCGATCGGAGTCTCCTGATCCAACCTTCGTCGGTGTCATGGATTTTGTCATGGAGCATATCAACAATGCTCCGGATGAGGCAAGCCGCGTGATGTCCGCTGTAGCCGGCAGTACGGTGACAACTCTTGGCGCGGCCCAGCGCGACAGCATGCGCCGTCAACTCTCCCGCATCCGCCAACACTCCAACACGCTTGGTCTCACCCCCGGTTACCAGTATGATGATATGCCTTACTACCACACGTGGATAGAGGGCACCGGCTCATACTCACGCCTAAAGTCGGACGGCGATGCCAGTGGATACAAGCATGAAGCTTGGGGTGGCAGCTTCGGTATCGATGCTGACGTGACTGAGCATACCTCCTTGGGGATGGCTGTCACAGCCCTGTACGGTGATTTGGACGCCGATGCGTGCGACACCGCCACCGGTCACTTGGACAGCTACTACCTCTCCGGTATCATGCGCACTCAGGTCGGTCGCTGGGGTCACACCCTTATCGTGGCAGGCGGCATTGATCGCGCTAAGCTGGATCGCACCGTCAACTATACCTCCGGCGGCGCTTACGCAACCAAAGGTTCTACTCATGGTTGGAGCTTGGGCGCCGTCTACGAAATCACCTATGACATCCCGATGGGAGAAGAACACGATTTCCTCTTCCAGCCTCTTGTCAATCTGAGTTACGTACGCTCTTTCATGAAGGGCTACAATGAAAGCGGCTCCACCGCCATGAATTTGTACGTAGATGATCAGGTATGGGATACAGCTACGCTGGGCGTCGGCGCCCGCTGGATTGGATCCTTGGGTGAGACGGTTCTGGAGCGTCGCGTTCAGGTTGAGTTTTCCGCCATGGTGTTGCAGGATATGGGTGACAGCCGGGGCAGTGCCGATGTCTCCCTGCAAGCTGCTCCCGGCGCTCGACAGACGGTGTACGGCGCTGAGTATGGTCGCACCTCTGTGCAAGCGGGAGCCGCCCTTCGCGTCCCCGTCTCCGACCGAGCTCTCTTCTACCTCAACACCGATGCGGAGTTCCGCCAGGGCAACACGTCTTGGCAAGCCAGCATTGGCGTGCGTTACGATTTCTGATGCCTCCGCGCGCCGGGCTCTCACGCCCGGCGCGCTCACTTCCCAAATTGTGACTCGGTCAATTGGCGACGCCGAGCGTCCGCCGTTTCTCCGCCGCCCTCCCGCCGCCTTCTGGCCACGCCCGCGCACGGCTTCATGATTCCCTCCCTGCGCTTGCTTCGCAAAAATTCCCGCGCCGCAGGCGCACTAAATTCTCAAATCGTAAATCGTAAATGTCTTTTCCTGCTTTTGTACAGGCTGAATTCGTGTCAGTTTTCATTTTTATCTTGCGTTTTTCGTGAATAAGTTATAGATTGTGGTGTCACTTAACCACGAGTCGTCGAAGAGGCGTCTCTACAAATCAAGACAACTGAAAAATGGGTCAACAGCATCGCAAAGTTACGAAGCGCCGCCGCCGCAGCGCCTACATCAAGCGCCAGAAAGAGCTGCGCAAGAACAGTCTCACAACTGCTCCGCTTGCCAGGAAAATCCTACCTGCTACCGTGGTAGCTGACAAGGCAGAGGTGGTGACCGCCACCGTGGTGAGCGAACCACCGGCCAAGAAGGCCCCTGCCAAGAAAGCAACGGAACCGAAAGACGCAGCCGAAAAGCCAAAGAAAGCTCCGGCCAAGAGGACTGCGGCTCCTAAAACCACCGACGACACTGCCAAAAAGACAAGCGCCAAGAAGGCATCTGCTGATGCCCCTGCCGAGGAGAAAGCCAAGAAAGCTCCGGCCAAAAAGACCTCGACCAAAAAGGCGGCTGAAAAGAAAGCAGACGAATAAACCGGATCAACCAACTTTTACGGCGCGTCCGCCTTTCGCGGGCGCGCTTTATTTGCGCATGGAGACAGGAGGTAGCAAGACGGCGTGTGCCCTATGCGTGGGGGCGCTAGCATGCTTGGCAAATTGTGTACAGCACACCACCCCGGAGCATGTCGAAAGGGGGGGCTCCACACTGCCTGTCGAATTCTGCTACGCCGATGACGTGGTTCCCCTGCTGCGCACCGATCTGAAATACGCCGGGAACGACAATTTTGTGGGACGCCCTATCGCCGGGTACGTGGGTAAACGCCCCATTCTGCGCCGCGATGCGGCGATGGCTCTGCAGCAAGCTGCGGCAGAGTTGCGCCCTCTCGGCTACGGTCTCATCATCTGGGATGCCTACCGTCCGGCTCGCGCTATGAGCGATTTCCGCGCGTGGTCGCGCACGCCTGATGATTCCACCCGTACCTCTTTCTACCCCCGCACCACCAAGCAAGGCATCTACGCCTCTCATTACATCGGCGACATCTCGGAACACTCGTGGGGCGTCGCTGTCGATATTTCTCTCTACCACCTTGCGAATGGTCAACTCGTGGACATGGGCGGGCGACACGATCTGCTCGACCCCTCCTCTGCCACTGATTCGACAGAGGTCTCCCCTGCCCAGCGAGCCAACCGACACCTGCTGCGCGATGCCATGCAACGCGCCGGTTTCGAAAATTACCCCAAAGAATGGTGGCACTACCGCTTGAGCAACTCCCGCCCTTGGTACAGTTACGATTTCTGCACCTAATTTTTTGCTCCTCGTATATTTCTGTGGAATGACTCCACAAAGTCAACGACACATCTCCTTACACTCAGGAGAAACCCTCTTGCCCCAGCGCATCAAAAAAAAGAGCCACAGCCTCGCTGTGACTCCTTTTTTTGCTAGGGCTACAGGGACTCGAACCCCGAATAGCGGTGCCAGAAACCGATGTGTTGCCAATTACACCATAGCCCTGACGGATGCGCGGAGTATAGGAGAGTCCGAGAGGAATGTCAAGGGGATTTTTTGAAAAGAGAAAAATAAGTGGTAAATGTCACATTCGTCCCGATAAAATTCTCCAAGCCCATTCGACCCACCCCTCATGCGCTTGCTATTCACGATTTGAGAAATTCCCGCGCCTCCGGCGCGCTAAATTCAAAATCGTAAATCGTAAATCGTAAATAACCAACGGCTTATGCTACATGATGTGCCGTTAACTGCCATTGGGGCTGCTTTTCTTGGGACGAATGTGGATGATGTCATGCGATTGGCTTGCCAAATCAAGGAGGGAGTTGTATAATTCAGCGCGCGTGGAACGCGGGAAAAAGAAGTGCAGAGCAAATCCGGAACAAAGACATGATCAAGTGGATACTCAACAAGATTGTGGGGTCAAAGAACCAGCGAGAAGTGCGTCGGTTGCAGCCCGTTGTCAAAAAGATCCTGGAAAAGGAGAAGGCTTGGGCAGAGAAAGATGCCGATTTTTTGCGTGAGAAAACGCGGGAGTGGCAAGAGTATCTGCACCGCTTTAAGCCTCTGGATATGCCACCGCGAGGTATCATTATGGCGGCCGACGAGGATGCTTTGCGGGACTACGCCGAGCGCCTTAACACGCGCTTCGAGGCCCTGGCGGATCTCTTTCCTAAGCTGCCGCATGTGGATGCCAATGCCGACAGCATTGAACAGGGGAAAAAGGCCTTTTTGGACATTGAACCGAAGTTTGATAAACTGCGCGCAAAGTATCTGGAAGCCATCCTGCCGGAAGCTTTTGCTGTAGTCAAGCTGGGAGCGCGCCAACTCTGCGGCAAAACAATTGATGTGTGCGGCACGGACACGGAGTGGAATATGGTGCATTTCGACGTTCAATTGCTCGGCGGTGTAGCTCTGCACCGCGGCTTTATCGCAGAAATGGCAACAGGCGAGGGCAAGACGCTGGTGGCTACGCTGCCGGTGTACCTGAACGCCCTCACCGGTCTGGGGGTGCATGTGGTGACGGTGAATGATTACCTGGCGAGACGCGACTCGATGTGGATGGGGGCTCTCTTCAACCACCTGGGTCTCACGGTGGGCTGCATTCAAAGCCTCATGCCAAACGACCTGCGCCGTGAACAATACGCCTGCGATATCACCTACGGCACCAACGCCGAGTTCGGCTTTGATTACCTGCGCGACAATGGCATGGCCTCCACTCGCGAGGCTCAAGTGCAACGTGGCCACTATTTCGCCATCATTGATGAGGTTGACTCCATTCTCATCGATGAAGCACGCACACCTCTCATCATCTCCGGCCCGGCTGTGGTGGAAATCGAGCAACAATACGATGCCCTCAAGCCTACGATCGAGAAGGTTGTCAAAGCACAGGTGGAACTGTGCAATCGCCTCATGACCGAAGCCATGGAGCACGCTAAAGCCGGCAATACAGAAGCTGCCGGGCGCTGTCTCTACAAGGTCAAGATGGGAATGCCTCGCAACCGGGCTTACATGCGCAGCCAGCAGGATCCCGAGTACCGCCGTATGGTGGAAAAATACGAGATGTTCCTGCTGCAGGATCCGCGCAAGCTCGAACAGTACAAGCTTAAAGAGGAGCTCTATTTCTGCGTGGATGAAAAGACCCATGACGCTGACCTGATGGAACAGGGGCGCCAGCTCATCAGTCCCGGACATCCCGAGGATTTTGTGCTGCCTGACATCGGCACCGAGTTCGTGAATATCGACGAAAATGAGCGTTTGAGTGAGCGTGAAAAAGAATTGCGGAAACAAGCGCTTACCCGGAAGCTGGAGGAAACAGGCATTCGCCTGCACACAACCAGCCAGTTGCTCAAAGCCTATACGATTTACGAGCGCGATAAGGAATATGTGGTGAAGGAGGGGAAAGTGATCATCATTGACCAGAATACCGGGCGCGAAATGCCCGGTCGCCGCTGGAGCGAGGGTCTGCACCAGGCCGTTGAAGCCAAAGAAGGAGTGACCGTGGAAGAGGAGAATATGACCTATGCCACCATCACCATTCAAAACTACTTCCGCCTGTACTCCCGACTCGCAGGCATGACCGGCACTGCAGAAACCGAAGCGGCTGAATTCCACGATATTTATCGGCTGGATGTGCTGCCCATCCCCACCAACAAACCTTGCATCCGCGAGGATTTCAATGATCTCATCTTTAAGAGCCGCCGCGAAAAATTCAATGCAGTGGTTGCAAAAATCGTGGAATTGCACAAAAAAGGTCAGCCTGTGCTGGTGGGCACCGCCAGCGTGGAGGCGTCTGAAACTCTTTCGCGCATGCTCAAGATGGCCAAAATACCGCACGAGGTACTCAATGCAAAAAACCACCAGCGCGAGGCAGAAATCATCGCTCTGGCCGGTCAACGCGGAGCCGTTACGGTATCCACCAACATGGCCGGCCGAGGCACGGATATCAAGCTCGGCGAGGGAGTGTCCGAACTGGGCGGGCTTTTTGTGCTGGGAACGGAGCGCTACGAAGCGCGGCGCATTGACCGACAGCTGCGCGGGCGTTGCTCACGACAAGGCGACCCTGGCGCTTCGCAGTTCTTTCTCTCTTTTGAGGATGACCTGATGCGCAACTTTGGCGGTAGCGAACGCATGACGCGCATCATGGATCGCTTCGGCATGGAGGAGGGTGAAGCGGTGGAAAATCGCCTCATGAACAAGGTGATAGAGGGAGCCCAAAAACGCGTCGAGCAACGGAATTATATGTGGCGCAAGCATGTGCTGGACTACGATGACGTGATGAACCAGCAGCGAACCATCGTGTATGCCATGCGCAACGATGCCCTGCTCTGTGAGGAGCCACGCATCATGCTCTACGAAAATTTGGAAGAAGCTGTGGGCTTCAAATGCGAGAACTATGTGAGCGACGAGCACGATGGCTCTGTACACGCTGAGAGCCTCAACCAATGGGCAAATACCGCTTTCCCCATCGGCACCGCCAGCGATGCCTCCTGGTTGGAAGGCAAACATTGGGAGGATGCCAAAAAGCTCATCTGCGAGCGCGTGAAGGACCTCTACGAAAAGAAGGTGAGCGGTGAGCGCCCCGATTATGTGGACCGTATGGAACGCAGCATGATGCTGCAAGCTATCGATAAAATGTGGCAGCGACACATTAACGACATGGATGCCCTGCGCGAGGGAGTGCGTCTGCGTGCCCAGGGCCAGCGTGACCCGCTGGTGGAATACAAACGCGAGGCGTACGGGCTGTTCGAAACGCTCATGCAGGACATTCAGATGGACATGGTAACCCGCATGTTCCGCAGCACCACCAACCTGAGCGCCTTCGAAGAGTTCCTAGCATCCTTGCCGACGGGAGACAGCTCCCCCAATATCACGGTGGACGGCATGGAGGGTGACTTGCTGGCGAGTCTGCGCGACCAGCTGCAGCAGCTTCACGAGCGTGAGCAAGCCGCCGAGCAGGAAGATCAGGAATCCGCTGCCTCTGGTACCCTGCCGGATGGTCTGCCCACTGTCCAAGAAAAGAAAATGGACCTTCCTGACCGAAAAAAACGTCTCGTGAATATTAAACACGAGAAAATAGCCGGCCCGGCCAATGGAGCATCCCCCGCCTATGACCCGGAGGATATCCACCCCACCCTCTGACTCCCCTATCCCGCGGCATGGCTGTGAATATACGCTCTGTCTTGGAATACGTCCCCTACTTTCGGGGAAAGCTCATGGTAGTGCACATTGCGCGCAGTTTGCAAGGGGCTGATGAGCTCGTGGATGCCTTGCTGGATGCTGATGCTCTGCATGAAATTGGCGTACGCCTTGTGCTCGTCGCGGAGGGAGCTGATGCTTCTGCCCTGCAACATCGGGCCAACGAGTGCGAAATGCATGCCGCCGTAGCTGATGCGCCGCTGAGCAATGACCATGCTTCCGTGAGACGCGTAAGCGAGATTATCGAACGTCGTCAAATCGCCATTGTCGCCTCCGGGGCGGATGGTCGTTTTGACGAAGGAAGCGTGAAATTGGCTGTGCAGCTCGGCGCTGCCAAATATATATGCCTGCAAACGGATGAAGTCCCCTGCCGCGCCGGTCAGCCTATCTTTGCCATCCCGGAAAGTGATGTAGCCAACGCCGCACTGAGTGACTGCACCCACCCGGATGAGCTGCTGGCCGCTGCGGAAGCATGCCGCCGCGGGATAGCGCGCGTGCACTTGCTGAACGGCAAACAGCGCGGGGTGCTGCTTGACGAGTTGTTCTCCGAGGAAGGAGTGGGGACCATGGTTCATGCTGACTCATACCGCGAAATTCGACCACTGAGGGAGGATGACATCCCCGAACTGCTTTCTATGATAGCCCGCTGTGTGGCCGATGAGAAGCTTGTGCAGCGCACTTACGAGAGTATCCGCGACAACCTGCACAGCTACTACGTGTACACGTTGGACGACACCATCGTGGGGTGCGTGGCTCTTTATCCGTATCCTGACGAGCAGTGCGCGGAGTTGGGTTGCCTCTTCATCAAAAAAAATTACGAGGGACATGGCTACGGACGCGCCATGTGTCACTTTGTAGAGCAAAAGGCGCGCGAACTCGGATTCAAGCGAATCTTTGCCGTGTCACAAAGCGCTGTGGATTACTTCCGCACCCGCCTGCACTACGCTCAGTTGCCTCGCACTAATCTGCCCTCTTCCCGTCTGCAGGCTTTGGAAGAAAGCGGGCGGCACTCTGAGGTATTCGGCAGACAGTTGTAAAGGTCAGCTCCACGCGCATATGATGAAAAAGGCGCACCGTTTTGGGTGCGCCTGACATATGCCGCTTGTACAGGAGAACAAGACGTCAACTCTCAGGAGTTAGCACTAAGTGATCCGGGGCAGTCTTGCGACCACGCTTGGTCTCCGGGAAGATATCCTTGCCATCCTTGAACACGCCCACAGACTCATCATCTTCCGACTCCTGAATGTTATCCTCCTGGTCATTCACGGATCCATCGCAAAAGAGCACGAAGAAATGACCACGGAAGGAAGTCATATCCACCTGAATCTTGTCGCCGGAATACGGAGTAGCTGTCGGATACACGGAGCACATGGAAAGCGGGGCATTGCTCTTCTCTACCGCAATCTTCATGTTCTCGTCCTGCTTATCACGACGCATCACATAGGACATGGCATTTTCCCCGGGAGCAAGAGCATTTCCGTTTGCCAGTTTCTCATCACCTTCCTTCTGGATATTGAGTCCAGGGGCCGAAAGTTTCGCATAGAAAGGCTTCTCGGATTCCACCCCGGCCTTGAAGTAGAGCTGACGGAAATAAGCATTGGAATGGTCGCCTTTCAAATCGCCAAAATCACGGTCGGTATTCTCCTCCTGCAGGTGGTCAGCTGTAGCATCGCATGGGTAGCTGCCGTTGTCCATTTTGAACTGCTGGAGCAATGTGAAAACGCTTTTCAGGTTGGTGTTGGCTTTCTGACGATCACCATCATTCATGTGATCAAGTATCGGGCCATAACCAATGGAAGCAAGAGTAGCCAGAATCGCAATCACGACCATCAACTCAATGAGGGTAAATCCTCCCTTACACGTTTTCTTAAAAATGGGGGTTTTCATAAAGCTGTTTGAACTTCGGGAACAAGTTAGCATGATAGGGACAAAATTGCAAGAAAGAAATTAAAAACTCCGAAAAAAAATCTCGAAACGACTCAGCAGGAAGTCTCACTCAGCATCGTTCGAATTCCGGCATCATAAAGCTCCGGTTCCAAGAGGAAAGAATCATGCCCCTTGCGGGAATGTATGCAGATGTACGTCGAATTCACCCCCGCTTTCAGCAATCGGCGATGAAATTGCGAGATCACACGCGGCGTAAAGCAGCAATCCGTGTCAATTGAATAAATGAGGAAGGGTATTTTGTACTGCGCGTATCTGGCAAAAACGGCAGCGACCGACGGCTCGCCGGTGAGCGCCGGCAAATCGAAGGAAGCCCACATATTCACGATACGAATGTATGCATTGGCATCAAAGCGCTTAGCAAACTTGGTGCCTTGGTGAATCATGTAGCTCTCCGTGTTACGCGTCGGGCGATACCATGTGAGCAATTCATTATCCTCGCAAATCCCGCGCCGCGCTCGTTTTTCCAGCCCGCGCTGATACAAAAAAAGCTTATGGCTAATGATGCGTGCAAGGGCAAGTCCTCTCCTTGGGGGATCACTCAGCGGATAGCGACCGGCGCGATATTTAGCGTCAAGCTCGATGGCGGTTATCTGCTCAAATACAGAGAGCTTGTGTTCAATGGGAGGCGCATCTGACACGCCGATAAGTATCACCCTCTTCACACGCTCCGGATACAAGTGAGTCAGTGCCAAAGTGAGCATTCCCCCCACACTCGGTCCCACGACAGAAAATCGCTCAATTCCCAACGATTCAAGCAAGCGCGCCTGCGCACGCGCCTGGTCATTCGCCGTGACCAGCGGGAATCGGCTGCCCCACGGTTCACCATCCGGCGCTATGGATGCGGGTCCTGAACTCCCATAGCAACTACCCAGAAAATTGGCGCACACGATAAAAAGTCGCTCCGTATCCAAGGGCTTGCCCGGCCCTATCATGCTGTCCCACCAGCCATCATAATTCTCCGGTTGCCAAAAACTACCTGCCTCCGGCAAATTCTCATTGTGCCCGTGCGCATGGTGACTGCCGGTAAGCGCATGGAAGAGCAACACTGCGTTACTTGCATCCGGCGCTAGCGTACCGTAGGTCTCGTATGCAAGTTGCGTATTGCCCAAGGTCTCCCCGCTGTCGAAATGAAAATCTCCGAGCGAGAAAACGCGACTGGTCACTGAGAAAGTCATGATCCACTCCCGGTACGAAAAGAGGCCGGTGAAACCCCACCGACCTCAGGAACAAGCAAGGCTAGGCAACCCGAGATCACTTGACACCTTTTTTGCTGAGGCGTGTGCCGGCGGTGGCTCCTTGGCGAGCCTTGAATTTGGGGTTGCTCTTGCAGATAACGTAGAGCGTACCCTTGCGCTTCACGATTTGACAATCTGCGTGGCGGCGCTTCATGGAAGCGAGTGAGGAAAGAACTTTCATGGGATAGAGGTACGGGTTAATGGTTCATAGAGCGAAGCCGCACAGCGGACTGTCGCTGACAGGAGCACGCATTATAGGCAAATTGGTTCATTTGTAAAGACAAATTTTGGCAATTCGATTGTTTTTTTGTCAGGCACGCGCATTCGGGTTGCGCGCGCGAGAAGTTGGGGTTATACTGGACACGGTATCATTTCCCATGAAAACTCTGCGTTATAATCCAATCCCTGCTCGCTTTTACAAAACCACTCGCGACTCCCTGGCTGCCAACCTTCCTGAAGGCGCCTTGGTAGTGGTGCATGCCAACGACGTGTACCCCACAAATGCTGATGGCACGATGTTGCACCACCAAAATGCCGATCTCCACTACCTCACCGGCATTGATCAAGAGGAAACGACCCTTGTCATGCGCATTGGCGCAAACGGTCAACACACAGATACCCTGCTGCTGCGCGAAACAAATGAGCGCATCGTCATCTGGGAGGGCGCCAGACTCACTAAACAGGAAGCAACGGAGCTTTCCGGCATCAGCGATGTGCGTTGGTCTCATGAGTACCAGTCCCTCATCACCGAGGCCATGCAATCTGCCAAATTTGTGTACTGGGAGCGCGATACGCACCCGCGTCGCTATACCGATGTGCAGACACGCAATGAACGCATGTTCGTAGCCTTCAGAGCCAATTACCCGAATGCCGAGGTGCGCAGCCTTTACCCCTTGCTCGCCAAGATGCGCTTGGTGAAGGCGGATCCGGAGCTCGCACAGCTGCGCGAAGCCTGCAAAATCACCGGCGAAGGATTTGCGGCTATCTTGCCGCACATCAAACCCGGCATGGGTGAATGGGAAATGGAAGCGCTGCTGAGTTGCGAGTACATTCGCCGCCGCTCTCGCAAGTTCTCCTTTCTTCCGATCATCGCCTCCGGTCCGGATACCTGTGTGCTGCACTACATCAGCAACCACAAGGTTTGCAAAGATGGAGATCTCATCCTTTTCGACATAGGCGCAGAATATGGAGGCTATGCGGGCGATATGAGTCGCACTGTACCGGCCAATGGACGCTTCTCTCCGCGCCAAAGGGCGGTGTATGAGGCTGTGCTGGCAGTGCATCGCTACGCCGCTTCCATCATGCTGCCCGGTGTGCACAAGGCGGATTACGAGCGGCGCGTGCGCGTGCGCATGGCTCAGGAACTTGTGCAGCTCGGCCTGCTCACGGCGCAGCAAGTGGAGCGCGAGGCCGATGACCCCACCTGCGTTCGCAAATATTACATGCACAGCGTTTCCCACTCCCTGGGGCTGGATGTGCACGATGTGTGCCCCCCCGACCCGGTCTTCGCTGTCGGCCAGGTGTGGACCATTGAGCCGGGCATTTACATCCCTGAGGAGAATCTGGGCGTGCGCATCGAAACGGACGTGCTCATCCACCCCGACGGCGTTGAGGATCTCATCCCCGGCGCTCCACTGGAGGTGGCGGACATCGAGCGTCTCATGCGCGGCGCATGACGCCTGTGGCATCTGAGAGCAATTACGTCATTGTCCGGTTCATGCCACCCTCAGCCAAAACGGCTCTGAACCGCATGGTAGAGGCATCAGAAGTTTTCGATCCATTTTGCGGGAGACAAATGCGGTTTCCAAGACGCGGTACCTCATAAATTCAGGACGCCGAAATGCTCGATCGGTTACCTCATAAATTCAGTGCGCCATAGGCATACT
>CANQSS010000010.1 GCA_947626545.1 uncultured Akkermansia sp. | reverse complement strand
AAGGGAGAGAGTGCGTAGCTCTCTCCCTGGTCAGAGGGGAGTGGGGAGGCTGAAAGCCCCCCCACAAGCTCCGCTTTACTCTGATGGATTAAGCAAAAATAAAAATTTACCCCGCCTCAAAATTATAGTTGACTTCGTATATCATACATCGTACATCGTACATCGTACATAAGCAACCGCATTTTCTAATGCGGTTGCCCTAGGTGTGGCGCTTGGCGGTGAGGGAATGAACGGCAAGACGGAGGACGGCGGTTTTCTGCAGAACGGCAGAGTCGAAATGCGAGGGTGCGGGGGAGTCGGCGGCGTAGTGCCGCATGAGGCAGCGCAGGGCAGCAATTTTTTCTTCGCCGTGAATGTACTCCAGCGTACCCTCGCCCATCACGGATTCGTAAAAAGCGGAGCAGCGGCAGGCAATACCGTTTTCAGGACCACTGATGCCTTGCATATGCTCCATCACGAAGGCAACTTTTGGGTTTTTGCGCAGCAGTTCGTGTTTGCGCCCTTCAGCCGCTCCGTGGAAGTACAGAAAGAGCTGTTTGTCACGCGTTTCGAAACCGAAGTTGAGAGGAACGACGTAGGGATACTCCTCGCCGTGGAATGCAATGTGGCACAGTTCGCACCGCTGGACAATGCCCAAGATTTCATTCCAATCCGTTACCTCGCGGTCGTTTCTTCTCATGACGCCGAGCCATCATGACATAAAAGCTGCGCCGGGGCAAGCTGAATCAATCGTACCAGCCGAAAAGCCCATGCCCGAGGTCAAGCGCGCGGAGATCGGTCAGCTCATCCGCGTCGAGAGAGAAGTCAAAAATGGCCCTGTTTTCAATCATGCGCTCCTTATGCGTCGTTTTTGGGATGGGACAAATGCCGCACTGCACAAGGAAGCGCAACGCCACTTGAGCCGCAGTTTTACCGTGCGCCGCGCCGATACGCATGAGAGTGGGATTGGTAAAAATGTTTTCGCGTCCGCAAGCAAGCGGCGACCATGCTTGGGGTACGAGACCGAGCTGCCGGTAACGTTCCACCAGCACGGTCTGTTGGCGGAAAGGATGTAGTTCCTGCTGAATCACCTGCGGCACCACCTCGCAGTGATGCAGGATGCCCTCGAAGTCACTCCCATAAAAATTGCTTAGCCCGATGGCGCGCAGTTTTCCGCACTCATAAAGGCGCTCCATGGTTGCCCAAATTGCCGCGTCGTTCCCCATTGGCCAATGGATGAGCAGCAGGTCAATGTACTCTGAACGCAGTTTGCGCAGGGACTCTTCCACACTTTCCACCACGCCGCGTCCACTCTGCAATTTGGTGGTAATAAAGATTTGGTCGCGCGGCAGTCCGCATTCTGCCACTGCACGCCCTACGCTATCCTCGTTGCCATACCACTGTGCCGTGTCAATGAGCCGGTACCCGCATTCAATCGCCTCCTGCACGCAGCGCACCACTTCCCTGTTGCTGATGTTGTACACTCCAAAGCCGAGCGTCGGCATTTCGACCCCATTGTTGAGCGTGATAGTATTCATCATCTTCTGCGGAAATTCTACTACAATGCCATATTATGTTTCAATGAAAATTTGCCTGGGAGAGCAGGGCAACAGCATTAGAAAATGCGGTTGCCTATGTACGATGTACGATTTACGATGTACGATTTATTAATAATGTGCGTGTTGCGCAGATTCTTTTCGGATCATTAACGTATGCAGAGATTCCTCTAAATCCATCATTATGATGACCGGTTGTTGTGATGATTTTGATACGTATAAACATGGATATCAGTTAATAAGAGCATTTTCTCTGTTGATGACCTTCTCTCAAATGCGTTTACCCTGCTTGGGAGAGCTATTTCCTTGTCTTTCTTTCGATTCTCTCAATCGCCAAACGTTCTTCTGCCGTCAATGCTTTTTTTTCGCGTGTACAGAACCAATGCACCAGGGATGCAACGTACACAAATGAGGTCCCAATAATAATCAGGAGCCAGCTGTTTTCGGGAGAAAGGCGACTCCATGACGCCACCGCGTACCAGAAGCACAGGACGAGTCCCATGTAACGCATCCACGAGTACACAAAGATCGAGAGGTAGGGAAGGTGCCGCTTCTCATCCCTCGTTCCCACCATGGCGCTGAAAAGCACCACGCGCACCGGCACGTTGAGGCGATGGGTAAAAAATGACAAGACGATCTGCAGAAAAACCGCATGCAGCATACTTGCGCCACCGAACCAATCGAGCATCATTTCTCGTTCAAGTCCCTCCACATCAAAGCAGGAATACAAACCAAAACCAAACAATAGTGCAGTACTCAGGAAGAAGCAAGCGTCCACAACGCGTCCCGCTGACAGGCATTCCCGATCCTGTCGGATTATTTCTAAGCTTTTTAGCACTCGACGAGAGTTCCCATAGTGAAGGACAGAGCCGAGTGCAACTAGCAACATCACAAAAATCAGCACACTGATGACTTTCACTATCCAGTTCACGTCTGTACATTGTAGGGAGTTCGACAATACGTGTCAAGTCCACCCCAAAACGAAACGCAGATGGACTACACGTGTCCCAATTTAAATTGTCTCCGAGCTCATTCAACCCATTTTCCATGCGCTTCCTATGAACAAAACTGCCTTACGCCGTCGGGTGTGTTTTAATCGTAAATTATGAACGTGTTATGTTTCATTGCTCGCCGATAACTGCATGTTGGGATCGCCTTTTCTTGGGACGGATGGACAGATGGGCATTGCCGATCGCAAAAAAGCGGTCCGACGAAACCGCCGGACCGCAGGATAAAGGATTGATGTCTGAGGTTACTTCGCCATGGCTTCCTCCACAGCGACGGCCACGGAAACGGTGGCGCCGACCATGGGATTGTTGCCCATGCCGATGAGACCCATCATCTCCACGTGCGCAGGCACGGAAGAGGAGCCGGCGAATTGGGCATCGCTGTGCATGCGACCCAAGGTGTCGGTGAAGCCATAGGAGGCAGGGCCGGCAGCCATGTTGTCCGGGTGCAGGGTACGCCCCGTGCCGCCACCGGAGGCAACGGAGAAGTACTTCTTGCCTTTCAGCACGCACTCTTTCTTATAGGTGCCGGCCACGGGATGCTGGAAGCGGGTGGGATTTGTGGAGTTGCCGGTGATGGACACATCCACGCCCTCCAGCCACATGATGGCCACGCCTTCGCGCACATCATCCGCGCCGTAGCAGTTCACCTTAGCGCGCTCGCCGGTGGAGAAGGGGGTCTTCTTCACGACCTCCACCTTGCCGGTAGCGTAGTCGAATTTAGTCTGGCAATAGGTGAAGCCATTGATGCGGGAAATGATGTAGGCCGCGTCCTTTCCAAGGCCGTTGAGAATCACGCGCAGGGGCTTTTTACGTACCTTGTTGGCAGATTTGGCGATGCCGATGGCTCCCTCCGCCGCGGCGAAGGATTCGTGTCCGGCCAAGAAGCAGAAGCAATCTGTCTCCTCGCGCAGGAGCATGGCGGCCAAATTGCCGTGACCCAGACCTACCTTGCGGTCATCCGCCACGGAGCCGGGGATGCAGAAGCTCTGCAGACCTTCACCAATGGCCTCAGCTGCGTCGGCAGCCTTGGTGCAGCCTTTCTTAATGGCGATAGCAGCGCCTACCGTATAGGCCCAGCCGGCGTTCTCGAAGGCGATATTCTGGATGCCGCGCACAATGGCACGCACATCGATGCCTTTCTCCAAGCATACCTTCTCTGCTTCCTCGCAGGAAGAGATGCCGTACTTTTTCAGCACGGGGAGAATCTGGTTGATGCGGCGATCGTATGATTCAAATAATGGCATAATCTGAAAATGGGTTAGGTGTTAATTACTCGTGGCGTGGGTCAATGTACTTGGCAGCGCCCTCAAATTGTCCGTATGTGCCGGTGTACTTCTTAAATGCCTCGTTGGCATCCGTGCCCTTCTTGATTTCTTCCATCATCGGACCCACTTTCACGTACTGGTAGCCGCAGATTTCATCATCCGCATTCAACGCGAGTTTGGTGATGTAGCCCTCTGCCAGCTCGAGGTAACGCGAGCCTTTCTTGAGCGTGCCGTAGAGAGTGCCAACTTGCGAGCGCAGACCCTTGCCGAGATCCTCCAGTCCAGCGCCGATGGGCAACCCACCTTCAGAATACGCGCTTTGTGTGCGACCATAGACAATTTGCAGGAAGAGTTCGCGCATGGCGGTATTGATGGCGTCACACACGAGGTCCGTATTGAGCGCTTCGAGTACCGTTTTACCCGGAAGAATCTCGGAAGCCATGGCGGCGGAGTGAGTCATGCCGGAGCAGCCGATGGTTTCCACGAGCGCTTCCTGAATGACACCATTTTTGACGTTAAGGGTGAGCTTGCAGGCGCCCTGTTGGGGAGCGCACCAGCCCACGCCGTGCGTAAGTCCTGAGATATCTTCAATCTTCTTGGATTGCGTCCATGCGCCTTCCTGAGGAATAGGCGCCGGGCCGTGGTCGCAGCCCTTTTTCACGCAACACATGTGTTCAACTTCTGTCGTATATTGCATAGTCGTGCCTTTCGTGGTATGGAACTCGGGAGACGCCGGCACGCATGTGACGTCGCCTCCTCCTTGTCGCCCTCTAATCTAGCATATACCTGCTTGCTTGTCACGCCAAAAGTGCGCGAATTTTCCAAATCGTAAATCGTAAATCATAAATCGTAAATGAATTGCGTTACTTACGCGTGGCTTTCTTTGGGGAAGCCGCCTTGAGCGGTTTGGCGGAACGCTTGGGATTGTATTCGGGCACGATCGATTTTTCTTCTCCATTGGAGAGCACCTTCACAGGTTGGGGGGCAGGAATGGTACTCTGGATGCTGAAAGAGGTAACTTTCCCGTCTTTCCATTCCAGATCCACAATCAGTCCCCCTCGCGCACGCAGGCCCGTGGCCTTTCCATCCTTCCATGCAGGGGAAAGCGCCGGCAGCAGCTCAATGCAGCCCTCGTGGCTCTGAACGAGCATTTCGCACACTGCCCCGGGCATACCGAGCACTCCATCCATTTGCATGGGCGGGTGGCTGGTCATCAAGTTGTCCAGCGTGTTGTAGCGTAACAGGTTTTGGAGCATTTCGTAAGCTTTCTCGCCATTGTGCAGGCGTGCGTAAAGAGCCGTACGCCACGGCCATGTCCAGCTGCGTCGATTGTCGGCACTCAGACCGCGCAGCTCCAAACTCTTAGCGGCAGCCTCAGCCAGTTCCGGTGTGAGACGCTTGGAGATTGTGGAACCAGGGAAGAGGCCGATGAGGTGGGATGTATGGCGGTGACCGGAGACCATATCCGGACGATCGACAATCCACTCCTGCAGGTAACCTCCGGAACCCACGCGATTCGGTGCGAGTTTCGCAGACATAGAGCACAAGCGTTTTGCAAGGGCAGCATCGGTGTGCAGAGCATCTGCTGCCTGCGCAGTAAGCTTGAAGAGTTCCCGCACGAGCTGCTGGTCGTGTGTAACCCCATCTTCGGTTGGCCCCCATTCGTGAGACCATCCACCGGGTACAACAAGCGTTCCGGCAGGCAAATCTTTCAGTTCGGGGTGCTGGGTTACATCAACTGGTTTGCCATTCGAGACAAGCCCCTCTCCTCCGGCACCAAGTTTCTTGAGGTTTTGCTCCCAGAAGAGGCAGAGTTCTTTGAAGATGGGATAGGCGGTTTTTTTCAGAAAGTCAGCATCCTGAGTGAATTGATAATGCTCCCAGAGGTGCAGGGCGAACCAGGCATTGGCTGTGGGGTACATCATTGTCCAACCCACGCCTCCCCATGGATTGAGCGAGATACGCATCACCCAGCCAGGTGTCCCTTTGCTGTACACTTGCTGGGTAAACTCGGAAAGCGGTTTGCGCATCGCTTTCAGGTAGTCCAAAAGAGGCTCGTGGCATTCACTCAAGTTAGCTGTTTCCGCTGACCAGTAGCACATCTGGAAATTGATGTTGGTATGATAATCGCAGGCCCATGCAGCGTGAACTTTGTTGTTCCATATTCCCTGCAGATTCATGGGAAGGTTGCCGGGGCGAGAGCCGCTAATCATCAAGTAGCGTCCGTATTGGAACATGAGCTGCTCGAGCCCCAAATCATCGGCGCTGTCTTTGTAGTGAGCGAGGCGCTCATCCGTTGGCAAGTCAGAAGTTTCTCCACTGCCGATTTCAAGTTTCAGCCGGTTGAAGAGGGTCGAGAAGTCACTCTTGTGGCGTTTGCAGAGTGACTTATAATCGTGTTTTTGGGCAGCTGTCAAGATTCGCTGGTTACGAGCCCCGGGCTTTTCGCCCTTCCAGTTGGCTGCGTAATCCATTTTGTAGCTGGTGGACAATGATACGAGGATGGTGAACTTGCGCGCACCGGTGACGCAGAGGTAAGGAACCCTTTGCGCTTTATATTTGGGGGCCTGACTGTCGCCGCCTCCCTCGTATTCCACCGATAGAGAACACGACCCGCCACTGGCTTGCACCTTGCCTTCCTCCGTCAGAACGATGATCCTGCCCTCAAAAGCTTCACCGTTTGCAAGTGTGCCGGTCATTCGCAGACCATTGGTTCCATCAACTTTGTAACTCACGCTGTGGTAGGGCATGAGAGCCACCTTGGCGTTCAGTGTACCGCCTCCCTCGGCCTCGGCATGGTACACGAATACGTCATCCGGCTTGCTGACAAAGCATTCGCGTTTGTACGTCGTCTCACTGCCGCCATTTGATCCGGTGAAGGAGGTTGTCGCCACGGCGTTTCTGAGATTCAGAGCTCGGCGGTACTGAGATATATCGCCCAGATTATCGAAAGCGACAAAGAGCTGGGCAAAAGGCTGATAACTGCCGAATTTGGTGGAGTCCGACGTGGGTCCATATTCGTAACCGGATCCATTATTAGCTGTATTTTGTCCACCGGACCACAGACTCACTTCGTTGAGCACCACGCAATCCAAGTGCACACCTCCATACACGGTAGCGCCTACGCGTCCATTGCCAAGAGGCAGCGTTTTGGATTCCCACACATCTCCTGAATTCATCGATTCGTGAGTATCACTTGCGCCGTCATTGGCCCACGGAAGGGAAAGAGCTTTTACCTGCGCAGGTTTGTTGTACCACAGCTCATTCTGGTTTGTCTTGTCTTTTCCATAGATCGGGGACAGGCACACAAGAGCCGCCCATGCGGCGATTTGAATCAGATATTTCATGCCGAGTAGAGGGAGATGAGGGATATACGTTTGCGAGCAGGTGTCGCGACCGCGTTAACGTTCGTTAATCTAGCAGATGACTATCGGATTGTCACGCTTAAAAACGGGACGTGTTGTTTTTGAAACAGACTGAAAGGTCTTGCAACACAGTCGCTGTCTGGGTAGAATAGGCGCATGGATTTATCAAACTTTCGTGAGGAGTATTTGAAGGATACGCTTCACCGGCGGGATTTGGATGTTTCTCCTCTCAAACAATTCGACAAATGGTTTCACCAGGCGTTGGAGAGTGGCATTCCTGAACCGAATGCCATGAGTGTAGCTACAGCCACCCCTCAGGGGATGCCTTCCCTGCGCACGGTACTGCTCAAGTACTATGATGAGCGAGGATTCGTCTTTTTTACAAATTACACGAGTCGCAAGGCTCGCGAAATAGCGCAGAATCCGGAGGTGAGTCTGCTGTTCCCGTGGGTCACGCTGGAGCGCCAGATTATTATTTGTGGGCACACGGAGAAAGTGACACGTGCGGAAACGCTCAAGTATTTCTTGACGCGCCCGCGTGAATCGCAGCTGGGCGCGTGGGTGTCCCATCAGAGCAGTGTGATATCCACCAGAAAGTTGCTCATGATGAAATTGCAGGAGCTCAAGAACAAGTTTGCCAACGGTGAGGTGCCTCTACCTGATTTCTGGGGGGGCTACCGGGTGGTACCCCATCACATGGAGTTCTGGCAGGGCGGACCGGGACGCGTCCATGACCGCTTCCTCTATTCCCTGCAGGCGGATGGCTCGTGGGGCATTGAGCGCTTGCAACCGTAGCGGAGCGTTTCATCAGGCGCACAGGGCAACCGCATTAGAAAAAGCAGTTGCCATTTCGATATACGACGGTGGCAGACGGAGTCTGCCTATGTACGAGGTACGAAGTACGATTTGGAAGGCTCGTGCACCTGCGGTGCGGGGATTGCAAGGCAGGAACGAGCGGAAATTGTGGAGGCCGTGCGCGGGAATAATTAGGAAGCGACGGGAAGGTGCGAGGTGGCTGCCCATGTACGATTGCCAAGATTGTTGTCTCTGTCGATTAACTTCTCTCAAATGCGTTTGCCCTGATCTGGCGTATAGCAGCGCTGAGAGTTTTGTGCTCGGTGGATCCTTCTCTGCTTCTCACATCGTTATCTCACGCAGACAGTGCGCTTCCTAGTGTAGCTTTCGTGGTGCTGCAAGGGCAGCGAGGTGCGTTGATCACACAGGGATGGGAGCTCCTTCCATGATTTCTACTCGCAATGTCACATCTCCCAGTGTCAAGATAGCACCATCCATCATCGGTACTCGTTGCTCCACGGATGATATTTGACGACCGTTCACCGCAGTACCGTTTGTCGAGCTCAAATCAGTAATGACCACGTTGCGGTTCACTCGCTCAATGAGAGCATGACGACGCGAAATGGAACCCTCCGGGAGTACCACGTTGCAGTAGCTCGCGTCGCGCCCGATGACCATTCCACCCGGTTTATCGATGTCAGACATCGACAAGACACTTTCCCAAGGGCTTCCGGTGGAGAGTAACCCCATGAGTCGCAGGTAGCCCCCAGCTTGTTTGGACGGTGAGGGCGAACGTGCGGCTGGCGAACTCAGGAACACCGGGCGAGAGTTTGCCGCCAATGCCGATCCGGACGCCGCTTTTTTCCCTGCTCCTGCCGCTTCGGCTGCCCCGGCGCCCGCTCCGATATTCCATTTGACGCACAATGGGTCAAGCACGTGGAGCGGCTCCAGTAAGATTTTCGGTCCGGCTGTTTTGGGCGTCACATCTTCCTCCCATTCCCCCATGCCAAGCTCATCACCGAGGAGTGGAGGAACTGAGGGCACGCTCGACACGCGCTCCACCTTGCGCGGAGCTGGGGGAGGCGCCATTTTTGCTCCTTGTGGTGGAAGCGGTGGGGCCAAGCTTGGAGCAGCCACAACCGGCGCTTCAGGCGGGACATCATCAAATGTTGCAGTCGGCAATGAAACCGGGGCGGCAGGTACAGGCGGCGGAGCTAACGCTGGCACAGGCGGTGGCGTTAGCACCGGCACGGGTGGTGGTATTGGCACCGGTGGCGCGCCGCTCCCGCCTACCGGAATTGGCGGCGGCGGTGGCATCATTATCGGTGGCGATCCTCCCATGCCCCCATCCTATCATTCTAATTTCGCCCTGACAATATAAAAATTTTCCCTGATTGTGACACATCTCATCGCATCCGTCCCAAGAAAAAACACCCCCCCCAATGGTAGTCAACGGCACATCATGCAGCATAAGCTGTTGGTTATTTACGATTTACGATGTACGATTTACGATTTGAATGCTAGCACGCTACGCGCGAAATTGCTGAGCCGTAGGCGACAAAATGCCGCCTATGTACGATGTGCAACACGCGCACGACGGCCGTCGTGCGTGTTGTAAATCGCACATCGTAAATAAATTGTATCTTCTCTCTTAGCTGATCAACAGTGATTTCTCCCGGTGGTACACTCCTTCCATGGCGATGTAGCGCGTACGCAACAGCTCCGCCGAGCGGTGGCCCATTTCCAGCTGAAGCTCGGCGTAGTTGCGGAAGGTGGCCAGGTGGTGCGTGGCGAAGGTGTGCCGCAGGACGTCCGGCTGCCAGTTGATGAAACCGGCTTCTCGGTGCAGGCGTGCTCGGAGACGACGCCAGTTCGGCGGGCAAATCCGCTCGTTCCCGGGACGCTGGATGCGCTTCAGGATACGTGCCAGGGGCCGGAAGATGGTGACATGTCGTGCGCCGCCGGTCTTGCTGTGGCGCGGGGCGGTGCAGATGACGCCATCATCAAGCCGCACATTGTTCCAGCGCAACCGCTCCACTTCGTTCGGGCGCACGCCCGCGTAGAGCATGATGGCTGTGGCGGCGAGACAGGCGCCGTTCTCGAAGGTCTCGGCGGTGTGCATGAGTCGCCCGATTTCCTCTTTGTTCAGGATGTTGATGCGCTTTTCTTCAATGCGTTCCGGTTCCACTTTGCGCACCGGGTTTTCCGCGCACCAGCCTCGCTTGCACGCCGTGGAGAAGACCCCGCTGAGGATGAGCCTCGCCTTGTTCCGCTGCCGTGGCGTGTTGAAAGCTTGCTTGATGTACTCTTTGCATTCCTCGGCGGAGATGCTGCGCATGCGCCGATTCGCCAGCCCCTTGCACCGTCTCATGAACCGTTTCGTGATGCCGCGGAAGTCGCTCAGCGTCCGTTTCCGTCGGTCCTTCCTCGCCTCCAATGCCTCTTCAACCGCCCGTGTAAAGGTGACCGTCTTTTCGCGCCGCCGCAGTTCTTCCTCCCCCGCCTCAATGCACGCCATGGCGCGCTTCACGCGTCCCCTCCCCGCTTCCAGCGCAGCTTTCGCCACCAACGCAGCTTCCAATACATCCACCCCCGTCTGCCGCAGCACCTCTACCGCCGCCAGCTCCGTCTTTCTGTCAGATTTCGTCTTCATTGTGATACGTATTTAGAATCCGTACGCAAGAAAAATATGACAGCACAACAAAAATTTCCAGACATACATTTGGAGAGCTTCTTCCGCAAGAAGCGGTAGCCCGCAAAAGCTCATAAAATGCCTCATTTGGCAGAAATAAACTAACTTATAATCAACAAAATAAATCGAAAACGGCTCGGATTCTAAATTCGGTAGACTTTGCTGTGAGAAGGAAGCTATATTGCATGACGTGCCGTATAGTTCTCTCTTACAATTAACTCAACAATTGAATAACCCATTCCTATCATGACTATCGCAGCATTCGTTCTCGGTATTATCGCTTTATTATTGGCCTTCATTCCGCTTATTGGAACATTTGCCGTATGTCCGGCAATCCTCGGTCTTCTGCTCGGGATTATCGGTTTGCTTATCAAAATAAAAAGGAAACAACCCAAGGCTCTGGGCATAGTTGGAGTGATCCTGTGTGGTTTAGCTATTTTTGTTGCCAAAGCAAACTTTGAAGCCTCCGATAAGGCGATTAAACAACTAGATAGTGAGTTCCAGAAGGCAGACCAAAAATTCCGTAGAGATATGGATAAAATTGATCAGGATTTCAAGAGAAATTTGGAGGAAATAAAGAACTTAGATTAACTTCTGCTAAGGACACAGGAAGGAGTGATTCCTTACGACAATATCTTCAATTAACCAATTCCAAGTCATGTTTATCAAACAAATTCCCCAAGGTCATTGTGTTATCGTAACTCGTTTTGGCAAACCTGTTGGTGTCAGGAAAAGTGGTCTTAATTTTTTCATTCCGCTCATAGATGATGTGGTCGACGTCACGAAGTTGTGGGACAATGAATGGAAGAATGAAACAAATAAGGATGGCATTTATATTGAACTTTCCGAACAACGTACGGATACGTCTGAAAAGCCATGCCACACGAAGGACAATGTTGAAGTCCGTGTGGACTGTATGATTCGGTGGCGTATCACGGATCCCATTAAGGCGATTTTTGAAGTTGACCATCTCCATCCAACTTTGCAAGATACTGTACTCAGCGAAGTTCGCGCAGCCATTGGTAAACGTACCTTGGATGAGGTCATATCGCAGCGCACCTCCATATCAGAAGAAGTCGTCCGGAATGTGATAAAGACAACGTCCCGTTGGGGCATTGCAGTATCCGGTCTCGAAATCCAAAAGTTGGATATGGATGAAAAGACTAAGGATGCTATGCTCAAACAGATGGAGGCGGAACGTGTAAGCCGCGCCGTTGCTTTGGAAGCTGAAGGGAAGAGTAAAGCCATCCTGATGCAATCCACAGCAGAGAAACAAGCTACCATCACCAAGGCTCAGGGGCAGGCAGAGGCTCTTCGTTTGCAAGCGGAGGCAGAGAGGGAGTATGTGCAAAAGATTGCTGAAGTCATCGGTGCAGAAGCTGCTGCAAAAGTGCTTCTCACGCGGCAGACGCTGGAAGGGTATGCAACGATTTCATCCAATCCTGCGGATAAGGTCTATTTGCCCAATAACGTACGAGCCATTATTGCCTCCGTAAAAGATTGAGATTTCATAGCGACTATGTTTACTCCTTGCGTGGCTTTCTTGAGTAGTGCAGATGGTACTTTCCTGCACTGGATGATTGCGATCGCAATCACCCTCATCATTCTTGATGTTTTTTTCTGCACGGAGTGGTTGTCGTTCCTTTCATTGATCACCTTTGCTGCATGGGGTGCTTGGAGACTGGACTTGCCGACCCAATGGTCTGGACTTGTCTTCCTCGTCTTTTTAGGTATAGGGATAACATTTTACTATGCTTGTTGGAGAGGCTTCATTCGCAACACGGTTTCTAAAACTTTCCTGAAAAACGCTAGGGAGGAACAAATTAATTCCATGGTCGGTCGCATCGGGACTGTCATGGGTGAGGGGGATTCCGCTTGTATAAAAGTGCAGGACGAGCTTTATCCCATTGCTCATGATTGTCAGAAGGGGCTGCGTGAGGGAGATCAAGTCGTCATCACCACTTTTAAAGAAGGTATAACATATGTTACTAGAAGATGAAACTCTAAATCTACGTTAATCATGAAAATAAGCCAAACTGACGATCCGTTGCCGGATTTCATTTCCGGCAAGCATAGAAGAAACGTTAATGTCACAACATCCGAAGGAACTCGCCGGAATGCGAGGTTTTGTTGGATGAATATCGGTATTTTAAAACTTGACCATAATAGACGAGGAGAATGGATATTTGATACGTTGATCCATGGCGAAAGAAATGTTTATTCATGCTCAGCAAAAGAATTGATAAGCTTCCTTCAGAGAGACAACACTCCAATTAAGAAAGAGATGTACAGTGTTACGTTAGATTTTTTATGCGGAAAGTTATACAAAGGGAGTATCAGAAATGAACGGCCGGAATCTACTTCGGAATTCCTTTGTCTAAAGAAGATTACGTCTGGAAATGAGTATCACGAAAAGTTAAATTTTTTTGAGTTGACTACTCGGTGATACATGCATGGTTGTTTGTCGTTGGTCATTTGTGAAACTATTTGAACAATGAAATTTGGAATTTTTCTTTTTTTAGCGGCTTGCAGTGGTGGCGCGTGGTATTATTCTCACGGAAAAGACCAACCAGCGGATGGCGGGGAAGATATTGCTGCTATGGAGCAGCAGATTAAGGAAATGCAAGCCAAGCTGGAAAAGGCTAAGAAACGATCAGAAGCCTCCCAAGAGGAAGAGATTGCGACAGAGAAAAAGGGCAGCGTATCAATCGATTCAGCTCTTGCATCTCGAACAAAGCAAGCACCTCGGGATACGGAGGCTCACTTTAAATCTCTTTCTCCTGAAGAGGCGATTAAAATGCTCCAAAAATATGAGATTATAGATGAGCTCGCTACAGGAGAACTTGTCTCTACCGTTGATTATCGGGTCGGGCAAACAAAAGAGTACAAACAGAATCCCATTAGTGAGATCAGCAAGGATTTGATGTACCATTTCATGATGTACAGGGACGGGGTGGAAGGTCTGAATGATTATCCTTACATCGACAAAATCATTGAATTATATCGTCGCGCCAATACCGATCAACAGGAGTTGCAAGCACAGGGTCTAGCCAAGTTAAATGAGGATATGGATGCAGTGGCCAATGGTTTGCAGCAGATTGTGTTTTCTTCTCTTACGAATCAAAATCCTCCTCAGGAGGAGAGCCGGGTAAAAACGCTTAAACGACTTCCGGTTCGCTGCCTCGAGGCTTTCGCGGCAGCAGGGGCAAAGATCGCGAATGTAGAGA
This sequence comes from uncultured Akkermansia sp., assembly GCA_947626545.1. Classification (GTDB taxonomy): domain Bacteria; phylum Verrucomicrobiota; class Verrucomicrobiia; order Verrucomicrobiales; family Akkermansiaceae; genus Akkermansia. The sequence continues at coordinate 38,510 of CANQSS010000010.1, read as the reverse complement.
CGTGCCGAGCAAATATCATGGCGGTGAAGCCGGTTGACGGGAAATTAATTGAGTTCATTTGCACCTCTGGACAGGGGAACGCACCTGCGCAGTACGAACTCGGCGTGTGCTATGAGAACGGCAAGGGAGTGACCAAAGATATGACGGAGGCTGTGAAGTGGTATCGCAAAGCAGCGGAGCAGGGGCATGCGGATGCGCAGAATAACCTTGGTGTGTGCTATAAGAAAGGCTCCGGAGTGAGCAAGGACATGACGGAGGCAGTAAAATGGTACCGCAAAGCAGCGGAGCAGGGGAACATGTACGCGCAGTGTAACCTTGGCTGGTGCTATGAGAACGGCAATGGAGTGAGCAAGGATTACGCGGAGGCGGTGAAGTGGTACTGCAAGGCGGCGGAGCAGGGGAATGCGGTGGCGCAGAATAACCTTGGCTGGTGCTATCAGCGCGGCTCCGGAGTGAGCAAGGACATGGTGGAGGCGGTGAAGTGGTACCGCAAGGCGGCGGAGCAGGGGCATGCGGATGCGCAGAATAACCTTGGTGTGTGCTATAAGAAAGGCTCCGGAGTGAGCAAGGATTACGCGGAGGCGGTAAAGTGGTACCGCAAGGCGGCGGAGCAGGGGAATGCGCAGGCACAGAATAACCTTGGTGTGTGCTATAAGGAAGGCTCCGGAGTGAGCAAGGACTACGTGGAGGCGGTGAAGTGGTTTCGCAAGGCGGCGGAGCAGGGGGATGCGCAGGCGCAGAATAACCTTGGCGTGTGCTATAAGGAAGGCTCCGGAGTGAGCAAGGATTACGCGGAGGCGGTGAAGTGGTTTCGCAAGGCGGCGGAGCAGGGGAATGCGGTGGCGCAGTATAATCTTGGCGTGTGCTATAAGGAAGGCTCCGGAGTGAGCAAGGACATGACCGAGGCTATGAGACTGTGTCGTAAGGCAGCGGAGCAGGGGAATGCGGTGGCGCAGTATAATCTTGCCTTGTGCTATGCGAACGGCGGGGGAGTAAGCAAAAACCCGGAGGAAGCTGTGAGGCTGTACCGCTTGGCAGCAGATCAGGGGAATGGGGGAGGGCAGTTGGGCCGTGGCGTGTGCTATGCGAACGACAGGGGAGTGAGCAGGGACATGGCTGAGGAGGTGGAGTTGTTCCGCTTGGCGGCGGAGCAGGGGGATGCGCGGGCACAGAATAACCTTGGTGTGTGCTATGAGACTGGCAATGGAGTGGACAAAAACCTGGAGGAAGCTGTGAGGCTGTACCGCTTGGCAGCAGAGCAGGGGATTGCGATAGCGCAGTGTACCCTTGGCTTGTGCTATGAGTACGGCAATGGAGTGAACAAAGATATGACGGAGGCGGTAAAGTGGTTCCACAAGGCGGCGGAGCAGGGGGATGCGCGGGCACAGAATAACCTTGGCTTGTGCTATCAGCGCGGCAATGGAGTGAGCAAAGATATGACAGAGGCGGTGAAGTGGTTTCGCAAGGCGGCGGAGCAGGGGAATGCGGATGGGCAGTGTAACCTTGGCTGGTGCTATTACGGCATGGAGACAGTGAAAGGCTACGTGGAAGCGGAGAAGTGGTTTCGCAGGGCAGCGGAGCAGGGGAATGCGAGGGGGCAGTTTGGCCTTGGCGTGAGCTATGATCACAGCTGTCACCGCTTAGAGGCAGCGGAGTGGTATCGCAAGGCAGCGGAGCAGGGGCTTGCGGTGGCGCAGTTTAACCTCGGCCTTTACTATGCGAAACTCCCGAGCACGAGGAGCGAGGATTATGAGGTAAGAGTGAAGGAGTATGCGGAAGCAGCGAAGTGGTTTCGCAAGGCGGCAGAGCAGGGGTATGCGCCGGCACAGAACGGCCTTGGCTGGTGCTATGAGAACGGCAATGGAGTGAACAAAGATATGACAGAGGCGGTGAAGTGGTACCGCAAGGCGGCAGAGCAGGGGGATGAGACGGCAAAGAAAAATCTTCGAAGTCTGGGCTTTTTACATAATGCCCAAAATGTCCCCTCCCCTCAGGGTATCTCCTATGCAGACCGCAAGGATCTCCAGCCGATGATCGACCGGATGCGCGCGTTGCGTTGTCGCGAGGCTACGTCGGCACTTTATCAAAAGCGCTTGCTGACCCTGCTGCCGATGATTCGGAATGGCTCGGATGTGGACATCACTTTGCCTGAAACGAAGGGGAATACGGCTTTGCATTATGCTTGCGCCATTGGCAGCTGGAGCATCACGAAGTGGCTTGTGGAGCACGGGGCGAATGTGAATGCCGTGACGGATAAGGGAGCGACGCCGCTGGATTGCGTGGGTGACGACAATGCCCAGCGCATTCGCGCCCTGCTGATTTCTCGTGGAGCGAAGAGAGCCTCGGAGCTCAGCCAAGGAGGAACATTACCACAACCCAATGCAGGTGGAGGGAACGTATCAGAAGACGCCGAGACGCTCAACAATTTAGGACTTGCCTACCAGTTTGGTAAAGGAAAGCCAAAGGATTATGCGGAGGCAGCTCGCTGTTTCCGTCGCGCCGCAGAGCAGGGACATGCCGGCGCCCAAAATAATCTTGGTTTCATGTACCACAACGGCTGGGGCGTGCCGCAGGATTATTCTCAAGCGGCGTATTGGTATCGACTTTCTGCACAGCAAGGTAACGCGTGGGGCCAGAGCAACTATGGGACCTGTTTAGAATTTGGCTGGGGAGTGAAAAAGGATCTGAATGTGGCGATTGAAATGTATCGCCGCGCTGCGAGTCAGGGTCACGCCTCTGCTAAAAAACACCTCAAACGTCACGGAATTTCGATGTGATGGCAGTGCTCACAAAAATCCTCATCCTGATATTGATGATTTGTTCTCCCGCGTTTATGCCCGCTTGCGCTGGTGAACTGATAATGCTGGATATTGGGCATTCGACGACAAATGCGGGGGCGGTGTCGCCAGATGAACGAGTGAGCGAGTGCCTGTTCTGGTATCGGTACGTGGGTGAGATCAAGCGCGAGATTGAAGCTGAGGGACATCGCTGCGTTGTGTGCAATCGCGGCTACGCTCCGAAGAAGGAGCCGCTGGTTACATTAGCAAAGGAAGCGGGAGTGGTGCAGTTGAATAAGCCGGATAAGGGAGGCGTGCGGTATCCTTCCAAGTACTTTCCTGATCGCATCGGCGCGGGCATGGTGAGCGCGGATTATGGCATTGGGCAGAAGCCTGCGTGCATGATCTTCCTGCACCTCAACAGCGTGGGAAACGGGTGGCAGAAAGGACATATTCCCGGGTTGGTTATTTACAATCGCCGCCGTGGTCAGGCGCTGGGAGAATGTCTACGCCATGCCTTTGAGACGGAACTGTACGACACTCGGCCGGGAGGAATGCCACAGGGAGGCAAAGGTTGCCGCGCCATCACGAGATTCAGGAAAGAAGAAACCGCTGCGGGGTGGTTGAATGCACTGGATGACGCCGGTATTCCCGCCGCTGTGACCGAGGCCATCTACGTGAGCGACCGCGCGCATGTGGACTACATCTCGACCCCCGCCGGAGCTCGCCGCGCTGCCCATGCCGTTGCCCAGGGCATTCTCACGTGGCTGGGTATGAGGGGAAAGTAAGTAATTTTATGAATTTATTTATTATGCTATGAACGAAAACGACATGCCCCATTGGATACGCGAAGAAGCTGAACGCAGGGACGCGGAGGTCGCTAGGAAGCTTGAGGAGTATTACATGGAGCTTGGGGAAAGCTACATGAAGGGCGAAGGAGTGGAAAAGAATGAGGAGGAAGCGCAGGCGTGGTTTCGCAAAGCAGCCGAGCTGAAAAGCAGGGACACGGCAGAGGCCGAGACACCATCTGCCCCGGCTTCTGCGCCTGCTCCGATTCCGTCGGTAACGGTCCAAAGTCCGCCATCGGTTCCGGTGACGGTTTCACAGGCCATGTCGAGGAAGAAGAGTGGACAGCTCAAGCTACGGAGGACGGTCGTGGCGGTAACGGCTCAAAGCCCGACATCAGTTCCGGGGGTGATTCCACAGACCGTGCCGACAAAGAAGAGTGGTCAGCGTAAGCTACGGGGGGCAGCTGTAGTGTCGTGGTTGATGTTGGTGATCGGAGGAGGAATGGAGGCATATTATATGCTGTGGGAGGATCCTTACGTCGCGTATCAACGACTCACCAAAGAGGGAAAGGAGAGCGAGGCGATGGAGCGGTTGTACGTCGCCGCAGAGGGAGGCAATGTTTCGGCGCAAGCCGATCTTGGGAAGTGTTATTATGAAGGCAAGAGAGCGAGCAAGAATCTGACCGAAGCGGTAAAGTGGTGGCGTAAGGCAGCAGATCAAGGTTATGCAAGGGCACAGTATAACCTCGGCTTGTGTTATGCGAAAGGCGAGGGAGTGAGCAAGGACTACGCAGAGGCGGTGAAGTGGTGCCGCGCGGCAGCGGAACAGGGGGATGCGGGTGCGCAGGTTGAACTTGGATTATGCTATAAGAGAGGCATCGGTGTGCGAAGAGATCAAGAGGAAGCGAAACGGTGGTTTCAAAAAGCGGCGGATCAGGGGTATGCGCCGGTGCTTTTGGAGTTGGAATTGAGCAAATAAGAATCTGTCTGAGGCAGCGAAGTTGTTTTGCGCGGCAAGACAAGGGCATACAAAGGAAAATCGCGAACTAACTAGAACCATGAAATTTAGAACATTCCTATTTCTGGCAGCCTGCGGGGGTGGGGTGTGGTATTATTTCCACGAAAAAGACCAACCAGAGGAAGGCAAGGAGGATGTCGCTGCTATGGAGCAACAGATTAGGGAAATGCAGACCAAGCTGGAGGAGGCTAAGGAACGATCAGGAACGTCTCAAGAAGGGGAGACTGCGACAGGAAAAAAAGGCAACGCATCGATTGCTTCAGCTCTGGCTTCTCAAACGAGGCAGGTACCTTGTGGTACAGCTGGACCTGTCAAAACTCTTTCCCCCGAGGAGGCAATCGAGATGCTTCAAAAATATGAAATTATAGATGAACACGCTACAGGAGAACTTGTCTCTACTGTTGATTACCGGGTCGGGCAGACGAAGGAGTACAAAACGAATCCTATTAGTGAGATCAGCAAGGATTTGATGTACCACTTTATGATGTACAAGGATGGAGTGGAGAGTCTGAATGATTATCCTTACATCGACAAAATTATTGAACTATACTGGAGAGCTAATACCGATCAGAGGGAGTTGCAAGCACAAGGCTTAGCCAAGTTAAATGAGGACATGGATGCATTGAGTAATGGTTTTCAAGAGCTTATGACTTCCGCTCTTACCGGGCAAAGGGCACCACAACAAGAGAGCCGGACAAAAACACTTAAACGTCTTCCGGTACGGTGTCTTGAAGCTTTCGTTGCTGCCGGGGCAAAGATCACGAATGTGGAGGCATGCCGGGAGAATATTATGGCGGTGAACCCGATTGATAAGAAATTAATCGCGTTTCTATACACCTCTGAAATTACCCCCAATCGTTTGAATGTTGCAAATGCGAATGGATGGACACCCCTTATGAATCTTGCACGATACGCTACAGCGGAGGACTGCAAAAAGCTCATTGAAGCAGGAGCAGATATAAACGCGAGGAACAAAGACGGTAACACTGCACTTATGCTTGCCACTTGCAACGGGGAGGATGGAGAGACTGTCTGTGATCTTCTGTTGAGAGCAGGCGCCGGAATCAATGAAAAAAACAACGATGGCTGGACGCCTCTGATGTGGGCTGCCCGTTACTCTACTCCGGAGGTATGTAAAATTTTGACTGAAGCGGGGGCAGATGTAAATGCGAGGAAAAAGGATGGTAGCACTGCACTTATGCTTGCTACTTGCAATAGTGAAAATTCGTCCGCTATATGTGACTTCTTAATACAAAATAAAGCGGAAATTAACGTACGAGACAATTGCGGCGACACTCCCTTGATATGGGCAATTCGCAATTCCACCAGGGAAGTATGTAAGAAACTGATAAAAGCGGGAGCTACCATAGACACTACGACCTCTAGGGGGAAGCAGGCACTTATGCAATCAGCCCTTAACGCGCAGACTGATGTGTGTGAACTCCTGATCAATGCAGGTGCTAACGTCAATGAAAAAGGAAAGAATGGGCTCACTGCTTTAATTCTTGCGGCTGCGGCAGGAAATAGTGATACTGTAAAATTGTTGCTGGATGCGGGGGCTGATGTGGACGCTATAACGACATTTAATGGCGGCAAAAGACAAACTGTTCTTGATTTTGTGAGGGATGTACTTGCTGATTTATCGAATCCTTTTTTGGGAAGTTTAAGAAAACAAGAAATTGAGAAAGAAGTTAAGAAATTTGCTCCACATGCAAAGTTAGATTACAAAGGAACATTTAAATTGCTTGAAGAGAGAGGGGCAAAGAGTGCTACAGAAATCCACGAAACCGAAGGTAGGGATTTCGGTAGCGGGAGGGCTGCTTTTTCAAATGGGCCCAATCAATCTCAGCTCATGAACCTGATTAATAGGTATATTGCGGCAAGAAATGATGGCAACGCTTATGCAATAGGCGATTTGTATGCTTCACAAGTAAAATACAAATACAGCGACTACCGTGTTGTTTCGAGAGACGCTGTAATCAGAGACGCTCTACCGTGGTGCAAAAGGTGGACAATGCGTAATTACGAATTGCTTGCCGCTGGTTACAACGAAAATTCGAATACTCTTCAGATTATTTTCCGTTATAATCTTAAGGATACCAAGGGGAAGACTGCCAGTGGCTATACAAAAGAAACTTGGATGCTAGATACGCAAGGAAAAATTATCTCTTGGGACGAAGAATTGGGCAAAGGTGGAGTACCCCCCCTTTCGACTGATTATACTAAAATTTACTAACAAGAAAACCATGAAGAGTCGGATATTTGCTTTGCTCCTCGGTGGCGGACTCGCTTTGTCACTTTGTTATGCAACTGAGGTCAAGCAACAAAAGGCAGCTCAGTCAATAGCACATGAAGGATGTTTATCCTCTCCTGAGCATGTTACCCATAATGACTTTAATTATTACATCCTAAAAGCTTACAAACAAATGCCGCAAAAAGGAGGTTACTCTGTAAAAGCTCCTTCTGCAAAAAATTTGGCAACTAAAGCAGTCGTGTGGGATGCTGAGAAAGGGGAGCTGCAGGTCAATATTGCTCAAGCTCAACCATCTTTTTGCTCTGCTGCCTGTTATATCATGTTACTGCATGCCCTTAAATTGTGGGAGAGGGAGACACAATTTTCACTTCCCTCAGATGCTTGGAAGATGATGGACATCAAGTATGGATTACCCGATGGTAAGATGGTTTGGGGGCGTGCCAATGCTAACGGACCGTCGTACGCAAAATTGATCCATGATATAGATGCCGGAGTAAGTTTCACCAATATAAATGATGCTCGAGCAGGAGATTTTCTGAAATTCTTTTGGACGGAAGAAATAGGCGCTAAGGAGCGTGGTCACATGGTGGTGTTTCTTGGGACAGAACAAAGGGAGGGGAAAACGAGTATTCGTTACTGGTCGTCTAATGTGCCGGATGGCTATTCCGAACGGGTAGTGCCCATTGAAAAGATGCATCACCTGATTTTTACTCGTATTTTCCGACCGAGTAATTTTGCCCGAGTTACAAAACTACCCACATTGGATTCATGGCTTGGCGATATGTTAAAAAAATCATGTTCTTTTGATGAAGCCTGTAAGGTGTGTGGAATTATTGCTTCTGGTACGCATAGTGGCATCGTGCAAGCAACTGAGGCAGTTCAAGGCAAATCTGAGTTTAAACCGCGCGGCGAAAAAAAATAACTTTCACTCAATCAACACTCAAATACGAAAATGGCTAAGAAAAATAATAATCCAAAACAAGCTCCATGTAGCAATTGCAGCAAAGCAACATGTGAAAAGGAGAACCAACCTGCTCAGAAGAGTATCGAACGTCTGCTCCTTGTTGGGAATAGTCCGAACTTGGTGGAGCGACAGAATGGAAGAGTAGCATGGGATAGGTTGATGCGTGATCTGGAGAAAGGTTGCCCCGATTATGTCCCCATGGATAATGTTGCAAAAAGTTTTCCACAACGTATACAGGAGATTTGCAATGTTAGAAAAATGTTGGAAAAGCCCGGAAAAGAGAAAGCTTTGGATAACTCTTTCCAGGATTGGTTGGTCGGCGTGAGTGAACTGTTGCCCACGGCTATTCATAGGATGTTGACGAAGATGAATTTCGATCATTATTTGACAACTAACTATGACCATGCGCTTGAGAGCGCCTTTTGTTCAGGTTTTAAGGTAAAAAAAGGAGATATTAAAAAAAGTGAAGACGTATGGGAGGGGTGGGACAAGGCTCAATCAAGAGATTACGAGAAATTAACCGAACTTCCTGAGAACAAGAAGAAGGAGGATGTGATTCATATCCATGGCAGGGTTTCGGGAGAAAGTCCGCTAGTGATGTCCCCCGATAGCTATGCTTATGCGGCAAATGCTTTGAAGGAGTCGGGAGAAGGAAAAACATGGCTCGATTTGTTCATAAGGTCTGAAATACACATTTGCGGGATAGACCTGCGACCGGAAGAATTAGTGATTTGGCGTGCCTTAGAATTGCGCTACCAAGAGTTGTGCAAAGAAGGAGAGTATGACAAATCCGATCCAAGAGCTTACGCGTACGTCTTTTATAAAGTGGACGATACGGAAGAAGAAAAGAAAATGAAAGAATTGCGTAATCTCCTGATGAGCTATGGCGTGATTTTCCAAGGTATCCCCGTATACAACAACAATTATGTGGAAGCCTGGGCTCTCCTTATTGGTAAAATAGAGTTGAATATGAATAAATTACATGTAAAGAGCAGCGGAAATAATTCAGACAGCTTAGATGATGATGAACTCGACACGATTATTTGTTCAGAGAGACCTTCGAAAAATAGGGGAAAAAATCTTTCAACAGCTTTTGTCCAACACTACATGTTTCCCCATTTTTGCAGAATGAGTATAGGTAAGAAAAAATACTGCGCTATAAAGAAAACAGGCTATTGGTTGTGCTACTGCGTCATCGAAGGGAACACTTATATGTGGCGGTTCAATGGAAATGATATAACGAAGTTTCTGGATTTTAGCAGGGAGGAAAAAGCGGAGTTGCTTTTAGATTATCGACATGGAGCCGTCTATAAGATAGATAGAAATACGAAAGACAGGGAATCATTGCTTCATCTTGCTCAAGGCGGATGGATTTGCGATTTATCAACGTTCTCTGACCTTCTCAAATTGAATGAAGATTGATAAGTTAGAAGTTTAAATAGTGCGTATTACGAAATTTCTTTTCCCAAATAATTCAAACAAATGGTTCCATCACTTCTCCTCACCGACGATAGGCTTATTTCAAAGGCACGCGGAGACGTTGACTTGCATTCTGACCGCTTCACCATCGTGGAGGGTGAACTTATGAGGAAGAGTATCACAGACAACTCGTTAGATGCTGGGTATTAACTGAAAAATCGATGAGCCGACCCAACGAAATCTTTATCTCTCGGTGAGGTGCCGGGGGGTAACTCAAACACAAAATAAAACCCAATAAAATACATATACCATGAAAAATACATTCCTAATTTCAGCTCTCTCGGCAACACTGACGCTGAGCAGCTGCGATCTCGTTTCGCAGGTAGCCAATCCTTCAGCCCCGAAGGGCTTCATAGCAAAAACGGGTGGGCTCAGCATAGATCGGAATGATTGCCGCGTGATTTGCGCCCAAGCGATAGGCGAATCCAAAGGATTCAGTCTGTTTGGCGTGATACCGTTCAAGCAGCCATCTGAGACTATGGCTGTTAAGGGTATGTACGATAATGCGCGGAAGCGCGGCGCCAAAATTGAGGGAGAAAGCGCCTACTTCGCCAACCGTGCCGTTGAACGCAGCGCCAACTACTACGTGCTTTGGAGCCGCCCGACCATCAAGGCAAGCGGCGATTTGGTGCAGTATCTCCCAGGGGCAAAACCCAAGGCTGATAACTAAAGCGGAGAATTCTAACCAGCAAGGCGGCGGGGATGGAGATTCGTCTCCGCCGCTTCTTCTTCGCCCCATCCCTTTATTCCATCTTTCTCTCGCCTTATTGATGCAATTTCCGGTATTCGACACAAATCGGAAGCTTGACATCGGAGGACTTCTCAGTATGATTTAACAACAACCTCATAATAACTATGCTGGTACCCGTATTAAGTTTATTGGCAGCCATGTGTACACCTCCGCCTGCGGAGGTAGTGGCTGTTCCGTTCGCGACGCAGGAGATGATCGTTGTCGTGCGGGATAAGAATACCGTTGTGCTGTGCGATCCGGCAACCGGACGCTGGCTGGGCGCCGCTCGGGTTGCATGGAGTGATGGTGAAATTGTAGGGCAGCCTGTGTTGAGCGGCAACAGACTCACCGTGACCGTCTTGGAAAAGGGTCGCACCATGGTCCGTATCTATGAGATCCCAAGTTTCCGATTGCTTCAAACGATTTACCCCTGATAGCAAGAATCTGCCCGGGAGGCTTTTCGGGAACGTGAACGGATTGTCCTACTCCAGCGGTCTGTCGGCGGCGATGAACTGCTGGTGGCGGCTGCGTGGTCTGTCAGGAAAGGGCTCGGATTTTAGCGCGCGTGCGCGGGACGCGGCAAAAGAGGTGACGTTCAAGACTCCCACAGGGGGTGCGACTCCCAGTGAGCAGGGAGGCCCATTTTTGATAAATTGATACCGTCTTTCTGGCTGTTGGAGAGGAGCTCTCGTAGTCTCTCCGACCATGAGGAGGTAGGTGCAACTTTTCGCATGAGGAAGAGGCAAATGAAGATGAGAGGGGAAAGTTGTGAGGCAGCCGAGATTACAGTTGGTCGCGAATCGCCTCTAGAAGGAATACGCCATTTGCCAGAGGATTCATCAAAAGTATCCCACGGCCTTGAGCCTTTCAATCAACAGCTGCTTGTCTGTAACCAAACCTCGTTAAATATGCCTTTCAGCCTGTTCCTCGAAAGAAAGATGATGCTTGCAGTATTGCATGATCTAGGCGAAAAAACCCTCCCCATGTGCGCGGTTCTCATATCCGCCAGAAGGCAAAATATGATCCTAAGCGGGGGAGGTTATCTGCCCCCATTATGGCGAACCAAGCAGAGGAGTCAAGAAAAATAGCTACATTATTTTCAAATAATCGGATAAAGAGAAATGTATGGTACAATCATGCTGAACGTGAGCGGATTATCCTACTCCATCGGTCTGTCGTCGGCGATGAATTGCTGGTACCGGCTTCGGGGTTTGTCGGGAAGGGTCATGCGGATGACGCCGGAGCGAACGAGTGGCTCAAGGTAGCGCTGAAGGGCGTACTGTGCTGAGGAGATGCCTAGGTAGTCTCGGATTTCAGCGCGCGTGCGCGCAACGCGGCAGAAATCGACCAAGTTTTTTGCATCGGCAGCGGAGGAGGGCTGTCTTTTTGCCGGAGAAAGCGGAGGAACCGCAGTTGCCATAACGTTGGAGAGGATGACCCTGAACGCTCCTGACGAATTGCGGAACGTGGGCTCAGGTAGATGGTGCTCCGCCATGGCGCGCCGTATGGTGGGGATGCCGGAGTAGCGATTCTCCGTGAGGTGGAGCGTCTCCATAGCCGTCACCAGCACAGGGTTGCGCGTGTCCGGCTGGCTATGACCGAGTTGGTCAAGCGTGAGCCGACCGTACAAGCCGCCCGGATTGACGATTTCCAGGCGATCCTCGTACATATCCAGTTGAATGGGCATATTCTCGGTGTGAACGCTGTAGTCGCGGTGAACCAGGGCGTTCAAGACGGCTTCGCGCACGGCCTCCATCGGGTACTGTGGTTGGTCGATACGTTTGCCGGTTTGGGAATTGATTTTTGTAGCCGTGCGCATGTTGCGGCGCACGAAGTCCAGGGTTTTCGCCAACATCTCCGGAAGGGTTCCTTCAAGGCGCTTCGTGTCGGTGAAGCGATTGCCTGCGGCATTCACCGCCCCTTTGTCTGTGCCGGGAACGCAGGTGGCGGAAATGCAGAGGCGAGGGTAAAACGCCTGAGGGACCAAGCCGAAGAGCAGCAAGGCGGACATGGTGACACGTCCCTCTCGCACAATGCCGTTGAGCTCGTACTGCTGCGCCTCGGAGATATGGGCGAGGTTAGGTCTTTCCACCCGCATGAGCGCCATGTATTCATCAAGCTTGTTTGGATCCAGCGCATCCAATGAAGCGCCCTCGACCGGACGAAGATCATCGCGAACTTTCTGTCGAAAAGCCGCATAGCTGTACACCTCATACTCCGTCATGTGCTTGTCCGCTTCCCCCACACGTGAAAACGACCCCCTGACGCGTCCGGCAGCCGTATGGAAACACGGACGCTCCGCAACGTCCACAGGTGGTATCTCGGCGGAAACGAAAGTCTTGCCCCCTTCGTCATACACCGTGAAAACGGGGCGCACCACGGGCGTCATCTGCTCCCCATACTCCGTTACTTTCTTCTGCAAATCCTGAGCATTGTACACGCCTACCTTCGCGAAATGCGCCTTCTCGTCTAGTCCGAAGAGCAGAACGCCGCCGTCATTCTGGTTTGCAAACGCGGACAGGGTATCGTAGAGTTTTGCCGGACATTCTTTATGGGCGGACTTGATTTCCAAGGTCTGCCCCTCGCATCCCCGCCGCTGTACTTTTTCGATTAACGCACGAAGCTCGTCTTCAATCATGGTGCCAATCTTATGTTTTATACCTCGAATTTTATAAGAAATTTACAAAAAGTAAAGAGAAAACACAAGAAATAAGTAAAGTTTTGCTAAAATATTATAAAAAATTTATCAAATTTCATAAGATTTGTTCAAACAACATAAGGAAAAGTAGAAATAATATAAGAAATTTGACAAATTGAGAAGAAATTTTATAAGAAAAGCATGTCGTTTTTGGAATAGGGGTAATGCCGAGCCGTTTCACAAGGTCAGCTCGTCTCCCTATATAAGAGTACATGTTAGTTGCCTTGGGGATTGGTTCAATGCCTTGAGCGTCCATCGTCCCAACCGGATTGACTGCGGCGTTTTTTTGTCGCTTCCTCGCGTTTGGCGCGTTCTTCCTCTTCGTGGGAGGCGCGTTCGGTGGCGGCGGACTCATCCTCGGGATCCACGGCCACGTCATCCGCGAAGGCTTCTTGACCGTCTGCAACGATGGGGCGGGGAGCTGCGTTTTTGATGGCTGCCTCTATGCCGGGGCGCACGGTGTTGAAGAAACTGCGCACAATGGCCGCAGCGACATGCCCACCGGATATTTTTTGGTGGGGACGTCCCTCGTAAAGAGCAGCGTACGCGAAGCGAGGATTATCCGCAGGCAGAAAGCCCGCAAACCAAGCGAGGCGGCAGTCGTCGGAAGGTCGGCCCCATTGGGCTGTGCCGGTTTTGCCGGCATTGGAAATCCAGCCTAGGGCAGCGCGGTGGCCGGTACCGCCATCCACCACAGCACGCATACCTTTGCGCACGACGGCGAGGGCAGGGGACATATCGCTCATGTTGTTCTGCACCATTGGAGTGAATTGATAGACCACATTGCCCTCCGGGTCAAGCACCTGGCGGATGAGTTGAAGTTTGGGCAGATAATGACCATTGGCAATGGCAGAGATGGCGTGTGCCACTTGCAGTGGGGTGGCGAGTAACGCACCCTGGCCGATGGCCATATTCGCTGCATCGCCCGCCATAAAACCACGCCCGTAGTTGCGGTACATCCAGGCATCATCCGGCACGTTACCCGCCTTATCAGCGAGAGGCAAGCCGGTGACAGAACCGTAGCCGAAGCGGCGAGCGGTCTCGCAGAGGCGGGCTGCACCAATGCGCGGGTCGCGTGTGGCGGCGACTTGGTACATGAAGGGGTTGTTGGACAGCACGATGGCTGTGACGCAGTTGATGCTGCCGGAGAACCCGCTGTGGTTGCGGAAACGGTGGTTGCCAATCATGATGCTTTGGGGGCAGTCGATGACGGTGTTTTCGTTGATGACGCGATAGCGTAGTGCAGCGGCAATTGTGATGGTTTTGAACGTGGAGGCGGGGGGATATACGCCCGCAAAGGCTCGGGAGACGAGCGGCGTACTTTTGTCAGAGCGCAGAGCATCGTAGTCTTTCTGCGAGATGGAGGGGATGAACGCATTGGGGTCGTAATTCGGGACAGAAGCGAGGACGAGCACCTCGCCCGTGTGCACGTCCACCAGAACAAAGGCGCCGCGGCCAATCGTGTTCTCGCGCAGCACATTTTCTGCCACGCGTTGCCATTCCATATTCAACGTGGTGACGATGGTGTGACCCGGACAGGGTTTAACCTGCAACTCATCGAGAATTTTGTTGCCCTGCTCATCGAACATGAGACGCCAGATGCCGGGGCGGCCGGTGAGTTGCTTGTTGAACTGCTTTTCCAGACCGAAGCGGCCCTCACGGCGTTCAAAAATAGGGTCGTTGTGGTTGATGGGGCCGGTGGGGAGCTTTGCAGGAGAGCCAGTGTAGCCAAGGATATGGCATGCGCTCTCTTTGGCCGGGTAGAGGCGCAAGTACAGGCTCACGAGCATACCATTCTCCACTTTTTGAGCCTTCTCCCGAGCTTTTTTGCTCAGCTGACTCTGGCGTACGGCAGGGCCTACCGGGAGAGGTAACCAACGACGATCTTTATAGTGGCTGAGAAGTTGAGCATCTGTCTTTTCGCTAATTTTGAAACCAGCCGCCTCAAAGGCAGACATGACGCGTCGCCCGATTTGCACAATTTCTTCCTCGCTCACATCCTTCACCGTACGGTAGTCAATAGCAGGTTGGAACGCAACCTCAGAACAGGCGTAGATACGTCCGTCGCGGTCGGTAATCATGCCGCGTGGTGCAGGAATGGTCAGCGACATGGTGCGAGCGTTTTTACGCGTGTTGGCGTAGGCAACTCGGGAAGGGTCGTGGATGGAAGGATCGTTTGTTGTATCAAGTGGTACGCCCTCACCGGGGGTGTGGGTGGGGATTTCCTCCGGCAATCCTTCCACGCGCAGAGGGGAGGTAGGGTCGATGATGGTGTTGTCCGCATCATCCTGTTGCACGCCTTGCTCTTGGGCAGGCACTCGATCCTCACCGCCCAGTTTCACGGTTTCCACTACGTTTTCTTCCTCGTCCACTGGAACAGCGTTCACATCATCCGGTATGGACGCGGCGGCATCAGGGGACGGAACGTCGGACTCCGGATCAGCGAAAGTGCAAAGAGCCGCAGCCACCCAGAGGGCAGCCAGCCAACCGCCGCAGCACCACCGGCTGTGCACAGGGAAGAACATGGATTTACAGGGAACGCAACTGCTCTACGGCATGTTGGAGCGTCGAGGCGTCTTCTATGGAAATGACGCTAGCTTCTTTGCAGATGCGTGCCATCATACCGGCCAAGGTTTTGCCGGGACCCATTTCGATGAAAAGGCGATGCCCATCCTTGACGATGTCTTGCATAGACGCCGCCCAGCGCACGGAGGAGCATACCTGAGCGCCGAGCGTCTCTCGGATATCCTGCACGCTCTGCACAGGACGCGCCCCGCAATTGCAGTAAACCGGTGCAGAAGGCATGGACATTTGCACAGCTTCCAGTTCCGGAATGAGTTTCTGCTGCGCGCTTTTCATGAGCCGACTGTGGTAGGCGCCGGCCACATTGAGCTTTTTCGCGAGTTTGAATCCGGCGGCTTTGGCTTTCGCCACTACTTGGTTCACGCCCTCTTCAACTCCGGAAACGACAACTTGCCCGGGACAGTTGTAATTGGCTACATCCACCCCGCACTCGGAGGCGAGGGTTTGGGCGGCTTCATCCGTTCCTCCGATGAGCGCTGCCATGGCGCCGGGAGCAGCGTGGCAGGCCTCCTCCATGAAGATGCCGCGCTTTTGAACGAGACGCAGCCCTTCCTGCATGCTGAAGGTGCCAACGGAAGCGTGTGCCGTGAATTCGCCGAGGGAGAGGCCGGCCGCGGCGATTGGCTCAATGCTCACTTGCTCGCAGAGCAGACGGTAGATAACCAGACCGTGCAGGAAAAGCGCCGGTTGGCAGTAGCAGGTGCGAGTAAGTTCTTCTTCCGGTCCCTCAAACATCACCTTGGTAAGCGAGAAACCGAGAGCGGCATCCGCTTGATCCATCAGCTCGCGAGCTGAGGCACTGCTTGTGTACAAATCCTGCCCCATGCCTACCTTTTGGGCACCCTGGCCAGGGAATAGGAGAACCGCTTGCATGGCAAATAATTAGTTGTTGGGTTTTATGACGGCAATTTTGCCGGATCGCATAAGCATCTGCACATCGTAATCCTGCATGAGGTTCAGGAAACGCTCCAGCCTGAACTCTCCGCCGGAGATTTCAATAGTTAGCGTCTCGCGCGTGGCGTCCAGCACTTTTGCGCCGAATATGTTGCACAGCTCGAGAATATCCTGCTTCTTGTCACCGAAGAGCACACGCATGAGCACAATCTCCCGGTACACCGTGGGATGGGAGCGGAAATCGATGACCTCCACAACATTGACCAGTTTGCTGAGTTGCTTGATGACCTGATCGAGCTTTTCTCCATGCTCGTTCACATCAATTGTCATGCGCGAAAAATGGGGATCCTCGCAAGGCGCTACATTCAGCGAGTGGATGTTGTAACCGCGACCGGAGAACAGCCCGGCTACACGCGAAAGAACGCCAAATTTGTTTTCGACCAGCACGGATATGGTGTGCGTGTGCGTAGGTATGGGTGCAGTGCTTTCCATGACGCGCACCATGATACCACAGGCACGACCATATAGCAATCCCTTATCCCGAGGCAAACGCATTAGAAAATGCGGTTGCCAATTTACGATTTACGATGTACGATGTACGATTTATTGATAACGTGCGCGTTGCGCAGATATGTTCTGGACGGCAGAGGTACTCAAAAATGAGGGAGGAACAACTTCATCTGCATCACGGGGCGTGCTGCCATTGCGATTCTCGTATTCGGAAATAGGCACGTGATCAACCGTTTGGAGAGTTTCCTCTGCTTTTCCACTTCATCCAAATGCGGTTGCTCCATCCCTTATCCCAGGGCAAATGCATTAGAAAATGCGGTTGCCAATTTACGATGACATCGTAGCGGGGCTTTCTCCCTAATCGATTTCCGAGCCTCCCATGTACCGGGGATAGGGGTTCTAGAAAGTTCTATCCCTTCTTCCGCAACTGCGGTTATTCTATCGCAGTCCCCCGTATTTTAACACCTCAAATTAACCGTTTACGATTTATACGATTTACGATTTACGATGTACGATTTATTGATAACGTGCGCGTTACGCAGTTTTTTTGATGCGTATAGATGATGATGTCAGCCAATGAGAGCATTTTCTCTGTTGATTGACTTCTCTCAAATGCGTTTGCTATTTACGATGGTTCGTTATTTTATACGCGGATGCGCGGACAGATTTGCGCGGAGTGTGGAGAGCCAAAGTGAAGCTGCGCGCGAGAGGGGGCGTGATTTGAGCCAGCAGAGGTAGAGCGGTGCGGTGAGTTTGGGTGAGAGCGGGCGGAACACGAGAGGACTGCCCGATCCGGAATGGACGATGCCTTCCAGCGTGACAGCATATCCAAGACCTTGTTGCACCATGATGGAAAGGTTGAAGAGCAAATTCCCCCGCGCGGCAATGTTCTGTCGTGAGATATCACAGCGCATCCAGTTGGACAGCATGTTCTCCACCTTGGATTGCGAGGAGATGAGCAGAGGCTTCCCCCGCAGCATGCTCGGAGTGATGCGCGCTCGCTTCGCCAATGGAGAATCCTTGCGCATGAGCACACCCCACGTGTCTTGGAGGGGAAGGGTGAGTGTGTCGTAGCGGCTCACATCCACCGGAGCAATCAGCAGAGCAAAGTCGAGTAGACCGCGTTCCATCCGCTCAATCACATCGTTCCCATTCCCGCTGAAAAGGCGGAAGTGGACACCGGGGTGCTCCGCGCGTAGCAACTGTGCGGCGTGCGCGAGCAGGCTGAATCCGGGAGTTTCCCCGCCGCCGATGGCGATCTCCCCTCTGATCTCGTCGTCTGCCCCGCAAAATTCCTCGGTCGTTGCATCGGCCAAGGCCACAATTTCTTCTGCTCGACGTCGGAAATAGACTCCGTTTTCGGTGAGGGTTGTGGTGCGACTGCTGCGGCGTAGTAGCCGCGTGCCGAGCTCATCCTCCAAGTCCATAATTTGGCGGGAAATCGTGGGCTGAGTGACATGCAGGGCGGCCGCAGCACGGCTTACGGAGCCTTCCCGTGCCACAGCCAGAAAATACTTGAGGACTCGGAGTTCCATGTTGCATTCATGATACATGCTCAAAAAGCATAATGCAATATAAAAAGAAAATATTTGCTATAAAATGGAGGATGCGGTAAAATGAGGCGCAAAAGAGAGAAAAAAGGCACAGTCATGAAAATCCTGTTCACTACGATACTGTCGGCGTTCCTGATACTGCCAACCCATGCAACCCCCGATACCAACATGAAAGACATAGAGAAAGATACACGCGTGTTCCGCATCAACCCGGAGATTCGAGCCAAGGAGGTACGTTTCACGAATCGCTTTGGCATAGAGCTTGTCGGCCACCTCTACCTGCCCAAGGGTTTCGACGCCGCGAAGAAGTATGCCGCCATCGCTGTGTGTGGCCCATTCGGCGCCGTCAAGGAACAGTCCTCCGGGCTCTACGCCCAGGAGCTTGCCTCCCGTGGTTTCGTGGCAGTGGCATTCGATCCTTCCTACACCGGCGAGAGTGGCGGCACGCCGCGTTGTGTGAATTCCCCGGACATCAACACCGAGGATTTTTGCGCCGCCGTTGATTTTCTTTCCCTGCTTCCCTTCGTGGATGCAGAGAAGGTGGGCATTGTCGGCATCTGCGGCTGGGGGGGCATGGCGCTGAACGCCGCTGCTCTTGATCCTCGCATCCGTGCCACGGTGGCTTCCACGATGTATGATATGCACCGCGTGACCGCCAATGGCTACTTCGATAGCGCAGATTCCGCCGAGGCGCGTGATGCCATGCGCAAGGAGCTCGCCGCCCAGCGCTTGAAAGATGCCAAGCTTCCCGCTCCGGAAACCGCCGGCGGTGTGCCCGACGCGTTGCCGGAAGACGCTCCGCAGTTCGTCAAAGATTATTTCGCTTACTACAAGACCAAGCGTGGCTACCATCCCCGTTCGCTTAACTCCAATGCCGGCTGGAACAAGACTGCCGCTCTTTCCCTCCTGAACACTCCCTTGCTCGCGTATGCCGACGAAATTCGCAATGCCGTCCTCATCGTCCATGGCGAGAAGGCGCACTCCCGCTACTTCAGTGAGACGGCCTTTTCCAAGCTCAAAGGCGAGAATAAGGAGCTCCTCATCGTGCCCGACGCCTCCCATACCGACCTCTACGACAACTTCGATAAGATCCCGTTCGATAAAATCGACTCCTTCTTCCGCGAATACTTGAAATGACGAACTTCTCCGTCAGAAGACGCGTCGACTCTTGACTCGGTTTGGGGGCGCTACTACAATCGCGGCTCATGGAGTGGGATGCAGAAACTTACGCGCAGAAATTCTCCTTCGTGGCGCGGTACGGGGAGGGACTTGTGGAGATGATCCATGGGGAGGGGCTTTCCGTGCTGGATTTGGGCTGTGGGGATGGCTCACTGACTCAACTCATCGCTCAAAAGGGGCATCATGTTCTCGGGTTGGATGCATCGCCGGATCTTGTGAAGAGAGCGCGTGATCACTATCCGGAACTGCAATTTGTTCTCGCTGATGCGGTGGAGATGGAGGTGCCGGGTGAGTCGTTTGACGTGGTATTCTCCAACGCTGTTCTGCATTGGATTCCTCGGGAAAAGCAGTCTGTCGTATTGTCCCGCATTTTCCGTGCACTCAAGCCGGGCGGACGTTTTATATTTGAGCTTGGAGGGCACGGCAACACAGACTCAGTTCATGCCGCTCTGAGGTGCGAAATGGAACGCCGGGGATTAAATTACACGGTGCCCTTTTACTTCCCGACGATAGGCGAGTATGCGCAGCTTGTGGAGCAGAGCGGACTTTTGATGCGCAAGGCGTTCCTTTTCGACCGCCCTACCTTGCTTGCCGATCCGGACGGTCTGCGCAATTGGATCAACATGTTTGTCCAGGATCCCTTCAACGGTATCTCGCCTGCCGTGAAGAGTCAAATGATAACCGCTGTCGTTGAACAGCTGCGTCCCTCCCTCTATCGAGACGGAACGTGGTGCATTGATTACGTCCGCCTTCGTGGAGAGGCCGAAAGACCGGCGTGACGACACGGAACACACTTACCTCATCCCATCAATTCGTAGGTGGAGAATATCTCGTTTTCGGAACCGCGCAGGCGCATGAAGCAATGGTTTTCGGAAACATCGGCGCGCTCGATGATAAAGGCAGAGCCGGGCTTTGCTTGCGTCTTGTATTCCACTCGCATGCGACGGAGGGGGTAGTTGATGTGACCGACAACCATGTCGAAGGCGCGACCGGCATTCATGTGGTGATTGGCATCGATATAGCCGGGTACCACCGAATCGCGCATGACTTCGTAAAAATCGAGCCCCCCCGGTAGGGCGATCTTGCGCGGGAGGTACTCCATGGGAAGCGGTTTACAGTCCACGATGTCAGCATAGGCCTCCTTCGGAAGCACAAAGGGCTTGCCCGTGTCGTAATTGACGAAGGCTCCGACGGCAAAGCTAATCACGCAGAGTTCGCCGGAAGCGTCGCGGATGGTGGTATTGCGCAGACCGTAGAACCCTTTGCAGCCGTGAATGCCGGTCCATATTTCCACTTCTTCGCCGTACGCCGGAAGTCGCAGAATCTCCACCTGCCGCGAGACGAGAAAGACGGCCATGTTGTACTTGACCAGCGCATCGTAAAATTTTTTGACGCGGCGGAATTGGAAGGTGCTGCAGTCTTGCATGAGCAGGGCAATGGTTCCGGGACGCAGCAACCCGTTCTCTGCCACATCGCTTGTGGCTATTGTGTAGCGGTAGGAATACATGATTTCTGCTGATTAGTTTCCGCCTCGCATCCGTATCAGTCAAGGCGAAAAGCGTTCATATACGCATTATATTTGCCTTTCCTGTCGAAATGGGCCGCTGTTTCAGCAAAGGAAGAGGCCACCGAAGCATCAGCGTTGGGAGGGGAGAGATGAAGAAGTTATACGCCTTTGGTAAAAGACGCACACAGCGACGATGAGAAGAGCGGTGAGACCCAGACTGACGGGATAGACCGCCATGATGCAGGCGAAGGTGGGGTAGATGGGAAAAATGACGTAAACCCAGAAGAAACGCGTGCCGCAGACGCAACCAAGAACGCACAGAGCCGGAGCGAGACTGAGACCGAAACCTCGCAGGTAGCCGGTGAAGGCTTCGATGAAGACCGAAAAAATGTGCGCGACCAGAATATAGCGCAAACGGATCATGCCGATGCCGATAACCTCCTGATCCGGATTGAAGAGAGCGAGCAGTTCCTCCCCGCAGGAGAGCATGAACCACGCGGCGGTGCCGAGAAGAACCCCGCTGAAGGCGATCGATGTCCAAAGCGTGCGGTGGCAGCGTCGGAATTGATTTGCACCGAAATTTTGTCCTACAATGGTCGTGCAGGCCTGACCGAAGGAACTTGTGATGCAGTAGGTGAACACTTCCAGATTGTACGCCGCGGCGGAGGCAGCCATGACGACAGTGTTGAGCGAATTGATGGCAAACTGCACGCAGATATTGGAAACAGAGAACACCATGCCCTGCACACCGGCGGGAATGCCGATACGCAAGATTTCACGCAGGCTGGCAGGGTCAATATGCAGGTGGTGCCACTCGAGCTTCACGTAGCCTTTTCCGCGGCAGAGCAAGAACCCGAGAATGGCGGCGCTGGCGGCATTAGACGTCACCGTGGCGATGGCAACCCCGTCCACTGAGCGTTCCAGGATCAACACAAAGAACAGGTTGAGCAATACATTCAACACCCCGGAGCAGGCGAGTACGATAAGCGGTGTTCGGGTGTCGCCCATGCTGCGAAAAATGGCTTCTTCAAAGTTGTAGAGCAGGATAATCGGGAGACCGCAGAGGTAGATGCGCAGGTAAAGTTCTGCCGGCTCCAGCACATCTGTCGGCACTTGCATGATATCCAGGGCCGGCTTTACGATTAATTGCCCCAGCAGGGTCATTCCTACGCCGCCTAGCACACCCAGCACCACCCCGGTGTGCGCGGCCTTGCGGATGCCATCGCGATCCTGGCGACCGATGCATTGAGCGATGAGAACTGTGGCTCCGAGAGCTGTGCCTACAAAAAAGCATACGAGGAGGTTAATGATCGGAGTGTTGCTACCTACAGCCGCCATGGCTGCCTGGGCGTGCTCGGCTCCTTCCACAAAGCGCCCCACGACGGCTACATCTGCCGCATTGAAGAGCTGCTGCAGCATGGCAGACGCTGCTAGGGGAAGAGCCAGCACGAGCAGCTTGTTCCAGATATGCCCGTGCAGTAGATCTGGCATACGGCGCGTGCCGGAAAGGTTTGCATTGTCAACGCCGGGAACAGCTTGTTCTTTCGCGGGCATGGCTGTCCGTACCTCCTTCCCACGCTCGTTGTGCTGAAAAGTCACTTATCATGAGCCGCGCCACATTATAGCGACGAAAATGCGGTTGGCAAGAGGGAATTCCCTCACACGTATATTTTGTGCATTTCATTTTGCAACATGCAGCATTCGAAGTAGAACGTGAATTGGCTTGATGGGCGTTGAGGAATAATCTATACTGGCGGCATGTCAATCTCAGAGGGATTATACGAGCGGGCATGTCGGGTGATTCCGGGTGGGGTAAACTCGCCGGTACGGGCGTTCCGGAGGCTCGGGAGGGCACCGTTTTTCGTGGAAAAGGCGCAGGGAGCGCATCTCACCGACACGACCGGGCGTGAGTACGTGGATTACGTGGGGACGTGGGGACCGGCAATCTTGGGGCACGCGCCTCAGGCGGTGGTGCAGGCGGTGACGCAAGCCGCGCAGCGTGGTCTGAGCTTTGGCACACCCACGCCTCAGGAGGTTGAGATGGCGGAAACTGTGTGCCGCATGGTGCCGAGCATCCAAAAAGTACGCATGACCAACAGCGGTACCGAGGCCACTATGAGCGCCGTGCGTTTGGCTCGTGGGTACACGGGACGGCCGCTCATCGTCAAGTTTGCGGGCTGCTACCATGGGCATTCCGATAGTCTGTTGGTCGCAGCGGGAAGTGGCGCGCTCACACACGGTGAGCCGGACAGTGCGGGTGTGCCGCGCGAGTTGGCGGCTCTCACGCTGGTATTGCCATTCAATGATACGGCCGCATTGGAGCGCGCGTTTGCGGAGCGGGGGCATGAGATCGCAGGCGTCATTGTGGAACCGTTTCCGGGGAATGCCGGCTTTTATCTGCCTCGACCGGGCTACCTGGAGCGCATGCGCGAGATCACGGAAAAGTGCGGCGCATTGCTGATCTTTGATGAGGTGATGACCGGCTTTCGCATTTCGCCCGCCGGTGTGCAGGGCAAGTTGGGTATCACGCCGGATCTCACCACGCTCGGCAAAATCATTGGCGGAGGCCTGCCCGTGGGCGCCTTCGGGGGACGCCGTGAGATCATGGACTGCGTTTCTCCGCTTGGGGCGGTGTACCAGGCTGGCACGCTGAGTGGCAATCCGCTCGCTATGGCGGCCGGTCTGGCACAGCTTCGCGAGCTGGAACGTACGCATGCTTGGGAGCGTTTGGAAGCACTCGGTGCGCGCTTGGAAGAGGGAGTGCGCGCTGCGTTGCACGACCTCAAACTCCCCTTTGTCTTCAAACGCAGCGGGTCGATGTTTTGCCTGCATTTCACCGCGCAGGATGTCGTTGATTTGCAGACCGCGCAGACCTCCGATTTTGAGAAGTACAAGCGCTATTTCCTCTCCTTGCTCGACCAAGGCATTTTCGTAGCTCCTTCCCCATACGAAACAGGCTTCATTAGCACGGCTCACACCGAGGCAGATATTGACGCCACGGTACGAGCCATACGCCGCGCGCTTTCCTCACTTGTTTGAGTATGACGGCAAACAATCATTGAATGATGCGCGGGCGGTGTGCATCAAAGGGCAGTATGAGACCACAGGAGACAAACCGTCGCGATAGTGCGTGCCGGATCATCAGTGCACCGTTGCTTTACCGTACTCAGGTAGGCGTATTTGTGTTGCGTGTGGGAGTCGCTCTGCTGATGCTCACACACGGCTGGGGAAAATTGGTGATGCTGATGGACGGGAGAGGAAGTGAATGGATGGATCCACTGGGAATAGGGCCCACGGCATCGTTGGCCCTCTGCGTGTTCGCGGAGTTCTTCTGTAGCGTGGCCATTCTTGTTGGCTTTTTGACGCGCGCGGCCTCTTTTGTCCTCGTTGTCAATTTTTGGGTAGCCGTGTTTGTGTATGGTGATCAGAGCGTTTGGCCACAGAACGAACTGCCGCTGCTCTACATGATCTGCTTTGTTGCACTCATCGGCACTGGTAGTGGTCCGTTGGGTGTGGATCGCGTGCTTGTACGACGCCTACGCTGCAATTCGCGCTCAAGCTGACGAACCGAAGGAGCGGTGCAAACGCATTAGAAATTCGTTTGCCCATGTGCGATTTGCGATTTATTAATAATGTGCGCGTTGCGCAGATTTTTTTGGATCATTAACGTATGCAGAAATTCCTCTAGAGCCGTCATCATGATGACCGCTGCTGTCACGAATTTTGATCCGTATCAACGAAAGTATTAGTCAACAAGAGTATTTTCTCCGTTGATTAACTCTCTCAAATGCGTTTGCCCTGACCGGAGGGGCTTACTTAGGCGCGCTGCCCTTGCGGGAGTACGGATCGGTGACGAGGGTCCAGATCTCCTGCATTTTTTGCGATTGAAAGTAAGGTTCCTTGATGATGCGCCACATCTGAGCGCTGAAGCGGTTTTGAGCACGTGCCCATATTTCGAGATCTGCCTGGGAACCGCTCGTGGGAGGCGGTAGTGAACGGAAAAGATTGCGTATCTTGATAGCTGCCTTCTTCGCGCTTTCTTCGTCGCTCACTGCTTCCATCAGTGCAGCTGCCTCCTCCAGTGCTTTTACCTCTTTCTTGAGCACCGGATTTTGAACCTTGTCCACTTGGGATGGTACGGCAGCGGGAGCGGGCGCTTGGGCATTTGCCGGGCTTACAAGACCGACCGTGCTTATGGCGAGGGCGATGAGAAGGGAGCGCATTACGGAAAAATCGGGTTAAAATTGCTCGTCTTTGCGGAAAAAGCGATCAATTTCGATGCGTGCATTTTCCGGAGAATCCGAGGCGTGGCAGACGTTAAGCATGCTATCGGTGCCGAAATCGCCGCGAATGGTTCCCTTATCTGCCTTCTGTGAGTTGGTGGGACCGAGAATGGAACGCACTCGGGTGACCACACCGGGGCCACCGAGAATGAGCGCCACCACCGGACTGCTCTGCATGAAGGCAGACAGCTTCGGGAAGAGAGGTTCACCATCAATCACCAGATCAAGAATGTGCGCATAATGCTCGCGTAATACCTCGTCATTTAGTTTCATCATCTTGATGCCGTGCAGCGTGAAGCCTTCTGCCAATAAGCGTTGCAAAATCGTCCCGGAGAGATTGCGCTGCACGCAATCCGGCTTAAAAAGAATAAGAGTCCGTTCTTCCATGGGTGTGATGTGGATGGGATAATACATACGCCGCAGACGCGCACGTGTCAAGGAAAAAGCGGGGCAAACGCATTAGAAAATGCGTTTGCCTATGTACAACACGCACGACGGCTGTAAGTGCGTATGGACAGCGCGAAGGCGCTGCCCCGCAGGGGCGAACTGGCAATGGGGTGCCAGGGAGTCAACTTTCGATGTACGATTGCAAAGCTTGCGTGCGTTGCGAGGGGAGGCGGATCATTAACGTATGCAGAGATTCCTCTGGAGTCGTCATCATGGTGACCGTTGGTTGTCATGATTTTTGATACGTATAAGGCGTGATATCAGACAATGAGAGCATTTTCTCTGTCGATTAACTTCTTCTCAAGTGCAGTTTTCCTGGAAAAGCGCGTGCAGGACGCGTTCGACCGGGGCATGACACGCATCCACGGAAGTGAGCCATGACTCGCGACGCAGCCAAGTGCGTTGGCGTTTGGCGTATTGGCGAGTGATGAGGGTCAATCGTTGTTCCAACTCGTCGCGCGTCACTTCCCCAGCGATAAAGGATTGCACCTCGTTCAGACCAAGAGTTTTGGAAGCTGTGACAGAGAGTTCACCGAGCGCCCGCACTTCGTCCACGACGCCGTCTTCAATCATGCTATGGGCACGCCGCGCGATACGCTCATCAAGTTCTGGCGTCTCACGCGTGAGGACAAACCCGGGACCGGCCGGGGCGTGCTGCCAATTTTTCTGCCAATGCGAGAGAGGCTTGCCGCCGGCCATCACGATTTCCAAGTTGCGAGCCACATAGCGGGGATTTTGTAAGTTGGTGTGTGCAGCTCCTTCCGGATCCGCCTCTTTCAAACGAGCCACGAGCTCCTGCAGCGGAAGAGCGCTGAGTTTGGCTCGCAGGGCGGCATCTGACGGTGGAGCAGGGGAGATGCCGTGAGAAATAAACTTGACGTACAACCCGGAGCCTCCGGTGACAATAGGACGGTTCCCACGCGTTTGAATTTCGGCTATGACTTGTTCCGCGCGGTGTGCGTGGGCGGCAGCATCATTGTTTTCACAGGTCTCCAGAAAACCGATGAGGTGGTGCGGTACGCGCCCCAACTCACCGGCTCGTGGCGCCGCGGTGAGAATGGGCATATCTCGGTACACTTGGTAGGCATCGGCGCTCACAATTTCAGCGCATCCCATGCGCTCCGCTAATTCTACGGCAAGTTGGCTCTTGCCGCAGCCGGTCGGGCCGAGAATAAAAATGGGAGTGAGTTCCTCCATGGACATCACTTTTCCCTGCCGACGTACGGTCCGTACGCGTTGTCTCGTGGCTCAGATGGCATGACCAGACGCACCAGCACAATGATCCCCATGACCAACATGACCACATATGCCAACAGAGCTGTTGCCAACAGGATCGCCGCAGTCGTTGAATTTTCTGTGACCAAAAGAACAAAATCGGACTTGGAAAATAAAAGCAGATAAGCTGTCAGGAGAATGCTTGCTATGCTCACAATATACGCCAATGTCGCAGAATAACCCGCATCGTGCAGACGTCGTACTGCGGCGGCTAGCAATGAAATGCCCAGAATGAATCCGATGATGGTGCTGACCACCATGTAAACCTTGTAGCTTGCAGGTTGGGAGAGCCAAATAATTTGCGCGATATTAAAGGATTGACCCGGGGCAAGTCCGGATGCCTTTGGTTCGTTTATGAATAAACTGGCAGGCATGCTGATGGCCGTGTTGATGAGCCACAGACACAGGCAGTACCACCAGAATTGAGGACGCGTGCTGCGCCCCCTGAAGGTGAGGAAATGCGTGAAGCCGTACTTTGCATGGGCGACGAAATCAGAAGAGGAATCGGGGCTTGTCTTCATCGGTGAGTTTTCGTGCTGTGGAGAAATTAAAGCATGCGTGACACGAGGTGTCAAGCCACACCAGGGCAAACGCAGGGCAACCGCATTAGAAAATGCGTTTGCCTATGTACGATTTACGATGTACGATGTACGATTTATTAATAATGTGCGCGTTGCGCAGATTTTTCGGATCATTAATGTATGCTGAGATCCCTTTAGAGCCATCATCATAATAATCGCTGCTTGTCACAATTTTTGATACGTATAAACAGTGATATCAGTCAATAAGAGTCATTTCTCTGCTGATCAACTTCTCTCAAATGCGTTTGCCATGGACAGCGAAGTATGACAAAAAAAAGACTTGCTATGGTAGGTGGTGATACTAAAATGGCTGGCGAAATGTGCAACCGCTCTGAAAAAAAGGTGAGCTTGCTGCCGTCCATGCGTTGGCAGTGGCGGAGCCATACATAAAGAAGACCGGTTGCCGAAAGCACAATACGTACACAAACACGTGAAAGTTCGCAGAGCGCTTGGGCACCGGAAAGCCGAAGCGCTTTTTTATTTCGTACCTCTTTTCAACAATGACATCGAACATACAACTTACCCAGAGCTGCCGCCGCCTCGCAGAGGGCGACACGCAGACCCCCATTCGTTTGTTCATGCAGATCAGCCGTCAGAATCCGCAGGCTATCCTGCTGGAAAGCGCTGAAGTGGACGGGCGCTGGGGTCGTTACAGCGTGATCGCCACGGATTACCTGTGCGAGCTTACCTGCAAGGCAGGAAAGTTAGCGGTGCAGGTAAATGATGCATCGGTAGCCGCATTGAAGCAATATGACGGGTTGCCCTATATGGAAGGGTTACGCGCACTCATGCAAAGCTTGCGGATTGTGCCGGAAAACCCACAGATGGCGCCCATCACACGCGCCCTGTACGGTTACTGGGGGTACGAGATGGCGGCGGTCTTTCAGCCGAAGTTGGCGCAGACGTTGGACGTGGCGGATGCGGAGAGCCACTTGGCGCTGGCGGCTACGGTACTGGTCTTTGATCACGTATACAACAAGCTGTACCAACTGAGCATTGGCGCGCCTCGTGATATCGTGAACATGCCCGTGCTGATGAACTGCCACCCCGGCACCTTTGCCGTGGGTGAAACAGAGCGTGTGCCGGCGGAGGCTGATTACAAGGCCGGCGTGGAGAAAGTGCGGCAGATGTTGCACGATGGCGAGGCCATTCAAGTAGTGGGAGCCACGCAGTGCAGCGCTCCGTTTGAGGGCGACAGCTTCACTCTGTACCGCGGCATGCGCAGCATCAATCCCTCTCCCTACATGTTTTACATGCGTTTCAGCGACATGGAGCTGTTCGGCGCTTCGCCGGAGGTGATGGTGCAGTGTACGGGAGGCAAGCTGCTGCTTTCTCCCATTGCCGGCACCCGCAGGCGGGGCAGGGACGCGGCGGAGGATGAAGCCTTCGCGGCGGAGATGCTCGACAGCCCGAAAGAGCGCGCCGAACATGTCATGCTCGTGGATTTGGGGCGCAACGACTTGGGGCGCGTGGCTACGGGCGGATCTGTGCAGGTGGAGCGCCTCATGGACGTGGAGCGTTTTTCCCACGTCATGCACATGACCAGCCGCATCACGGCGCAACTTGCTCCGGGCAAGGATGCGTTGGATGTGCTGGCGGGTACTTTCCCGGCCGGAACCGTGAGCGGGGCTCCGAAAGTGCGCGCCATGGAAATCATCCGCGAGATTGAACAAGCGCCGCGTGGTCCTTACGCCGGATGCATCGGTTGGATCGGACTGGATCATGACACCGTGCATTTGGACACCGGAATCACGATACGTTCCATGTGGAGACGTGGCGGCCGCGTGTTCTGGCAGGTGGGCGCGGGGCTCGTGTATGACTCCGATCCCAAGTACGAGTGGATGGAATGCCGCAACAAGGGGCGTATCATCGACACCATTCTCTACACCGGCGAAGAATAAACTCTACCAACGATATGCTGCTATTCATCGACAACTACGATTCATTTTCCTACAACATCGTGCAGTATTTTATGCGCACGGGACGCGAGCCGTTGGTGCTCACCAATGACAACCCTCGCGTGTTGGAGCTGGCGACTTCGCCGGAGTTGGAGGCCGTGGTTCTTTCGCCCGGACCCAGCAACCCGGAGCATGCGGGGCTTTGTCTGGAGTTCCTGAAGCGCTTGCCGCATCATATCCCAACCTTGGGTGTCTGTTTGGGACACCAGTGCCTGGGCTATCACGCGGGGTGCGCCGTGGTGCGAGGACCGAAAGTCATGCATGGCAAAACGAGTTCCATTGAGCACGATGGCACAGGACTCTACAAGGGCATAGCCTCGCCGATGCAGATTGGGCGGTACCATTCATTGGTCGTGAAGGTGCCGCAAAGTCACCCGCTGCTGGAGGTCACCGCGCGGGATGAAGATGGCGAAGTGATGAGTATGCGCTACAAAGACAGACCATGGGTCGGCGTGCAGTATCATCCGGAATCCATCCTGACACCGGAAGGACTCAAATTAATAGCTAACTTTCCAATGACCATCACTTGAAGACCGGGGAGACGCCGCACTCTCCGGTGTTCATCGGAGGAAAAAGAGTGCGGCATTATCTCACAGTACCATGAACGTGATAGAAGAAGAGGGATGCCTACCCATCCTCAACTGGGCAGGAGAAATCGAGGAAGCAGCGTTGAGGCAGGCAAGGAACGTGGCGAAGCACCCCTGCGTCGTGCAGCGGGTGGCGCTCGCGCCGGATGCGCATTGCGGGTTCGGCGTACCCATCGGATGTATCCTTGCCTTGCATGATGCAGTCATACCAAACGCGGTGGGCGTGGATATCGGGTGCTCGATGTCCGCATGCAAAACCAACATTGATGCAGCCACACTCGATCGTGAAAAGCTGCGTGAGATCATGGGCAAGGCCGAGGGACGGCGTACAGGAATACGCGCGGTCATTCCGGTGGGCTGTGCTCACCAGAGCAAAAAGCAGCAGCACCCCATCTTTGATGAGACGGAGCGCTGGGAGTCCACCCGCATCTGCAAGCAGGAGTTCAACTCGGCTCAATACCAGCTCGGTACTATGGGCGGGGGAAATCACTTCATCGAGCTGCAGGCGGATGAGGAAGGTAAGCTCTGGTACATGATACACTCCGGCTCGCGCAACCTCGGCAACAAGGTGGGCACGGAGTACAACAAGCTGGCCGCCGAGCTCTGTCGCCGTTTCCGGCAGGATGAGGTGGTGAAGCATCAGCTCTCCTTCCTGCCACGCGGATGCGAGGAGTACGAGCTTTACGTGCGCGAGATGCAGCTGTGCTTGGATTTTGCGAAGGCAAACCATGAAAAAATGCAGGAGCTGCTGGAGGGCGTGCTACGTGAGTTTATCCCGGATATCGAATTCATCGAGCGCATCTACACGCGCCACAATTATGCCGCTCTGGAAAACCATGATGGGCAGGATCTGTGGATCCACCGAAAGGGTGCGGTGCGTGTGCGCGAGGGTGATCTCGCCGTCATCCCGGGTTCGCAGGGAACGAACTCATACATTGTGCGCGGTCTGGGCAATCCTGCTTCTTTCTGTTCGGCCTCTCACGGAGCAGGGCGCAAGCTCTCGCGTACGGCGGCTCAAAAGGAGCTTTCGTTGGAAGCCGAGCAGGAGCGCATGAAGGATATCGTTCACGACATGCGCAGCCAAAAGAAGCTTGACGAGGCGCCCTCCGCCTACAAGAATATCGAAGATGTTCTGCAGCGCGAGGCTGACTTGGTGCAGCCCGTTGTGCGTCTCAGGCCGCTAGCCGTGCTGAAGGGATAGTCAGAACCTACCACGAACCGCATTTTCACCACACACAACTATGACAACAGCTACAATACTCGATCAGCTCGCTGAGGGGCGTGACCTCTCTGCCGAGGAAGCAAACTACGCGTTTGCCCGACTTATGGACGGGCAGCTTACGCCCTCACAATCCGGTGCGTTCTTGCTCACGCTGCGCGCCAAGGGGGAGACTGCCGAGGAAATGCACGCTGCGGTGCAAAACGCTTTACAGCGCGCTTGCCTTGTGGATGGGGTGGAGGGTGATTATGCGGACGTGGTGGGTACCGGTGGCGACGGCAAGCACAGCTTCAACTGCTCCACCGCTACAGCGCTTACGCTTGCCGGCATGGGCTATCTCATCGTGAAGCATGGGAACCGCGCCGCTTCATCCTCCAGTGGTGCCGGCGACGTGCTGGAGCAACTCGGTTACCCTCTCGACCTCGACCCGGCGGGCATTCGCGAGTCGCTTGCCTCGTGCAACTTCGCCTTTGCTTTTGCGCCGCATTTCCATCCATGTTTCAAGCACGTGGGCCCCATCCGGCGCGAGCTGGGCGTGCGTACACTTTTCAATTTGCTCGGTCCACTGATCAATCCGAGCCGTCCGTCGCTGATGATGCTGGGCGTAGCGGCTCCCAAGTTTGTGCCGCTGGTGGCACATACGCTGGCGGTCAGCGGTAGTTATAAACGGGCGTACGTTTTCTGCGGCGCGCAGGGGTATGATGAACTTACGCTTTTCGGACCCGCCACGGCTTGTATGGTGCAGGGCGATCGTGTGGAGGAAGTGACGCTTGACCCACGAGAATGGGGATTCACGACACCGCCGTCTTCTCCGGATGAGCTGCGAGTGGAAACGAAGGAAGAAGCAGCTGCGGCGCTTCGTTCCATTCTCACCGGGCAGGGATCGCAGGCGATGATGGATATGGTCGCTTTCAATGTGGCGTTCGGGATTCGAATGTTCGAGCCGGGGCTTGATGAGCGAGAATGCTCTCAGCGTGCACGCGAAGCTTTGGCTTCCGGTGTGGGCATGAAAGTGGTAAAATCGTGGGGAAAAGTATCATGAATCTGCAACGTTTCATTGATGCCAAGCAGACGGAGCTGCAAGCTCTGCGCGCCCACATGCCGCAGCCGCTTGTCGTCCCGCGTCCGGATTTTTGCGCTGCCCTACGTTCGCCGCTTCCCGCCGGGCATGTTCTGCGGGTGATTGCGGAGTACAAGCGCAGCTCGCCCTCTGCGGGGGTGATCAATGACCGAGCGACGCCGCAGCAGATGGCGTCTGCCTACGCTGCGGGTGGAGCTACGTGCATGAGCGTACTCACCGAACGAGCCTATTTTCACGGCGGCGTGGAGGACTTGGAGGCGGCGCATGCAGCCGGGCTTCCCCTGCTGCGAAAGGATTTTATTTTTGACGAATTGCAAGTGCGAGCGACTTTGGCCACTCCTGCAAGCGCGTTGCTTCTGATCGTTGCCCTGACGCCGGATGCTGGTAAACTGCGCGGTTTGAGGGAATTGGCAGAGCAGCATGGCATCCACGCCGTGGTTGAAATTTTTTCTGAGCGGGAGCTTGCTATGGCGCGCCGGAGTGGCGCTCGCATCATTCAGGTCAACGCGCGTAACCTTGAAACGTTCTCCACAGACCGTACGGCGGGTCTGCATTTGGCTTCACTGCGCGCACCGGGAGAAATTTGGATAGCCGCAAGCGCCATGAGCGAGCGCAGTCACCTGCAAGATGCCGCCGCCGCCGGGTACGATGCTGCGCTGGTCGGCACGGCTCTCATGACTTCCCCTGATCCGCAACAAACATTACACCAACTCCTCCATGAATAAGAAACTCCCTTTCATCAAAGTGTGCGGGCAGACGCATGCCGGCACTGTGGATGCTTCGCTCGCCTTGGGAGCGCGCTATGTCGGTTTTATTTTTCATCGCAGCAGCCCGCGTAGCATCACGGCAGAGCGTGCGGCTGCCATCCACACCCGCTTTGCTTCGCGTGTGGGCGTTTTCGTACGTCAACAGGCGGAAGAGATTGTGCGTATCATGCAAATTGCCCATCTCGACTATGCTCAACTGCACGGCGCGCAGACCCGGGAGGACGCTGAAAAAATCGGAGTAGATCGAGTCATCCGCACTATCTGGCCAGAACATTGTGGAAGCGCGGCTGCTCTGCAAAAGGAGCTGGACGATTGGGCCCCCTTTTGCACGATGTACCTGTTGGATGCCGGGAGAGATGTAGGTTCCGGCGGTACAGGAAGGTCGCTTGATGTGGAGCAGTTTTCGCATGTGAACTTCCCACACCCATGGATTCTTGCCGGGGGAATCAACGCCCAAAACATCCCGCAACTTCTTGATCACTGTTCACCGGATGGCATTGATTTGAACTCCGGTGTGGAGCTTGCTCCGGGGCTGAAAGATCCCGTGAGGCTGCTTGCCGCTATCCATGCGTGCAGGACGATGTCCAGGCAAGATTGAGGGGACTTATTGCTAGAGTTTGAAGAACAAAGCCATGAACAGCGAACGTTTCAGGACAATTTGCGAGCATTGGCGGAGTTTTGCAGAGAGGCACCCGTGTGTCGCCAGGTATGGTGGGAAGTTGGCGGATTACGCGCGAAATGGAATCATGCGCGACTCGGCGGCAGTAGAGTTTAATGTACGTTTCACCGGGCGCATGCCGCGGCAGACATTCTGGCTCACGATCATCGGACTCGCGTTTATGGCATTGGCGGCTTTGGTCGTGGTGCGCATAACGTTATGGGTGGGCATTCAGTTATTGAACATCGTGGAGCTGATGGTGGGAGGGTTGCTCGAAGATTTGCTGAAGTTCGTCCTGCATGGTTTTCGAGTGGCATGTGTGAGCATCGGGTACACCTTACTTTATCTTTTTATCGCGTGGCTGTTGATTGTGGCTGTGAGTGCAGCCGTTCGCAGGATGCATGATATTGGCAAATCGGGATGGTATGCGCTCATTGCCTTCATTCCGGGCATCGGATTACTCATTTTTGCGATGATGTGCTGCATGGAGAGTGTGAAGGACGATGAAGGTGACGCCATCGGTGATGATGAAGGGCCGTCAGATGACGAAGAACCAGTCGAAGTGTTTTCTCATTCCGAGAGCCGCACACCGCAGCAGTCTGTTTCTTGCTCGCTCTGCCATGGAGAAGGAAAGCTACCGAACGGATTTCCATGCCCCCAGTGCGGTGGCAGTGGAAAAGCATGACCACGCTACCATCACGCCATGATGCGCTATTTTGTTCAGAGTTGCCTGTTGTTTCTCACGCTCGGGATGCCGGATAATGGTGAGGAAGAGGTTTGCACCGAACTTCCTTTCCAGCAAGAGGAAGGTCAGCAGGTGCCACGAGCTATTGACGGATGGGAACTTCGGCACGAATGGGACGACGGTTGTAACTCTCTCTACGCCGTGAGAGGCGAGCAGAAGGAGCTGATGATGCATTCGGGACGTCCGTGCAGGGCAAACGCATTAGAAAATGCGTTTGCCTATGTACGATTTACGATGTACGATGTACGATTTATTAATAATGTGTGCATTGCACAGAATTTTTGAACCGTCAACGTATGCAAGGGCTTCTTTAAAACCATCAGCATGATGAGTGCTTGTTGTCATGATTTTTGATACGTATGGACAGTGATATCAGCCAATAAGAGCACTTCATCCGTTGATGAGCTTTTCTCAAATGCGTTTGCCCTAGACGTCCATGCGCCGTATTTGCCACCCTCGGTCGTTTCTGGGTGTGCACGGATCGCGGCGTGGCGCATTCAGGAGCGTGTGTTTTTGTCATTTGGGTGCCTGAGGGGGGGGAATTGTCCCGCAGATTATCTTTACATCCGGAGACGATGGATCCAGGGAAACGCGCAGTGATTGGTGCAATGAAGCCCATCTTGAAGGTGATGATCTGGTCATCACCATCACCGGCATCTTTTGCTACGAAAGGCCCTATCCGTACCCCACCTGTAAGACAACGCTCCGTATTTCTCCGCCCTCATTTCACCAGCCCTCTGTTCCGGCAGACGACTAGCATTTGTTGGCCCGCTGCGTGCGGGCAGGGTGAAACATTTGCAGGTCGTGGAGGCTTCCCGAAAGGTATCGTCTTTACTTTTCCCGTGGGAGAAGGAGGCCGGAAGCCCACTTTTTTGCGGCGGAAGTGATGCTGCCCGCCACGTCGGCATGCTGCACCGCGAAGCGTGGGGTGAACCAAGGAAAATAGCGCACCAGGTCATGGAATACTTGCACTTCGCCATCGCAGGTGCCGTGTCCGGAGCCGATGCCGATGGTGATGATAGAAGATGCGGCCGTGAGCTGCGCAGTTACTTCTGCCCGCGTGCATTCGATGACCACGGAAAAGGCGCCGGCGCGAGTGACAGCTTGTAGGTCGGCCATAAGGGCAGCAACCTCGGCGTCTGACTTGCCACGCATGCGGTAGCCGCCGTCTTCCTTGATGTGTTGAGGCAGCAGACCGATATGTGCCTGCACGGGAATACCGGCCTGCACCAAGGCATGAATCATGGGTTCCACCGTGCAGCCACCCTCCAGCTTGACGGCTTCGGCTCCTGCGTCAATGAGTGCGCGTGCGCTTTCCAAGGCTTGTTCCGGCGTGTCGTAGGTGTGGATGGGCATATCGCTCACGAGCAAAGCTCTGGTTTGGGCGCGTGCTACGGCGGCAGTGTGGTGCACCATGTGCTGCAGGGTCACACTTGTAGTATCCGGGAAGCCGAGCACCATCATGCCCAGCGAATCGCCCACCAGCAGCATATCCACACCTGCTTCATCCAGCAGACGTGCGGTTGGGTAATCGTAGGCCGTGAGTTGCGAGACCGGACGTACCCCCTTACAGGCTTGAATGAGGTGGAATTTTTCTTCGGTAGTCATGGCGGTTTACAGATCGAAGAGAGTGACGGAAGGTAACTCCGGCAAGCGCGCTAGAAGCTCCTGTACGGTAGAAGTTTGTCCGGGGAGCACGAGTGTCGGGTCGATGTCGCACAGAGGTTGCAGTACGAAACGCCGCTGTGTGGCGCGCGGATGAGGCAATGTAAGCTGGGGTGTGTCTGCCTGCAGATCACCGGAGTAGATGAGGTCGATATCACAGGTGCGAGCTTCGCCGTAGATGCCGGAGCGAACGCGTCCAAGCGCCTTTTCAATTTCTTGACAGCAGCGTAAAATCTCCTCCGTCGGCATCGTTGTGGTTACCTCCACACAGGCGTTCAGAAAAGCTGGACTGCCGGGCGGGCAATTTACCGGCTCCGTCTCATATACCTGCGAAAGGCGCAAATCACCGAAGATCTGTGCGAGGTGGTCGCAGGCGCGTTCGAGGAACGCCAAGCGATTACCGCTGTTCGAACCGAGGGAAAATCCTGTGCGGCGTGCGTCGCAGGCATCAGTCTTTGAAGCCGAGCACATCTTGCATGCTGTAGAGACCGGCCGGCTGGTTTGCCAGCCACAGAGCCGCCCGAACGGCGCCGGAGGCAAAGGTCATGCGGCTGGAAGCTTTGTGCGCGAGTTCCACGCGCTCACCATCGGCAGCGAAGATGACGGTATGGTCCCCAACCACATCGCCACCGCGCAAGGAATGCATACCAATCTGCCGCTGGGGACGCGCTCCCACCATGCCCTCGCGGCCATGCATCACATCCTTCTTGTATTCCGTGCCTGTTTCCTCACACACGACTTCGGCCAAGGAACGGGCGGTTCCACTGGGAGCATCCAGCTTATGGTGGTGGTGCATTTCCACGATTTCCACATCATAACCCTGCAGGATACGAGTGGCCTTGCGGGTGAGCCAGAAAAGCGTGTTTACTCCCACGGAGTAGTTGGAAGCAAAGACAATAGGAATGCTCTTGGCAGCATCAGTAATGGCGGCGCGTTCTTCATCTGTGTGACCGGTTGTACCGATGACGAGTGGCTTCTTCTGCTCCACCGCCGCAGCCAGCAACTCCGGAGTGAAGCCGTGAAAGGAGAAGTCGATGGCAAGGTCGGCTTGGGCAAGCGCGGCAGCAATGTCCTGCCCCACGTCATGGGTAGAGGTCAATGTTGTATCGGGACAAAGTTCGACGGCCTGCTTTACGGCCTGCCCCATGCGACCTGAGATACCGGTGACAAGAATGTTCATAATGAGTTAAGGTACGGGATTATGCGAGTAAACCAAAGCGGCGAAGCAAGTCAGCCAGCACAGCTTTTTTCTCCTCAGCCAGCGGAGCAAGCGGCAGACGCAGTTCCCAAGAGATGTCTCCACGCAGCGCCAGAGCCGCTTTGATGGGTACGGGGTTGACGTCCAAGCTCATCAGCCCTTTCATGAGCGGGTAGTACTTCTTCTGCAGAGCAAGCGCTTTCTTGCCATCGCCGTTCAGAGCGGCATCCACGAGTTCTTTCATCTGCGCAGGCGCCACGTTGGATGTCACCGACACCAGCCCCACCGCTCCGCACGAGATGAAAGGAACGGTGAGTCCGTCATCCCCGCAGAGTACGGCAAAATCTTCCGGCACCGCTTGCACAAGTCGATTGACGCGATCCACACTGCCGCCCGCCTCCTTGATAGCAACAACGGTGGGGCAATCTGCGGCAAGCCGCGCCGCGGTTTCCACGGCAATCTCAATGCCGCTACGCCCGGGAATGCTGTAGAGCAGCACGGGAAGGTCGGAACACTCGGCAATAGCTTTGAAATGGCGGTAGAGACCTTCTTGGCTGGGCTTGTTGTAGTAAGGGCAGACCTGCAGCGTGCCGTCTGCTCCCATGGCTGCCGCCTCTTTAGTCATGGTAATAGCCTCAGCAGTGGAGTTTGACCCGGTCCCGGCAATCACCTGGCAGCGTCCGGCTACGCTCTCGATAGCCAAACGAATGACCTCCATGTGTTCGGCGTGAGAGAGGGTAGGGGATTCGCCCGTGGTTCCCACCGGGACAATACCTGTGACCCCTGCGGCGATTTGCGCCTCGATCAGTGCGCGGAAAGCTTCGACATCCACCACCCCGTCACGGAATGGAGTTATGATCGCGGTATAAAGACCTGAGTATCTCATAAGTTCGTCGCTACTATACCGCAGGAGACCTCCCATTGTCAAGGCTGCAAAACAATGGGACAGGGCAACCGCACATCCGTCCCAAGAAAAAGCGATCCAAACATGCAATTCATTTACGATTTAGGATTTACGATTTTTGGAGTTTGCGCGCACATCCGTCCCAAGAAAATGTAGATTCATGGGCGGGAAGCATGATGATAGCAGGATTTGGCGATTTTTGGGCAAA
>CANQSS010000009.1 GCA_947626545.1 uncultured Akkermansia sp. | reverse complement strand
GGGGCTGATCCCAACATCAAAAACAAAGCAGGCAAGACTGCCCTGCAGATCGCCCAGAAAGATAAAGTTGCGTTCAGACGGGATAAAATTGTGAAACTCCTCAAAGAGCACGGCGCGAAGGAATGAGGTGGGTGCGGGTCACATCCGCAGTGTGCTGAGCGGCACGACGAGCACGCCGTCGTCGCGGCGGTAGGCGTGGGTCCCCACACCGATGAGAACCATCAGGAAGGAGGGGACTTCCCCCTATGGGTTGGCACTACCTGCCCGCCGGACATTCTATTTTCAAAATTCATCAAATCAGTAAAGATATATATTCTTTTTGACTATTTTTGTGATTTTTGCTTGATTTCCTTCCGTCAATACTTATAATCGCAGTGAAACCCTATGCACAGCGAAGAGTCCATAGCAACGCTATTCCACCGGCACAACGGGGTCATGACCCGCAGTGAGCTGGCTCGGGCGGGTCTGCACTCGAGAACTCTTCAACGCTTCATCACATCCGGGTGGATAGCACGTCCGCGCTCCGGATTTTATGAATGGATAGCGGATGATGGACCAGACGAAATAGCCCTTCTTCTGCGCATTTTCCCGGAAGGCATCGTGTGCCTGCATAGCGCGCTCTTTGTGCACGGCTACACGGATCGTGTGCCAAACGCCTGGCACCTCGCCGTTCCTCTGAATGCCACGCGCAGCAAGTTCTGTCAAACCTATCCTCCGGTCAAACCCCATTTTCGCACGCCTCATTCTCTTACCCTGGGCTCCACCCATGTCGAGTTTTCCGGGCACCGCGTGCCGGTATATGATAAAGAACGCACCATCTGCGACTGCATCGCGCACCGCAACCGCATGGATCGCGAAATCTTCATTAAAGCCATTCGCGCCTTCCGCAGCGACCCCAAGCGCAATATCGCTCGTCTCATGCACTACGCCCACCTCCTCCGCATCAAAAGAACTGCCAGCGACATCATCGAACTCTGCTCATGAAAGACCAAGCCGCCTCCATTCTCGCCCGCCTGCGCAACGTCGCGAAAGAGCATAAAATCAGTTACCAACAGGCTCTGCTCTTGTTTTCACAAGAAGAATTCCTTCGAAGACTCTCGCACAGCCGTTACGCAAACAATCTCATTTTGAAGGGTGGTTTGTTGTTGTACTACACCTCATCAAATCCTGCGAGGACTACCATGGACGCCGACTTCCTGCTCCGTCGTTACGATAATCAGGAAGGCAGTGTGCGAGAGCTCTTGCAAGAGATCATCAACACACCAGGCGATAATGACTTTATCTCTTTTAGTATTGAAAAAATCCACACTTCTCCTCACCAGCATACTTATTCCGGCATCCACGCACAACTTAAGGCGCATATCAAAAAAACGAATGTGGATCTCTCCATAGATTTGGGAGTAGGAGATAAAATTGTTCCTGAACCAGTAAAGCGCATTCTCAGCCCCATCTTGCCGAACCAGCCCCATGTATCTGTTTTGACATACTCGTTCGAAAGTGTCATCGCTGAGAAGTTTGATGCTATGATTGTCTGGCAGGCTCTTTCAGGGCGCACAAAAGACTTCTGGGATATATACTCTCTCAGTAAAAAGGAAAAGTTTGATGGCACCATTTTGCAAAAAGCTATACGAGAAACTTTGTCGCACCGCGAAACTCCGTTGGATAAATCTGTTTTAAATAATGCTTTGTCGCTGGCAGCCGATCCCAACATGCAAAATAGATGGAGAAACTTTCTAGAAATAACCCAATCGGCACCGCAATCCTTTGAGGACGTCATGAAAGATATTTCCTTGTTCTTAAGACCTGTCGCCGATTCAATTATCCACAATCGTCCTTTTCCCTATGAGTGGCTCCCGGGAAAAATGTGGCAACCCAAGCAATAATAAAATTGCCCCTTTCCCCGATTGGTCGCCTAGTTTTCTTATCCTTGGCTTATCCAAAATGAAGAACCATCTGCACATTGTCGTATTCTTCTGTCGGCAAACGCTCCGTAAATCACAGGTAAAAACACAGCGCGAAGGAGTGAGTGAAGAGGAGCTCGTCTCTCGATTTTTTGTTGTATACCTGTTTATTTCTCTTGCCTCGTTCGGCGGGTCATGGTAGACTGACACTACTTCTCCCCTAAAACATCACGATGAACTCCGCCGCTACCCCCCCTGATTTTGTTATTAGTTTCATGTAAGCGCTTTATCGCATGCTTGCTCGCTGCCGTGCTAATTGGCTTAGGCATGGCGAGCGGTCAGGAAGGGGATGCGGCGGCTGTCCCGCAACAGGGAGTGGAACTCCTCTTCCCTGCGGGTACGGGGAAACAGGCGAAAGGCGCCAAGCTCAGCAAGGAGCAGAAGAAGGAGGCCTCCCTACTCCAAAAACTCAAGGCGATTGAAAAAGGCGGCAACGTGAACGCCGTGGACAAGCTAGGTCAAACCTCCCTCATGTATGCCGCTGCGCAGGACAACAAACTCGCCATCTGCTGGCTCGTGGCCAAAGGTGCGGATGCCACCATCAAGAACAAGAAGGGCAAGACGGCGCGGGACTACTCCACCACCATTGCTGTGCGGGAATTACTGCGTCTGGCAGCTACCGAGAAAACCGCCCTCACAAAAGAGCAAGATAAAGAATATGAGCTCGTCAAGGATCGGAGCGACGCCGGGCTGCACGCCGAGCTCAAGCGCGCCATTCCATACGTATCGGATGTCGCGGTACTCCTCAAGCTCGGGAAGGTGGACCTGAATGCGCCCGATGCCGATGGGGCGCTCGTGCTCGCCTACAAAGACATCTCCGCAGAAAGCGCCGCTTACTGTATCCGTCATGGGGCCGACGTGCACAAACGTAATGGCAAAGGCGAACCGGTTCTCGTGGGAAATACCCCCGACGACGTCGCGCTTTTGCTGCTGAGTCTCGGACTCAAGGCCGATGAAACAAAACCTGCTGAACTTCCGGCATCTTTTCTGTCAGCCGTTTATACCAATGACTGCGACAAAGTGAAGGCGCTCACAACAAATCACCCCGACCTCGCAAAGAAAGTGCGCTCAAACATCATACTGAGCGCCCGCTCAGCAGAAATGGCGCACGCCCTCATTGACGCCGGGGCTGATTATAAGAAATGTTGGGATGGCGGCATTTTACTTAACACACGACTCGGAGCCATTCGCCGCGGCACTCCGGCTCCGGTCATCAAGGTTCTTATCGATGCCGGAGCGGCTCCGGATGACCATTGGGAGCCGGAAATTGGACTAGCCCCGCGATGCTGCTACAGTAGAGGTTTTAATAGCCGCGGGACAATCCCCAAATGGGAAAGACAAGCGGGGCGAAACGGCTTTGGAAATTGCTCTCGGGAAGCATCACTGGGAAGCAGCTGAGTGCCTGATAGCTCACGGCGCAGAGTTAACGAAGTACATCCTCAACAGCCTGTATCCGCAAGTCATCTATACAACGGAAGCTTCATCTCAAAACCAAATGAATTACGGAGGTATTGAGAAGT
The DNA here is from genome assembly GCA_947626545.1 of uncultured Akkermansia sp. Lineage (GTDB taxonomy): Bacteria > Verrucomicrobiota > Verrucomicrobiia > Verrucomicrobiales > Akkermansiaceae > Akkermansia. Next base: position 53,560 of record CANQSS010000009.1, on the reverse strand, counting down.
CGTCCGACTGGAGAGAGCGACAAGATAGCTTCCTGAAAATGCCGCACATGTTGGAGGTGCTTCTCAATGCCGGAGCCAAGATCATTGAAGACGAAGGAGGCGCGTGGAGCGAAGGCACGTGGTATGATTGTGGAACCTCCTTCTTCTCATTGGCAGACTGTGAAGACCTGCCCATGGAGGCTCATCTCAAAGCCGCCGAGGACGCCATGCAGCTCCTGCTCAAAAACAGCAAGCCACCCAAAGACTTCTTCTCCCACCTAACATTATGCGCCGATATGTCAGATCGTGCCGTAAGCAACCTCCTCAAAAAACTTATTGACGCGGGAGTCGAAATGCCCAGCGACCTGCAAGGCGATATCGCGCTTTACCCGGCGGTGGCTGAGTTCTTGCTTCAACACGGCGCTAATCCGAACTCGCCCCAAAACTCCCCCATGTTCCGATTGAAAGAGTCGAACGATCCTGCCCGTCTGTACACCGTACTCCGCAAGTATAAGGCCCGTGTCGATATCACGGATGAAGACGGCTGGACGCCCCTGCACCGCCTTTGTCGCGGCTGGCCGCCCGTGGCCCCCGAACTTGTCCGCGCAATGGTCCGAGATGGCGCCGATGTGAATGCCCGCGACAAAAAAGGCGAAACTCCCCTCCATCTCGTGACTGACAGGGTCCTCGCTCAAGCCCTTATCGATGCCGGCGCAGACATTACCGCGCGCGAGCGCTTCTCATATACTCCCCTGCACATCGCGTGCATGGATGATAAGGAAGAAATTATAGAATGCCTCATCCACGCCAAAGCGGATGTGAATGCCCTCAGCGATGATGAGATTACGCCTCTGCATTTGGCACAAAGCGCCGCCGCTGTGAAACTATTAGTGCAAAACGGCGCTAACCTCAATGCACAGGACAAATATGGCGATACTCCCGCCATGAAAGCCGTTAGAAGATTTCGCGCCACAATCGATTATAATTCGCTTGGCGCCCTTCTCGATGCCGGCGCCAAGACCGACATCAAAAATAAGCGTGGTGAAACACTCTGCCAAATGATGGATTCCAGAGCCAAGACACAGGCAGATAAGGAGAAAATTCGCAAGTTTTTCGAAGCCCACGGCGCGAAGGAGTGAGGAGGTATGGGTTACGGACGCAGCGTGCTGAGCGGCACAACGAGCACGCCGTCGTCGCGGCGGTAGGCGTAAGTTCCCACACCGATGAGGACCATCAGGAAGGAGGGAGCGGGGGCATGCCGAGTGTCCACCTTGCCGGCAAACTTGAGGAGGGTGGCGGCCCCTTCATCCGCCTTGTACCCGCCCAATTTAATCTCCACGAGTCCGTACTGACCGTTCCGCAAGCATATCAGGGCATCCACCTCCAAACCATTCTTGTCCAGAAAATGATGCACCTCGCCCCGGAGAGCCTCCGCATACACGCGTAGATCGCGTATCGCCATGTTCTCGAAAAAGAGTCCCATGGATGCCGGATCCTGCATCAACTGCTCCGGCCCCGCACCAAGGGCTGCCAGCGCGATAGAGGGGTCCGTAAAATAGCGCGTGGGCGATTTCCGCATGGGGATGCGGGACCTCAGCAGTGGCGTCCAGTTTTCCGCTTCTTCAATCACAAAGATTTTCCGCAGAGCCTCCATGTAATCTGCCACGGTCGCCACGGCCGGCGGATGGGGCTCTCCCGCGCCGATGTCGGTCGCCATCCGGGCGAGAGTGGTCTGCGTCCCCATCGACCGCGCGTACGCCCGCAGCAAGGCCCTCACCCGATCCGGACTGCGCCGCACCCCATCCACACGCGACATATCTGTGTTCACCACCCCTTCGTAATAATTCAAGGCCGTGTCCAATGCGGCGGAGGGGGATAAGCCAAGAGCTCCTGGCCATCCGCCACGCGATATCAGGTACGCCAGCTCTTCCAGCCCCATCTCCCGCTTACCCTCCACTTCCCGCGCCCCGGCAAATAGTGCCGCCAACGACACCTCGCCGGACGACTCACCCGATTCAAAGAGCGACATCGGACGCATCTTCACGCGCGCGATGCGCCCCGTTCCCGAATGCTGAATCTGCGACACGTCCGCCGGCACCGCAGAACCCGTGAGGATAAACTGCCCAAACTCCCCCCGTTGATCCACCTCAAACCTCACCGCATCCCATACGCTAGGCTCCTGCTGCCATTCATCCAGCAACATGGGAGCTTCCCCCTGCAGCAGTCTGCGTGGCGCTGTGTGCAGCAGGTCGCTGATATGCCCCCTCATGTCCGGGTTATTGAAGTACAGCTCGCTGCGCGCCACTTGCGCCGCCGTCGTCGTCTTCCCGCACCACTTCGCGCCCTCCACCAACACCGCTCCGCTCGATTCCAGCTTCCGCCTCAGCATTTCATCCGCTATCCTCGCTCTGTATGCTCGTCTTTTCATTCGTTTCCTTTTCCATTCATTATACGAATCTTATCTATTATGTCAATTCATTTTTATCTATTTTGGACAATTTTTATTATCTATTTTGGACAAAATTTATTGTTGATTTTGGATAAGATCTATTGCCTTTTTTGGATATTTTATCTTCCCTACCCGACTTTTTTGTTATCCGACTATTAATTTCCCTTGACTCGCTTAGCGAGCCATGATAGATTGATGTCGTACCTCAACAAAACGTCACAATGAATTCCTGCACCACCCCCCCCGCATTTGTTATTAGCTTATTGTAAACGTTTTATAATCATCACCCTGACAAGTGTGCTGGTACTCACAGGGGCGACGGGAGCGAAGGAAGAGGCGATAAAACAGGACGTGCCGCGACAGGGGGTAGAATTACTCTTCCCAGCAGGCACGGAAAAGAGCGCGAAGGGCGCCAAGCTCAGCAAGGAGCAGAAGAAGGAGGCCTCCCTGCTCCAAAAACTCAAGGCGATTGAAAAAGGCGGCAACGTGAACGCCGTGGACAAGCTAGGTCAAACCGCCCTCATGCACGCCGCGGCGCAGGACAACAAACTCGCTGTCTGCTGGCTCGTGGCGAAGGGCGCGGATGCCTCTATCAAGAGCAAATCCGGCAAGACGGCGGGCAGCATGGCTCACGCGGACATGCGCGAATTCCTGACGGCGCTCGAGAAAGAAAAGCAGCCGCTGAGCCGCCAGGAAGCGCGGGATATGTATGCATGCATGATTACATGCTGGGATAAACCTCGGCACATTACCCCGGGAGAGTACGTAATTCTCATGCTACGTGGGGCAAAGGCAAAAGATTTCAGCAAATTGGAGATGTATAATGAAGCGATGAATTCCTGGGCCGTAGAGGACCCCACGAAACTAGCCATTCGTTACCGTACAGGTGCGCGTATGTTCTCTTTCCCGGAAGATCTCTCCAAAGTGGACGCGGAACCGCTGCAACTCCTCCGCGCACTCGGGGTCAAAGAGGACGCTACAACACCCGTACGGCAAATGAATATCGAGCTCCGACTGAAGCAAAAAGAAACCGCGCTTGCGCTCCTGAAACAGGATCCGACTCTGCTCCAAAATCCGGAGATATTCTCTTTCATCCCCGATGCAAAAATGCTGCAAGCTCTGCTGAACGCCGGACTGGATGCCAAGAACGAAAAGCTCATGGAGGCGGTCATCGAAAAGCGCGACGGAGCCATGCTGAGAACGCTTCTCAAGGCGGGGGCGACGCTCCGGGATCCGGACAAAACGCTGGAGGAGTGTTCTGGCAAAGGTGTTGCTTTCACTCTCGCTCTCATTGACGCCGGAGCTAAGGCCGATGTGAACACATTGCCTGTGGAAGTGAGTTCGAAGGCATGGGGAATAAATGGTTCTTATGCAGAGGTATACTACAATGGTCAAACTGTGGCGTATAGAAACTCTGCAACGCTTCTTCACCAAGCAGCAAACGAGGTTAATCTTAGAGATGTGCAACTGCTCCTTGCCCGCGGAGCGAATCCCAACATACCGGGTAAGAAGGCGGGGGACGATCAAGAGGAACCCTACGGCATGACTCCGTTGATGGCAGCCGCCAGTTCCGCAACGCAGAAAAATGCTACACATCGCACCGAGATTGTAAAACGCCTGCTGGATGCCGGTGCCGATGTGCATGCCAAGGATTCTGCGGGGAATGGCGTCATCTATTACGCCGTTTGCGGGGGATCATCCATAGGTACTGTAAACAAGAAGGCGGAAGCGGACATCCTGAGCATGGTGGAGCTGCTGCTCAAGGCGGGGGCGGACGTGCCCAAGGATATCCTGGCTCAGGGTGCACTGCGCCCGGAGATATCCCCTGCCGGACGGGAAAAGCTGGCGCTCATGCTGCTCGATGCCGGCGCCGACCCATTGGCAAAAAGTGAAAGCGGGAAGACCACCCTCATGGTCAACGGCATTGGGGTACCCAAGATTGCCAAGCGTCTGCTGGATGCCGGAGCCGATGTGCATGCCAAAGATTCCGAGGGAAAGGGCGTCATCTATTATGTGATCTACGAAGGCCTTTGGGATCCAGACCTCGAGAGGTATGTCTACACGCAAGAAGGCGAGCCTGTCTCCGGGAGCAAGAGGGAGGAAGCGGACATCTTGCGCATCGTGGAGCTGCTGCTCAAGGCGGGGGCGGACGTGCCCAAGGACATCCTGGCTCAGGAATGGCTGAGACTGGAGATATCCCCCGCCGGACGAGAGAAGCTGGCTCTCATGCTGCTCGATGCCGGCGCCGATCCGCTGGCGAAAAGTGAAGAGAAGAGGACCACCGGATGGACCACCCTCATGGTCAACGGCATTTGGGGGCCCAAGATTGCCAAGCGGCTGCTGGATGCCGGGGTGGATCCCAGCGTAAGATGCAAGACAGGAAGTTGGGAGACCTCCGCGATGAGTCTCGCTATGGGGAATGGTGCGGTGGAGGTCGTGAAGCTGCTCAAGGAAAAGGGAATTGACCCCGGTGAACTTTTTCAGGTCACGGATTGGCTGCGGAACGGCAGGCTGCTGTTTCCGGAGAAAATCGTGCCGCTGCTGAAGCTCGGCGCCCGCATCCAGGAGGACACGACGGATCTTATCCTGTCCGACTATGTACTGGTGGGTCATAGTGGGCATATTCCTGCCAGACTCTACGAGGATTACGTTGACATCATCCAAATCCTCAAGAAGCACGGCTACAAACCGAATCTGATGGCATGGGCAAAAAAAGACCACAGTGACGAGTGGGGAGTCATGGAAGAACACGTATTTTTTCGTGCGTTCTTCAAAGCAGGCGAGAATCTGAATGAAGTCGACGAAAACGGCAACTCCCTTCTCGCCAACTACGTTTCGTCTGCAAAAAAGGACAGGATTGCCGGCGGGCTGCCCGCCTTTATTGAGGCGGGAGTTGACCTTAACCACAAAAACAAAGACGGCAAATCCATCTTGCAGCTCGCAAAAGAAAAGGATCTGGGAGATGACGTCATCAAACTCCTCGAAGCCCACGGCGCGAAGGAGTGAGGTGAGAATCGCTCAGAGACTGCGACCGGTCCCATTCAGCACGCGCTTCGTCCAAGCGCGATAAGAGCCGTTCCTTCACCCGTTCGTAGGCTTGGGTGGGAGAGAAATCAATGGAGGGACGGAGTATGGGGCGAGTGTCGCTCAGGAAGGACTCATCCTTCATCTTTTCCTCCATATTTAGCAGGAACTCGCGTTCCGTCGGAATGGAAGAAGCGCTTTCTTTCATGTATTGGCAAAAGGAGAGAAGTACGGCATGCGGGTTAATGGTCGCGTGATTCAACGCGTAATCTACGTCGAACAAATCACGTCCTTTTTTCCGCTGGTAAAGCGCGCGCAATTTCGTACCGAGCAATTCATCCAACTGGTATGTGTGAACCAAGGCTTCCCCTGTAAACCACGAATTCTTCACATGAAATGGGATGTGAACGTCCGGCAGCGTGTGGAAGTGTTCCCGGCAATTGATCTCGACCTTGAGCCTCATAGGCATGAACGGACGAATTCCTGTTTCAAAGCGGTAAATCAAACGATGCCCCAGTGTGGATCTCTTCGTGCCGGGCTCTCCCAAAAACGAGAGAGCTTCGCGCAAGTGATCCATCGTTTTGCGCATGGGACCGGGTTCGATCTGCACCAGATCAATATCCTCAGAATAACGAGCCGGAGGAGAAAAGTGAAGTTTGTGCAAGGCCGTTCCCCCGCGAAAAGCCATTTGCTCACTGAGCCAAGCATCCGAAAAGATGGCGACAAGCGCCCGGGAAATGATCAGATCCTGCTCCACCATGGCAGGACTTATCCAAGGATGATCGTAATTCCACTCGTTGATGAAGGATGGGTTAATCATTGAAATCAGTTGTGGGGGAAACGTTGATCAGTATCTTCCATCTGTCATCGCACTCTGCGGGAATTCCTGCGGAATGAGGCGAAAGCAAGGTGCGCCGCAAAGCAAAGCCTCGTGCGGACATAAAACATTCCAGATCCCTCGCGGCTTGAGATGCTCCGACAACTCGCTCCAGAAGATAGCCCAAGCGCTGGAAACACGGCTGCGGCACGTACCTCTCCATGCTTCCGGGCATCTCCGCAAAATGACACTCCTCCGCAAGCTCTGCCAACACGGTGCTTACGTGCGACAGCCCGCCGGACTCTCTCGCGTACTGCACGAGCGACAGCGCGGTGAACTCCGGCGTTGCCACCTGCATCTCACTATGTTGAGTTTGGACGATCCGAATCAACTCCTCCGGCATGCCTTGGCTCAACTCCGTCTTGGACACAAATTGGATGCGGCTGTTGTGTCTCGTCACCGGCATCGGCTGAGGGCTGGAAGTCATCACCATGAAGCTCATCGGACGCTGGTGCGCCGCCCCGTATATGGCGGCGGCGCTGAGCAGAGTCACGCAGTATGGTCTCCCCAGGTACCCCATCAGCTCATGAATGTACTCCTCCGGCGGCATGATACCCGCCCGACGATATTCCGGACGCATGATAAGGTAGAAACCCCGCCATGCCCCCTGCAAAAGTCCTCCCTGCACGGCTCGGTAGAGCGTGCTGTGCACAGTGGAACCATTCGCCGTGGGAAAAGTTTTCCTCAACTCTTCCAGCGTAAAATGAATTCTCCCGCGCTCGGCTTGTTCCCGAATCCACTTTCTAATGGGATATTTTGACATTTTTCTTGTGTTATTATTCGTTTTTCGAGCAAAAACGCAAGCTTTTTTTCGTGCCATAATGGCATTTCTCGAAATTTTATCGGCTACTATGCCGTTTTGAAGATTCTCCATGTAAGGTAGGAAGCCCAGGCAAACGCATTTCCTAATGCGTTTGCCCGGGGTTTTTAAAGAGGCCAGCGGAGTGCTGAGGACGGCGGCGTGAGGAGGAAGTCGAGAAGCGGCAGGATCAGGATGCCATCTTCATCGTAGTAGGCGTTGATGGCGTCGTTGACAATAATGACCTTCGCAAAGGAGTCAGGGATAAGACGGAGGGAACGCTTTTCCTGCTCCATCTTATGAGCATCCGGCAGTGACCAGGCAGACTGGATATAGACGCGCTCGCTGCCGGAGTTGACGACAAAATCGACCTCGTATGGGGCGTGGGAAGAGGATGTATGCAGCTCGCCGATATCCACGCTGTAGCCGCGCAAAAGGAGCTCGTTGTAGATGAGGTTTTCCATGGCGTGCGTGGGTTCCTGCTGCCGAAAATCGAGGCGAGCGTTGCGCAGTCCGAGGTCGGCGAAGTAGAGTTTGAAGGGCGTGTTGATGTAGCGTTTGCCTCGTATATCGTAACGCTTGGCGCGGTGGATGATGAAGGAATCTTGGAGAGCGACGATGTAGCTGTTGATGGTGGGAGAGGAAAGGGAGGAGTTGGCGATGCTTTTGAAGCGGCGTTGAAGTTTGGCGGGATTGGTGAGCCCTCCGATGCCGGAAGCAATGAGATCGATGAGCTCATCGAGACCCTCGCTGCCATGCAACGAATGTCGCTCAATGATATCTTTGATGTAAGTTTCGGAGAAGAGGTTGCGCAGATACTGCTGCTTACGCTGCGCAGACGTATAATTCAGGGTGTACGGCATGCCCCCGTAGGTGAGATAATCCCGCAAGGCGGTCATCTTGTCCTGTCCGTACGCATTGTAGAATTCAGCGAAGCTGAGAGGGTACACCCGCACCTCGTCCCCACGCCCCCGAAACTCTGTCACAACGTCCCGTGTGAGAAAGCGTGAGTTGCTCCCCGTCACGTAAATGTCAAGATTCGGTATTCTCAACAAGCCATTCATCACTTCCTCAAATCGCGGCAACTCCTGTAATTCGTCCACCAACAGATAGTTCATCCCGCGCTTTTGCATTTTCTGCAGCACGTAGTCGTAGAACCTCCGCGGCTCCCGTAATTCTGCGCTTATGATGTCGTCCAGAGCTACCGATATAATGTTGGCCTCAGCCACCCCATCCTCCACCAAATATCCCCGAAATATCTTATTCAGCAAATACGATTTGCCGCACCGGCGTACCCCACTCACGATTTTGATCAGCCCGCTCTCCCTTCGGTCAATCAACTCCTTGAGATACGTATCACGTGATATATCGATGCTCATGGCTTCCCTTTTGAATTCCTGAACTTTAAGATAAATGAGAACTTTTCGCTTGTCAATTCCTATTTTAGAAAAACCTCTTCGGAGAGAATTTTCTAAAATAACCTGCACGCTTCGAAGCGTTAAAATTCCCGGCTCGTTCTGATTTCTCTTACCCATCGATGCGAAAAATTGGCAGTAAGTTTGGCAGTAACTTTGGCAGACTTGAAGGCGGCAAAAACTTTTGAAGATCAATCAATCATTTTCTCTTGGTGCGCGGGCGATTTTTGGTAAAATAAACGAGAAGGAATGTACGTACCACCCTACACCATATCGGAAACCTCGCTAGCGCATGTGGCAGAGATCACGCGCCTGCTCGAGAAGCACAAGAATCTGCTACACGTGCGAGAATCGCTTCGTCTCCGCCGGCAAAACACCGTGCGCAGCGTATGCAGCTCTCTTGCTATCGAAGGCATAGCCATGACTGAGCATCAGGTTGATCACATCATGTCCGGCCGCGATGTCCTTGCTCCGGCACGCGAAGTGCAGGCGGTCAAGAACGCCTTGGATGCGTATGCGCTCTTTTCGAAGCTCAATCCCTTCTCCGTGGAAGACTTGCTCCGTGCGCACGACGTGATGATGCGCGGTCTCTGCGACTTCCCCGGACAATTCCGCCGCAGCGGAGTCGGCGTCTTTCCCGGCACTGAAGTGGTGCACATGGCGCCGCCGGCGGATCGAGTCTCCGGTCTCGTGCAGGACCTCTTCAGCTGGCTCTCACGCACGGATGCGCACTGGCTGATTCGCAGCTGCGTGTTTCACTACGAATTCGAATTCATTCACCCCTTTGCCGATGGCAATGGCCGATTGGGACGCTTCTGGCAATCGCTCTTGCTGGCAGCATCCCATCCCGTGTTTGCCTATCTCCCCGTAGAGAACCCCGTGCATCGCCCGCAATCTGCCTACTATGCCGCGATTTCCTCCAGCACGGAACTCGCAGACTGCTCCCCTTTTATTGAATTCATGTTCACCGCTATCCGCGCCTCCCTCGTTTCCCATATCCGCACCCGCCGCTCCGCCCCATCGAGTTCTCCCCGGCAACGCCGCGTCCAGGCAGAATCTCGCATTCTTTCCTTGCTCCGCTCCACTCCTGCCCTCACCGTTGCGCAACTTGCGCAAAAAATGCACGTTTCTGAGCGCACGATCGCCCGCCGAATGGCGAGTTTACGCGAGCGAGGGCTTCTTCCACCGTCGCAACGGGTCCGGTAAAGCAGGAAATTTCTCCGCCTCGCCTCGACAGACGCTGCACGGATGATTTTTTCATTCACGGCTCAAAATTTGGGATATTTCGCATCAAATCGGCTCCTTTTTGCGGTAAAATTCTCGTTGATTCATCCGAAGGTGAGCCGAAAATATTCGCTTGCCCTTCGGGGTAGAAACTGATAGACTCTTTCCCGGTTACTCGAACATTCGTTATGTCACGCATCGCCGCTACCCCCCCCGTATTTGTTATTGACTTGTTGTAAATACATTGCGCTTACAGCTATCGCGTGCTTATTCTTGGCAGCCGGTGCAGATGGCGCTGAAAAAGGGTGGAAGGTGCCCCACGGGGTTGGGGTGCTGTTTCATGGAAAGGCCAAGAAAAAAGGCGATAAAAAGGAGAGCAAGGATGAGAGCACCGGGAAAAAATCATCGCCGGAGGACAAGGGAGAAGCCCTTTTGCTCAAGAAATTGAGCGGCATCACCTCGACAGCCAAACTGAACGCCCCGAACAAGCAGGGCATGACCCCGCTCATGGTGGCGGCATCCCGCAACCATCGTCTGGCCGTGTGCTGGCTGATTGCGAAAGGTGCGGATGTGAAAGCAAAAAACAAGGATGGGAAGACGGCATATGAGCTCACCAGCGATATACGCCTGCGTGAGCTGCTTCGCCTCTGCGCGGAAGAAAAGGAGCCGCTGGACGAAAGCGAGGCCGAGTGGGCCAAAAAAGTGGGGGCGGAAAAACTGCGCACAACCCTTCAAGGTCTCGACGTCATTTACCTGAGCTATGTGAGTCGCGATTGGAAAGGAGGAGTGGACATCAAGGGGAAAAACAGCGGCAGGCAAGTACTCGCCGCTGCCCACATCCCGCCGGAAAGTGTTGCCTTTCTCGTACGCCAGGGCTGCGACGTGAATGCGCGTAATGATGACGGCTCACCTGTCATAAGCGTCAACACCCCGTCCGAAAGCATTCGACTGATGCTCGCACTTGGACTCACGATGGACACGAACAAGGAACCGGAGCAAAAAGCTGCCATCTGCGCCATGGTGGCTGCCGATGCCGTGAAAGAAGTCAAAAAAGCGCTCAAGGAGCGTGCAGATTTGGTCGATCAGCGAGGTGATGAAAAGAGCGCCACTGCAGCATTGTTTCGAGCGTGCTCCGATTACCTATCCGGGACACTTTACCCGGTGAATCTCCTATCGCTGGCACAATCTACAGAGATGGTCAAGGCGCTCATCGAAGCCGGAGCAGACCCCAAACAAGGCACATATAACTTCAGCAACACACTCGCTTACGCTGTGTGGAGCCACCAGCCGGCCCCCGTGGTGAAGGCGCTCATCAAAGCTCTGGGCGCAGACGCCAAACTCAACGGAGATGGAAAGATCATGCCCTCCCTGCTCTTCTGGGCGCAGGATGCCGCCACGGCCAAACTGCTCATCGAGGCAGGCGCGGACCCAAATGCTAACATAAAAGAGTTCAGCAACGAGGATACGCCACTGGATGCCGCTGCGTACGATGGACGACTCGACGTGATGAACGAGCTCTTAGCTGCCGGAGCAAAACCTGATGCTTGCAAAACCCCCACCATCCGACAAATTTTCTCTTCTTTCAAAGATCGTGTAGACGCGAGTGGACTCCGAGGACAAACAACCACCGATTGCACCATCACCCCGAATTTCCGTGTCCGTATCCAGCGTATGCGCTTCTTGCCGGATATCATCCGCGCCCTGATCAAAGCCGGAGCTAAGGTGGACGCAGACACCTGGGCGGCAGCTCTCGCCCTCTCTCGTTTTCCAAGAACGTGCGATGACATGCCCCTGCGCGACCAGCTCGCTGCCTACCTCCCCATACTCGACGCTCTCAACGAAAGCAGCGCCAAATTGCCAACCGACGCGCTTACCACATTGGAAATCCCGGATGATGTAAAAGGAGATGACCTCTGCCCCATTTTTGAAAAGTTGATTGCCCTGGGAGCCGACCCCAAAGCTACCGATAAATGGTCGAGAACTATCCTCTTTTATGTGCGAGACGCCCAAATCCTGCAAGGCCTCGTGAAGGCCGGGCTCGATATCAATGCCCGGGATGCGGATGGCAACACGCCCCTGCTCTACGTCGCGCGCGATCATTCTGAAAACCTCACCCTGGATCTGTACAAAGCGGCAGTTGCCGCCGGTGCGGATATCAAGGTGAAGGATAAGAAGGATTACACCCTGCTGCATGCCACAGCTCGCTCTACGGATCCGTCTGCCATTGATGTCGCCCGCGAACTCCTAAAAGCCGGGCTGGATGTCAACGGCAAAGATCAGAAAGGAAGAACGCCTATTTTCTACGCATTGTCAAAGCCTATGCTGGACCTTCTCATCCAATCCGGAGCTGATCCTAAAATCCTTGATAAGGACAGCTGGACACCAATACACCACGCTGCGAGGGGATTCAATGAAGCCACCGCCGAGATTATCCGCACGCTGGTAAAAGCCGGTGTGGATGTAAACGCCCGCAACAAGTCGGGCAGAACGCCTCTCTATCAGTTCGCTGAATCCGCTTTTACCGACTCCATCTCACATTCACTCGATGGATCTCAACTTCCCGACTATTCAAAATACAGGGCTCCTGTCCTGGAGGCCCTGCTTGAAGTGGGAGCAAAGCTCGACCCAAAGAACGCGGAGGATGCCAAAGCCATCGAGAATTTCAAAAAGAGTTTCAAGAAGTTCCCGATCTACGAGCAAATCCTCAAGAAGAACAACTGCTCCCTGCCCTGATTGTCTCCGCAAAAGACGAGATTTTTCCTCCTTTCCATTCAAAGCCACTTTTTTTACTTGCTTTGAGAAGATAAAACTGATAGATTCTTCCCCAGTTAACCAGACATTCGTTATGTCACACATCGTCGTTACCCCCCCCGTATTTGTTATTGACTCGCTTTAAGCGGGTTATTTCTCTATTGGCCGCCTGTGTCGTTTGGTTCACAGGGGTGACGTCAGCGAAAGAGGATGCCTCGATAACTGCCCCACAACAGGGGGTGGAGCTCCTCTTCCCGGCAGGCACGGGAAAGCAGGCGAAGGGTGCCAAGCTAAGCAAGGAACAGAAGAAAGCGGCATCCCTGCTCAAAAAGCTGAAGTCCATCGAAGAGGGTGGCAACATCAACGCTACGGACAAGCAAGGTCAGACGGCCCTCATGCACGCTGCCGCCGCAAACAACCGCCTCGCCATCTGCTGGCTCGTGGCGAAGGGAGCGGATGCCACCATCAAGGACAAGAAGGGAAAGACGGCCAGAGACTACTCCACCACCATTTTCATACGGGAGCTGTTGCGCTTGACGACTACTGAGAACAAGCCTCTCACAAAAGAGGAGGAGGAGAAAAAATGTGAGTTTTTAGAGGATCGCACCAGTGCCGGGCTGCGCGCCCAGCTCAGGTACGACATTCCGTACGTTTCAGATGTGGCGGTATTGCTCAAGCTCGGGAAGGTGGACCTGAATGCGCCGGATAACAAGGGCGAACTCCTTCTCTCCTACAGCCGCATCTCCGCGGAAAGCGCCGCCTACTGCATTCGCCATGGAGCCGACATGCACATACGCAATGACAAAGGAGAACCGGTTCTCAATACGTATACGCCGGACGACGTTGCACTTTTGTTGCTGAGTCTCGGGTTTAAGGCCGATGATACGAAGTCGGCGGAACTTCCCGCTGCCTTCCTATCAGCTGTACACACCAATGACTGTGGCAAGGTAAAAGAACTTACGGCAAGCCACCCTAACCTTGCAAAGGAGGTGCGCCACGGTATCATCATATCGAGCGCCCGCACGCCGGAAATGGCACACGTCCTCATCAATGCCGGGGCGGATTTCAAAGAAAATGGGCTGGTTTGGGCCGTCAGGAACGGTGCTCCCGCACCGGTTATTAAGACTCTCATTGATGCCGGAGCCCCTCCTGGGGAAAATCTAATTGCTGAGGCTCACGATGCCGCCACGGTAGAGGTACTGATAGCGGCCGGACAATCTCCGAACGCAAAGGATAAGTGGGGATGGACGTCTTTAAAAAAAGCTCTCTGGACAAATCACTGGGAAGCAGCTGAATGTCTGATAGCTCACGGCGCCGAACTGCCGAAGGACATCTTTGATAGACTGTATACGGAGATGGATGAAGATGAGGTGGAAGATGAAAGAAGCGCCCGCGGAAAAGAGAGAATTGACAGTTTCCTTCAAGTACCGCATATGTTGGAAGTGCTTATCGGCTCCGGAGCCAAGATTACGAATGATACATGGAATGGCAGACTGGGAACCCACCTTTTTTCCTTTTGGCGCCCTAATGAGGACCGGCCCATGACAGCACATATCAAGGCAGCTGAAGACGCCTTGCAGCTTCTGCTCAAAAACAGCAAGCCTCCCAAAGATTTCCTATCCCACATGAACATAGGAGGTGACCTGCCGGATACTGCCGCAAGCAACCTCATCAAAAAACTTATTGACGCAGGAGTCGAGATGCCCAACAACCTGCAGAGCGACATCGCGCTTTACCCGGCGGTGGCCGAGTTCCTGCTTCAACATGGCGCCAACCCAAACCCGCCCGAAGACGTACGGTGGGGAGCCATGTTCCAACTGAATCGATCAAACGATCCTGTCCGCCTGTACGCCGTGCTCCGCAAGTATAACGCTCGCGTTGACATCGCGGATAAAGGCGGCTGGACGCCCTTGCACAACCTTTGCAACATCCGAGAAGGGAGGTCCATAAACCCCACCCCGGAACTCGTTCACGCGATGGTCCGAGACGGCGCCGATGTGAATGCCCGCAACAAGGAGGGGAAAACTCCTCTCCACCTCGTAGCTGACAAAGCGCTCGCCCAAGCCCTCATCGCTAACGGCGCAGACATTAACGCGCGGGATAACGATGACCGTACTCCCTTGCACTGCGCATGCTTACAGTCGAAGCGTTTAGGGGTGGCGAGTCGGATAGCTACCATCGAATCACTGATTCGCGCTAAGGCGGATGTGAATGCTCGCGACAAAGAAGGCAATACTCCTCTACATTTGACGGACGAAGCTGTTGTTGCAAAATTATTATTAAAAAATGGCGCAGACCCCAATATCCAAAACGCAAAAGGCAACACCCCCGCCATGAAAAAGATCGAAGGATATGCTGTAATCTACCATTTCGACGATTACTTGAAAGTTCTCCTTGATGCAGGAACGAAAACAGATATCAAAAATCAAAAGGGGGAGACGCTCCCTCAAATGATAAATTCCAGAACTAAAAGTCAGCAAGCCAAAGAAGAAGCACGCAAAATTCTCGAAGCTCACGGTGCAAAGGAATGAAATGGGGAGAAAATCTTCATCCTCATTTGTTGCACTTCACCGGCGCGGCGGTGCGCGTTCCGGCCATGTCTCGCTCAGAACCCCTTCTTTCCATCGCCTGTTTTCCCACACGTGTCCCAATAAAATCTTCTCTGGGCTCATTCGCCCCATTCCTCATGCGTCTCCAATGGACAACACGCCCGACGGCCCCGTTGAGGGAGCACGCGCAGCGGACGGGAAGAGTGTGTGGACAGCGCGCATGCGCTGTCCGCAGGGCGCGAAGTCAGTGTGGTGACGAAGCGTCAAAGGAAGTAAGCCAGCAAGACGGCAAACTTCGCCAAGTTCGCGCGCAAGCGCGGGAATTTCCTGAATCGTACATCCAACATCGTACATAGGCAGCAACCTATGGTTGCTGCATCACCTATTGGGGGTGCTTTTCTTGGGACGAATGTGCTGTTTTCCCCTTTTTGACGCACAAATTTGACAAACTGCGTATCACGTTCCGACAAATGACTTGACTCTGCTTCATCTCCGGCATGCGTTACTTCTTTGGAAAAAACTCGTTCAATAAACACATTATCAATGAACAGAAGTTCATAATCGGAGGTTATGAATAACAAATTTAATTTCTAAAGTGTTTGCCCTGAGTCTATTCACTTTAGGCTTGAAATTGCGAGAGGAAGAGAGTATAATCGTTCCGGTGCCGCGCAGGCGCGAAACGGGCAGAAGCAGATCATGAAGACGACCAAGGTAATAGAAGTGCCGAATCCATCTGAAGCCGGGCCAGAATATCTGAGGGAAGATGCGGATATGCCGCATGATTTGGTAACGCTGAACATGGGGCCATCGCACCCGGCAACACACGGGGTACTTCGGCTCAAGCTGGTGATAGATGGGGAAGAAATCGTGAGCTGCGACCCGGTGATCGGCTACCTGCACCGCGGCATGGAGAAGATTGCCGAAAACTGCCACTACAACCAGTTCGTGGCCTACACGGATCGCTTCGACTACTTGGCGCCTATGAGTAACAACATCGCCTATGCCTGCGCGGTGGAAAAGCTTCTGGGGTGGGAGCTTCCGGAACGTGGGCAGGCTATCCGCGTGCTCTGCGCCGAGCTTTCGCGCATCTCCTCGTACTTCCTGGGACTCGGTGTGTACGCCATGGACACGGGAGCCATGACGGCTTTCCTATACTGCTACGAAGAGAAAGAAAAGGTTCACAATTTTTACGAGAAGATCTGCGGGGCACGCTTTACCTCCAGCTACACGCGCATTGGCGGCATGACACGCGACTTGCCCGAGGGGTTTGAAAAAGAAGTGCTTGACTTCTGCGACTCGGCAGAAAAGACGGTGGATGAACTCAAGCGCTTGCTGCTGCACAATAAGGTGTTCATCGATCGTCTGGTGGGCGTGGGCGTCATCACGCGAGAAATGGCTCTGCAAAACGGCATGACCGGTCCCAACCTCCGCGCCAGTGGCGTCAAGCGTGATTTGCGCAAAACCAACCCTTACCTCGGTTACGAGAAATATGAGTTTGATGTGCCGGTGGCGCAAGAGGGCGATTGTTACGCACGCTTCCAGCTACGATTGGAGGAGATCCTGCAGTCCGTGCGTATCATCCGTCAGGTGTGTGAAGACATGCCGAAGGGTCCCATCTGCGTGCAGAACGAGTACGGAGTGCTCCCTCGCAAGGAGGATGCATTGCAGGGCATGGAGGAACTCATCCGCCAGTTCATGGTGAGCACGCAAAGCGTGAATGCCCCGGTCGGTCAAGTCTTTTTCGCCGCGGAAAACCCAAAGGGAGAGCTTGGATTCTTCATCGATTCCCAGGGGGGAGGAACACCAAACCGCCTCAAGATGCGCAGTCCGTCCTTCTGCACTCTATCCATGCTGCCGGAACTGCTGCCGGGACACTTGGTGAGCGATATCGGCGCCATTCTTGGCTCTTTCGACTTTGTGCAGGGCGAATGCGACCGCTAAAAACAACCAACTTACCCAATCACCATGACAGAGCAACCAGACGCCATCGCAATCCTTGCAGAGGCTAAACCGTCCCCCGGAGAGAAGTACTACCCCCCTTTCAAGGTGACCCCGGAGCTCACCGAAAAGGCCAAGGAGTACATCGCTATGTACCCGGAAGGCAAGGAGCAATCCGCCGTGTTGCCGCTCATTCACTTGGTGCAGGAAGAGCATGGATACATCTGCCCTCAGAGCGTGCTTTGGATCGCTGAAATGTGCAAATCCACACCCATCCACGTGCAGGGAGTCGTGAGTTTCTATCCCGGTATCCGTACACGTTGCCCCGGTAAGTGGCACATCCGCGTCTGCCACACGATTGCCTGCGCCCTGTCCGGCGGGGAGGAGCTGCTCGCCTACATCTGCGAGAAAATCGGCATTGATCCGCAGGCGATGACAGATGAAGAGCCCATGGCAGTGAGCGCAGACGGTTTATGGAGCATTGAAGCAGTGGAATGCTTGGCTGCTTGTGGCTTTGGGCCTAATATCATGATTAATGACACCCTGTACTCGCAAATGGATCGAGCGAAGGTGGATGAACTGGTAGCGGAATACAGCAAGAAAGCATGACGACACAACTATGAGTGAAATCACTTACAAACCGGGGCGCGAACCCCACCCGCGTGAAACCCGCCGCATCTTTCGCAACATCGATCGCGTGGGCTACGATCCATCCATCGACTGTTTTATCAAGGATGGCGGCTATGAAACACTCAAGAAAGTCATCAAAATGGAGCCTGCCTCCATCATTGATGAAGTAAAGAAAAGCGGCTTACGCGGCCGCGGCGGCGCCGGGTTCCCAACCGGCGTCAAGTGGACTTTTATTCCAAAGGGCAACACCAAACCCGTGTACCTTGTGTGCAACTGCGATGAGTCGGAGCCAGGCACTTTCAAAGATCGCTTCATCGTGCACCAGGACCCGCACCAGCTGCTGGAAGGCATGATTATCGCCTGCTATGCCGTGCAAGCTCACTACGCTGTCATCTACATGCGTGAGGAGTTTCCTGAAGCCGCCAAAATCGTGCGAAAAGCTTTAGCTGAGGCAGAGGAGCGCCACTTCTTGGGTAAGGATATTCTCGGCAGCGGGTATGACCTGAAAATCATCCTTCACCGCGGCGCCGGCGCTTACATCTGCGGCGAAGAAACCGGTCTCATCAACTCGATAGAGGGCGTGCGCCCTTACCCGCGCATCAAACCGCCTTTCTTCCCGGCTGCCATCGGTCTGTACGGCTGTCCCACCATTGTCAACAATGTGGAATCGCTCTGTCAGGTGCGCCAAGTCCTGATGCGCGGAGGCGAAGCTTATGCGGCAGAAGGAGCGACGCGCAGCCCGGGGACTCGAATCATTGGCGTGTCAGGCGATGTGCAAAGGCCCGGGTATTACGAAATCATCTCAGGCTCCATCACTTACGGGGAGTTGCTCTATGACATCTGCGGCGGTCCGAAGCCGGGTCGCACCTTCAAGGCCATCATCCCCGGCGGCGCAAGCGCCAAGGTGATGCGCTGCGACGAAACGCTCAAAGGTCGCAACCCCGATGGCAGTGTCCGCAAAATGACCATCTTCGATGTGCCGATGGATCTCGATAGCATCGCCCAGCACGGTTCCATGAGCGGCTCGGGCGGAGTCATCGTCATGGACGACACGCGCAGCATGCCTGAAATGTTGCGCAATCTTAATCGCTTCTTTGCGTGGGAATCCTGCGGGCAATGCACGCCGTGCCGGGAAGGCAATCCGTGGATGCTCAAGTTGAGCACACGCATCTGCCAGGGCAAGGCCTCCCCGGAAGATGTGGACTTGCTCAAGAGTGTGGCAGACAACATCTGCGGCCGCACCGTCTGTGCCTTTGGCGAGGCATGCGCATGGCCGGTGCAAGCTTTCACCACCAAATTCCGCGAAGAGTTCCTGGCGCTTACCAAGCCCATTAACGCCTTCAAGCCGCACAATCCGGAGACTGCTGAGGCGCGCAAATACCTGACCCGAGAAGACTAATCTTTACTGCTGACCCATGAGTACAGAACAGCAAATACTGCCGAAGGATGCGGCCGCCGCCGAAGGTAAGGTCAATGTGCAAATCAACGGCACTTGGTACCGCTTCCCCAAAGGCACTCGCATCGCCGATGCCTGCAACAGCGTGGGCGTGCATGTGCCCTGCTTCTGCTACCATCCCAAGCTAAGCGTGGCGGGCTCCTGCCGCATGTGCCTGGTGGAGCAAGGTATGCCTCCGCGCCTCGCTCCCGGCGCCACACCTACCTACAATGACGATGGTTACCAGACCATCCAATGGATGCCGCGAGCCATTGTGGCCTGCGCCAACACGGTGGCCGAAAATATGGGCATCCGCACCAATGGAACCGTCTGCACCGAAGCTCGCCGCGCCGTGCTGGAGTTCCTGCTTACCAACCACCCGCTGGACTGCCCCATTTGCGACCAGGCAGGTGAGTGCAAACTGCAAGAGTACACCGCTGACTACGGCCGGCTTACTCATCGCTTTACCGAAAGCAAAATTAAAAAGGGAAAAAATCTCTCCATCGGCCCACGTGTGAATCTGGACCAGGAGCGTTGCGTGCTCTGCCGCCGCTGCGTGCGTTTCATGAAGGAAATAGTGGGGGAGGAAGTGCTCGGCGTGGTAGGCCGCGGCGGACGCAACGCCATTGCGTGCTACCCCGGCAAGACCTTGGACAGCAACTATTCCATGAACGTTGTGGATATTTGCCCTGTTGGTGCCATGACGTCAAAGGATTTCCGCTTCAAGATGCGCGTCTGGTTCCTGAAGAGCACGCCTACCATTGATGTGAACTGCGGCACTGGCATCAACATCAATATCTGGACTCGTGAGCAGCAGGTGTACCGCATCACACCGCGCCAAAATGATGAGGTGAACAGCTGCTGGATGCCGGATAGCCATCGCCTCAACTACGAGTACATCAATGCCCCGGAGCGGCTGCTTACCCCCTTTATTCGCACGGATGAGGGGGCTGAACAGCGCCCTGCCACGTGGAAGCCGCTGCTGCGCGCGACAGCCGAGCAACTTCGCCGCTGCAAGAGCTCTGAACTGGCCATCATCGCCTCGGCGCGCCTCACCAACGAAGAGCTCTACCTCACGAAACACTTGGCAGATCTGCTCAGCGTCAAGTCTCTGGATATCGTCCCGCGCATGGGGGAGGGTGATGGCATGCTCATCTCGGCTGACTGCAACCCTAACACCACCGGCGCCAAACTCATCCTCGGCAAAGATGGCAGCACCCTGTCCGACATTGTCCGCGGCATCAAGATCGGCAAAATTCGCTCACTCATCGTACTCGGTGAAGATGTGACGGCTGAGGCCGGAATCCCTGCAGAGCAACTTCGAAACTTGGATTACCTGCTGGTGATGGCCCACAGCGAGAGCCCCACGACGCGGGCGGCAGATGCCGTGCTGCCGGGTGTCACATTTGCCGAAAAATACGGCACGATGATTAATGTGACTGGTCGCATTCAGCGTCTCAACCGCGCTATTGATCCTCTCGGCGAATCTAGGGCGGACTGGGATATCCTGCGTGCCCTGCTGCAAGAGTGCGGCGATGTGCCGCTCAAAGCGGCTCGCGCTACCAGCCCCATGGAAATTCTGGAAGAGATGACCGAGCAATTCGAAGCTCTCTCCGGCGTCACTTGGGCAAATATCGGCAACTCCGGCCGCCAGGTTCTCGAAACTGGGATCACCATCCCTCTTATCGAGCGCACTAAAAAATCTTAATATCTGAAAACCTACCCGCACAAAATAATCATGGAATGCTTCTGGACATGGTGCTGTGACATACTGCGCAACCCGACTTGGTTTTACCTGCTCACCACAGTGGCAAAACTGGCTTTGGTGTTTGCAGTGATTTTGGCTTTTGTGGTACTCTCCGTGTGGATAGAGCGCCGCGTGGCCGGGTGGATTCAAGATCGCCCCGGCCCCAACCGCGCAGGGTTGCCTCTCTTCCTGCTGCGCCCTTTCGGCAGCAAAAAAGAGCAACCGCTTGCCGGTCTGCTTCACTTCTTTGGGTGCCCGCCGGATGGTCGAATCGCGCGGCTCTGTCGCTGGCTGCGCCTTGATCGCGAAATCCCCACTTTCGGGCTTATACAGCCTTGCCTGGATGGCGGCAAGCTCTTCCTCAAACAAGAGATTACCCCTTCCTACGTGCGCAAATTTTATTTCATTTTGGCGCCCATGCTCGTACTTGGACCGCCGCTGGTGGCTGCTGCTGTCGTACCCTTTTCCTCCGGAGTGAGCACCACCTTTGGCGACATCTCCATGTGCGTGGCCAATCTGAGTATCGGTCCGCTTTGGGTATTTGCGATATCCGGACTTTCGGTATATGGTCTCACGCTCGCCGGCTGGTCGTCCAACTCCAAGTACCCTTTCCTGGGCGGTCTGCGCGCCACGGCTCAACTCATCTCGTACGAGGTAGCGATGGGGCTCTCCGTCATTCCTCTGCTCATGGTATTTGGCACACTTAATTTGCAGGAGATAGTGACCACACAGGCGACGGATGGTTGGACTCTGCTGCCGCTCTGGGGCGGGGGACTCAGCCTCCAACGCTGGGCTCTCTGGATACCCATGGCTCTCAGCTTCCTCATGTTTGCCACGTGTATTTTTGCGGAAGCCAATCGCACACCCTTCGACATGGCAGAGTGTGAAACGGATCTGGTGGGAGGTTACCACACGGAGTACTCTTCCATGAAATTCGCCTCCTTCTTTATGGGCGAATACGCGGCCATGGTTATCGGCTCCGCCATGGTCGTCACGCTATTCTTGGGTGGTTGGTCCATTGGGTTTGGCGCGGATGAGGCCTTGGCAACCTGGAACCAGTGGGTGGCAGTGATCTGCCAGTTCATCGTGTTTCTGGTTAAACTGCTCGCTTTCATCTTCTTTTTCGTGTGGGTGCGCTGGACACTCCCGCGCTTTCGCTGGGATCAAGTGATGAAGCTTTGTTGGCTCGTTTTTATCGAACTCGCTGTGGCCAATATTATCCTCACTGCGCTCATCCTCTATTACGTCAAATAACCCTTTCTGCCCATGTCATACATTCCCGTTAAGCGTCCTAAGTTCTCCCTGCTGGATCGCATTTACGTTGTGGAGCTCGCAAGGGGGCTGGTCATCACCCTGCGCCACTTGGTGCTTTCTCTGATCGGTAAAAGCCGCAGCAAAAAGGATTTCAACGGCGCGGGCATCGGCGCCTGCATGCCTTTCCCGGAGCAGCGTTGGGATTCCCACCTTCCCTCGTATTACCGCGGCGCGCCAACACTCGTCCGTGGTGAGGACGGACGCGAGCGTTGCGTGTCCTGCCAGCTCTGCGAGTTTATTTGCCCGGCTCGTGCCATTCGTGTTGTACCCGGCACGGTAGATCCTAATTCCCCCACGCCCAAACAAGAAAAGGCTCCCGCAGAGTTTGAAATTGACATGCTGCGCTGCATATATTGTGGCATGTGTCAAGAGGTCTGTCCGGAGCAAGCTATCTTCTTGTCCAAGGAATATCTCATCACCCCCACAAACCGCAAGCAAGCCCTCCGTCGCAAGGAACAGCTCTACCAACTTGGCGGCACTAAGAAGGGTCTCATTAACAAATGGAATCAATATAAATAACCATGAATCCTGCTATTCAAGCCATACTGTTCTACGTCTTCGCGTTTGGAGCGCTTCTGAGCGCCTTGGGTGTGGTAGCTTTGCGCAACCCGGTTTCCAGCGCTCTGAGTTTGGCCTGTTGCCTTGCCTTTGTGGCGGCCATCTTTTTTGGCGCCGGAGCGACGTTCCTAGGCATAGCGCAGCTCATTATTTATGCCGGGGCCATCTTGGTTCTCATCCTCTTCATTGTAATGATGCTCAATGTAAAAGATGAGCAACCAGCAGCAGGGCATTGGTGCTACTGCATAGTCGGTGTGGTGATAGCGGGCATGATGGCCGGTACAATCTCTTCTGCTGCCCTACGCCTGCCGGGGGCAACGGGAGGCCGTTGCCCGGTGCATGTACTGATCGAGCACGCAAATGAGCTTTGCCCAGTGTCAGAAGAAGAGCAGGCAACGCAGCCCCAAACTCCTCCGGCCGAATACGGAGGGATGCTACCCTCTATCTCCATGAAAGATCATGAATCGGATGTCTCCCTGCTGGGCAAGAGGCTCTTCACCCATTACAATATGAGCATTGTCATTCTGAGCTTTGCACTGCTGGCCGGGGCGCTGGGTGCCGTGGCTGTCGGTCGCAAACTTCGCCGTGATTAATCTCCTCTTTCAAGTTATGACTCCCCTATCCCATTATCTCATTTTCTCCGCTCTCCTCTTTTCCATCGGTCTGGGCGGAGCTATCATGCGGCGCAACGTGCTGGTTGTTCTCATGTGTTTGGAGCTCATGCTTACCGCTGCAAATGTGTCGCTCGTGGCATTCTCCCGCGCTCAAGGGCTGGAGGGCGTGCCCGTGTACGACGCGCAGGTGTTGGCGCTTTTTGTCATGGCCATAGCTGCAGCAGAAGTTGCGGTAGGCCTCGCCCTTATTGTTGCCATGTTCCGTGCACGCCGCGGCGTGGAAAGCACATCCCTCACTTCTCTGAAAGACTAACTTATGACTCAGAACTTACCTTGGCTCTTTCTCGTGCTGCCGCTTGTGGCAGCTTCGGTGGATTGGCTTGTACTGGCACGCAAACCGCGGGTAGCGGCAGGTGTTTCCATCGTCTCGGCGCTGGTCACGCTGGGGCTTTGCATAGCCTACATGGGGGGCTTACAAACGGGTGCCCCGAGCCCCTACGTATGGTTTCCTGTGCAGGGGTTTGACCTCAGTCTCGGTCTGCTCATGGATGACCTGTCCATGAAGATGATGCTCGTTGTCACCGGCATCGGTACGCTGGTGCATATTTTCTCGCTCGGTTACATGAAGGGCGATCCCTCCAACCTCAGCCGCTATTTTGCCGGTTTGAGCATCTTTATGTTCAGCATGAGCTGCATTGTACTGGCCAACTCTCTCATCCTCACCTTTATAGGGTGGGAAATGGTAGGCTTCTCCTCCTACCTGCTGATCGGTCACTGGTACCACAAAGACAGTGCGGCAGATGCTGCCAAAAAAGCATTCATCACTAATCGCGTGGGCGACTTTGGCTTTCTGATCGGTATCCTGCTTACCCTCGGACTGTTTGGTACTCTGTACTATGCGGATATGGCCGGGCACATGAAGGTAGCAGCGGGATCTCCGGTTCTCACGGTGGCCGTACTTTGCCTCTTCTGCGGCGCGGTGGGCAAGTCTGCCCAATTCCCTCTTCATGTCTGGTTGCCGGATGCCATGGAAGGTCCCACACCGGTTTCCGCGCTTATCCATGCGGCTACCATGGTGGCGGCAGGTGTGTATATGCTCGTGCGCTTACAAGTAAGCATGGGACTGGATGCTTTCACCGACACTGCGTGCTGTGTAATTGCCAGTGTTGGCGCCATCACTGCCCTGCTCTCCGCACTCATGGCAACTCAGCAGGATGACATCAAGCGCGTGCTTGCCTATTCCACCCTCTCCCAGCTTGGCTACATGATAATGGCTGTGGGTCTTCTGGCGGGCGAGGCGGCCATGTTTCACCTTTACACGCACGCTTGGTTCAAAGCTCTGCTCTTCTTAGCCGCTGGCGCTATTATTGTGTGCTGCCACCACGAGCAAGACATCTGGAAAATGGGCGGACTTCGTAAAAAAATGCCCATCACAACGCTCTGCTTCCTGGCGGGCACGTGTGCTCTCATCGCCGTGCCCGGTTTCTCCGGTTTCTTTTCCAAAGAGCGTATCTTGGAGGCTGCCTTGGAGCGTAGCGTGCCGCTCTTCGTGTTGGGTGTAATTGTGGCTGCCCTCACCACCTTCTACATGGTGCGACTTTGCCTGGTTGCATTCTGTGGCAATACGAGAACTCATGAAGCGGAGCAGGCCCATGAAGCCTCGCCCACCATGCTGGTGCCGCTCCTTATCTTGGCAATGCTTGCCATCATCTCCGGCTGTGGCTTTCTGGCTGATCGGCTGGTGCCCTATGCCGAGTTCCACACTCTGGATGTGGAATGGGGAGCTACTTTCTTTGCCGGGCTGGGTGCGCTTATTGTGGGCGGAGGGCTTGCCTGGCTGCTCTACGGCAAAACGGAAACACTCGCAGGCAAGGCTGATCCACTCGGCGCCAACTTTGTTTCCCGCGCCCTGCGGCATCGGCTCTATATTGATGCCTTTTACGACCACGTACTGGTGGGCGGCATACAACGCTGGTTCGCCTGTCTTATCTCCTGCTTGGATGACGGCATCATTCGCCGACTTATTGGGGAAGGGCTGGCGTCGCTGACGGCCTGGGTAGGTCGTCTGCTGGGGCGTATTCAGGGTGGATCTCTGCGCGGCTACACGGTGCTAGCCTCGCTGGGCGTGCTCGTTCTCATGCTTATCCTTATTTTACTCTTCTAAACCAATTTTTGCGCTATGCTTATTTGGCTTATCCTTATCCCTGTGATAGCGAGTGTGCTCATCGGTTTCCTGCACACTCCGGGTCGTGCTACAGCTCTTGTGAGCGCTTTGCTCTCCCTTTTGCTGGGCATCGGTTCCATCGTTGCCCTAAGTATGGGGGCGGATGGCAAATGCCTTACCCACATTGGAGATGTACCGACAACTCTCTCCCTCTATTTGCCGCTCAGCAAGCCCATGTTGCTGCTCACCGTGCTTGTCACCATGGCCGCTGTACTCGGGATGAAAGCGCCGGATGCCGCCGCGGAGCGCAGCTGGAGCATCTCCACGCTTCTCATCTCAGCCGGTGCCACTGGGGCGTTCATCTCCGACAACTTAGTGTCTTTCTTTGCCTTCCATGAACTCGCACTCATCCCCACTTTCGTCATGATAGGTCTGTATGGTCGCGGTGAACGCCGTACCATCGCTTGGCGTATGACTCTGTATTTGGGGCTCGCTTCCATGGTTCTTCTGGCCGGCTTGGTGCTACTGTACACGCAGCTGGGCACACTGAGCTTCTCAGAGATGCGCATTATGGCGGCTATAGGACGCATGCCGGTGGCGGCGTGTCTGACTGCCGGATTGCTGCTTCTTGGCTTTGGCACCTTGGTATCGCTCTTTCCGTTCCACTCATGGGCAGCGCCGGCTTATGCGAGTGCTCCCACGCCAATCGCCATGATGCATGCCGGTGTGCTCAAGAAATTCGGTCTGTATGGTCTCATCCTCGTAGCTTGCATTTTCGGATCAAACAGTCCTCTGTTTTTCGGTTGCTGGACTAATCTGCTGCTCATTCTCCTGCTGGGAAATATCCTTTGGGTAGGCTGCGTGACCATAGCGCAATCCCGTTTGGACACCATGCTGGGCAATTCTTCCGTCATGCACATGGGCTATATTTTCTTGGGTATAGCCGTCTTTGTGATGTCCGGTTCATCTAATGCACTGGCTTACCAAGGAGCAGGCATGCTCATGCTCGCGCATGGTCTGAGCATCGCACTGCTCTTCCTGCTATCCGGGCAAATCGAGCGCCGCACCGGCACTCTCGAATTGAGTGGACTTGGCGGACTGGCTCACAAACAACCTCTGCTTGGCTTCTTCTTTGGCCTCGCAGGCATGGCTTCCATCGGATTGCCTCTGTTGGCTAACTTCGTGGGCGAATTTTCCATCTTCGTTTCCTGTTTTGTTGATTGGGAACCCGGTTCGACAAGCTCCTTCTGCTGCGGCTGGCTGAATAGCCTGTCCAACATGCTTGGCGGACTCGGGCCCATTCAGTTGACCTTAGTTTTCGCTCTCTGGGGGCTAGTTATAAGCGCTATCTACATGCTGCGTGCCATTCGTCGTATCTTCACCGGAGAGCTGACGCCTGCATGCGAGCGCGCCACGCTTCCATTAAGCGGCGCGGAGATTTGCTCCGCTGCCTTGCTAAGTGCGGCACTGTTACTCTTCGGTATCATCCCCGGCATCCTCGCGTGATTTCCCTTTACTCCTACCTCCTGATTCACTCATGAGTACAATAAACCTGATCAGTTCCTCCTACACTTGGGAGCAATTCACACCCACCTTTGTTTTGACTGGGCTTGCTCTGCTTGTCCTGATTGCGGATGCATTCCTGCCTCGTCTCAGCAAGCAGGTGTACCCGGTTCTTGGCGCGCTTATCTCCGCCGGACTTGCCTGTTTCACCTCAGGCAGCACTGCTACTGAGCTCTTCACCTCTCTGGCCTGCGCCGCCACAGCGGTCTGCCTGCTCATGGCATATGATTACCGCAGCATGGTGTACGCATCCGTGGCAGGGGCGGGACAGGAGGACGGTTCTGCAGAGTTCAGCGTCCTTCCCCTGTTGGCGTGTGCAGGAGTATGTGCGCTCATTCGAGCCCGAGATCTCATCATGCTCTTCGTGGCTCTGGAAATGGTGACCTTGGCTTCTTACGCCATGGCTGGGTATTTTCGCCGCAATCAGGGATCTGTGGAAGCGGGTGTGAAGTACCTCATCCTGGGAGCCGTGAGCACCGGTTTCCTCGTGATGGGCGCTGCATGGTTCTTCGGCACCACCGGTTCCTTCAAGGGCGACCCACGTTTCCTGCTCGCTGCGCTCAGCAACCCCTATCTTTCCGCGGGAACACTTGTCAGCGTGGGGCTTCTGTTGGCCGGTATCTTTTTCAAAGCGGGAGCTGTACCGATGCATACGTGGATTCCGGACGTGTATCAGGGGGCGCCGACTCCGGTTTCGGCATTCCTGGCAGTAGTTTCAAAACTGGCCGGTTTTGCGGCTTTGCTCATTGTTCTGTTGCCCTTCATGTACTTGCACAATACATTGAATGATATGGTGCAGAACCTTGTTACACTGCTTGCGATTGTGGCTGCTGCTACCTTGCTGGTTGGTAATTTAGGGGCTATCCCTCAGCAAAACGCCAAGAGATTGCTCGGTTATTCGTCCATTGGCCAAGCTGGCTTCATCCTTGTATTTTTCATCAAACTGCAACCTACAATCGTCAACCCGGTGTTCAACTACCTGCTCGCGTATGGCATTGCCACGCTCATGGCTTTCTTTGCCCTTGCTACTCTGCGCATGCAACGCGGCAGCGAAGAAATCTCCGCCTTCCGCGGCCTCGGTAAATCCAACCCTCGCACAGCCTTCATGATCACGGTCAGCTTTGCCTCTTTGGCAGGCGTACCACTCACTGCGGGCTTTTTAGCCAAGCTCAGCTCTTTCCAAGCGCTCATCTCTACTCTCGCTCTCCCGCAGCATATCCTGTACTGGCTCCTCCCTATCATGATTGTCTGCGCCGCAGCAGGCTTTTATTATTACTTCAAGGTTCTGCGCGCCATGTACTGGGAGAAGCCGCAGGAGGACGATGCGCCGGTTACCTTCTCACCTCTCTGCATAGCAGTGCTCACCGTGGGTACGCTTACGCTCATTGCTCTGGGCGTTACCCCGCTCCTTTTCTGAGCATGGCGTGGGCACGTCACATAATCTGTTGCGTGCTGCGGATGCTGCTGGCTCTGGCGTGCGTAGGCGAGGTGTTGGCATGGCAACCGGTGAACGAGCGCGTTGGAGAACCGGCGCGCGAATTTCGCGCCGCTTGGGTGGCCACGGTATTCAACTTGGATTGGCCGTCCGCGGCCGGGCTACCTGCTGCGCGACAGAAAGCCCAATTGCTCAGCATACTCAACCGTGCAGTTCAACTCAGGCTTAACGCCATCATTTTACAAGTTCGCCCAAACAGCGACGCTTTTTATCGATCCTCTCTCGAGCCGTGGAGTGGCTGGTTGAGCGGTCCAGGCATCAACCCCGGCTACGATCCGCTTGCCTTCGCCGTTGCCGAGGCGCACCGCCGCGGGCTTGAACTGCACGCCTGGTTCAACCCCTTCCGTGCCACAGTGAGTGGTAAACCTGTGGGAGCAGGTCATATTTCGCGCCAAAGGCCTGATCTTATCAAGCGCGCCGGCTCCACGACCATGCTCAATCCCTCATCCACTGCGGCGCAACAGCACGTGCTGCAAGTCATCATGGATGTGGTGCGCCGCTACGATATCGACGGCGTGCATCTGGATGATTATTTCTACCCCTATCCGCCACATCACAACATAGCAGATGGTCTCACTCCGGCGCAACGCCGCGCCGCCAT
Source organism: uncultured Akkermansia sp. (assembly GCA_947626545.1). Lineage (GTDB taxonomy): Bacteria > Verrucomicrobiota > Verrucomicrobiia > Verrucomicrobiales > Akkermansiaceae > Akkermansia. The sequence goes on along the minus strand of CANQSS010000009.1, from coordinate 24,434 downwards.
TGATTCCTTTGTAAAGCGCATGTATTCCTCCGTGAAGGCCGCCAAGCCATGGGTACGCGTAGGCATTAGCCCCTTTGGTGTCTGGCAACCGGGCTATCCTGCCGGCGTTCCCGCCGGTGTGAATGCTTATGAACATCTAGCCTGTGATGCCCGCAAATGGCTTGCCAACGGCTGGGTAGATTACCTCTCCCCGCAACTATACTGGCGTATTAACAGCCCACAGAGCTTCCCTGCTCTCATGAAATGGTGGTCTGCCGTCAACCCAAGCCGTCCTGTGTGGCCGGGCATCGCCACCGCCCGCATCCTTTCCTCGGAAGATCGAACCCGTCCCGCCTCAGAAATAGGCAGTCAAATCGACCTCTCACGCCAGCTTGCCCGCCAGAGTGCCGGTCAACTCTTCTGGAGCTGGAATTCCATTGGCTCCAACCGCGGCGGGGTGCAGGCTCACATTGTTGCCCGCTACCGCGGTTTTGCCCTGCCGCCTGCCATGCCTTGGTGTGGCTCAGCTCGCCCCGCAGCCCCCACGGTTCAAGCTGCCGACTTGCCGGGGCGTGGAGTCTCCATCGCATGGTCCCCAACTGATGCCAGCGCACGTAAATGGGTCATTCAAGCCCGACGCTCCGGACAGTGGACGACCCTCTGTATCCTCCCTGGCGCACAGCGTCGTGTCACCCTGCCGTTCTCCATGTTTTCCGGGGTGGATCGCCTTGCTGTACGTCCCATTTCCGCCTGTGGCAACAGTGGCACCCCCTCCGTACTCGCCCGCTGAGCTATTTTGCTTCAGCAAAGTTAAGGGTGTTTTTCTTTCATGCGACGTTCTTCCTATTAAAAAAATAACGTGCATAGCTTTTCAGTTGAAAACAGTGAGGCATCCTTGGGAACTCACTAACGCACGGAGACCTTGCTAAAATCGGGAAAAGTTGCTATGCTCCCACCGCTTCCAATCATGAGTCAAGAAAAAGCAAGTACAACGCCACCGCGGCGTGAAATTCCCCAAGAGCCAGTCACCATGCCCCAGGCTCCGGCGTTGGAAAAGAGCCTCATCTGCATGATGGCTCTTGACCCAACTAACATCATCTCGCACTGCATCTCTGATGGCATTAATGAGGAGTTTTTCTACATTCCCGCGCACCGCATTCTCTGGAATATCTTCCGCGATCGTTACGAACGCAACCTGCCGATCGATATCGCCTCCGTGGCGCAAACGCTCACTGATGAAGGCAAACTGGAGGCCATCGGCGGCAATGCAGGATTGGCGGATATTTTCAGCGTGGCTGGTTCTACTGCGCTTTTTGAGGCTCACTTCGCCACCATCAAGGAAAAGTATCTGCGCCGGTGCATGATTATGGCCGGCAATAAAATGCACGAGCTCGCCCTCTCTGCGGAAACGGAAATTGACCAGTTGCTTGACTCTGCCGAGCAGGAGGTGATGGATATCCGTAAGTCTTCGCTCACTTCCACCCAATGGAGCCTCAAAAAGGACATCCAGACGGCAATGAGCAATATGGAAAAAATGATGGATCACCGCGGCACCGTGCTTGGTCTCACCACCGGCTACCCGCTACTCGACCGCATGATTAACGGACTGAAGCCCGGTGAGCTTTTCGTGATTGCCGCCCGCCCTTCCATGGGCAAAACCTCTTTTTTGCTCAATATCATGGAGCATCTGGCGCTGGAGGAAAAGAAGCCCGTACTCATCTTTTCCTGCGAAATGCCCAGCGTGCAGCTTGTCGAGCGCTTGCTCTACGCGCGCAGTGGTGTGAGCCGCAGCGATCTCGTCAAGGGCGATCTGACTCAGGCTCATTTCAAACGCATCAACAAAGCCATCAACGAATACCAGAACAGTAGCCTTGTCATAGACGACACGGCCGCCATCTCCATTTCCGAACTGCGAGCCAAGGCTCGCCGCATCATCAAAGAGCGTCCGGATACCGCTGCCATCGGCGTGGACTACCTCCAGCTCATGCGTTCCCACACCAAGCAGGCTCAAAACAGCCGTGAACGCGAAATTGCCGAGATCTCCGCCGGTCTCAAAGGCCTTGCCAAAGAGCTCTCCGTCCCCATCATCGTGCTTGCCCAGCTCAACCGCGGTCCCGAAAGTCGCACAGGAAAAGCAAAAGGCCTGCCTATGATGAGCGATCTGCGCGAATCCGGTGCTATTGAACAGGACGCAGACATGATTGGCCTCCTGTACCGCGCAGCCTATTACGCTGGGGATGACGAGGAGCGCGAGAAGGTGGGCACAGATGCCAATCTCATGCTTGCTAAAAATCGTAACGGCCCCACCGGCGACATCCCTCTCTCCTTTGAAGCAGAACTGATGCGCTTCTCCCCACGCGTTGGAGAAAACCAGGAAGAGGGCTAATAATTGAGTCGCAAAGTACACTTCCCAAAACATACATCATATCCATATGGCATCCCAATTATCGCAAGAATTGACACGGCGCGCCATTGAGCAGGATCTCGCGCACTGCTGGCATCCTTTCACTCCCCAAGCCCTCTGGGGGCGCGAGGCCGAGGTTCTCATGCTGCAGTCCGGCAAGGGCGTGTGGCTCACCGATTCGCTTGGCCGCCGCTATATCGATGGCAACAGTTCCATCTGGGTAAATATCCACGGTCATTCCCATCCTCATATTGTGCAGGCCATTCAAAGGCAAGCCGCCACCCTGTGCCACTCAAGTTTTTTAGGCTTCGGTCACACATTGGCTTCCGAACTGGCAGAAAAACTCACGCGTCTCTTCCCTACTGGTAAGCTCTCGCGCGTCTTTTTCTCAGATGATGGTTCCACAGCTGTGGAAACTGCTCTCAAAATGGCTTTCCAAAGTTGCTCGCAATCCCCCGGAAAAGAGCAACGCCGCCATTTTATCGCCTTTTCCAACTGCTACCATGGCGATACCATGGGTGCGGCTTCCCTCGGTGGCGTAAGCTCATTCTTTTCCCGCTTTCGGGGCTTTGGGATAGAAGTCACTCACGTACGCGAGATGGATGAGCTGCTCGCTTTGCCCGCCGATTTCACGGATACGGTGGCAGGCATCGTGATTGAGCCCATCATTCAAGGGGTGAACCGCATGACCCCTTGGCGGCGCGGCCTGCTGCGCGAGCTCCGGGAATTCTGCACAGCACGCGGTATTTTTCTCATCTGTGATGAGGTGATGACCGGTTTTGGTCGCACCGGCAAAATGTTTGCCTGCATGCACGAGGATGTCATCCCGGACTTCTTATGCTGTGCCAAGGGACTTACCTCCGGTTACACGCCCATGGCGGCCTGCCTCACCACTGAGGATGTCTATAAAACGTTCCTTGGTGCTTACAGCGAGAACAAATCCTTTTACTACGGGCACAGTTTCACCGCTCATCCCATCGGCTGTGCCGCGGCGCTGGCAAGCTTGGAGGTTTTTGAGCAGGAGCACGTACTTGAGAATATGCCGCCAAAAATCGCACTCCTCCGCCAACTTGTCGAGGAATTGCACGAGAACAATCCTTATGTCTGCGCCGCACGCACTTGCGGTCTCATCGCCGGCATCGATATTGCCCACCCGGACGGTACACCGTACTGTCAAGATGATCGCGCTGGCGAACGCGCCTGCATCGCCATGCGCAAGCATGGCCTGCTCACCCGCCCGGTTACCCACGACACCGTCGTGGCCATGCCCCCGCTGTGCATCAATGAAGATGAACTGCGGATGCTCTTCCACGCCATGGACGCGGGTATTCGCGAGGGATTAGACGCATTACGAGAGCGCTCCTAATCACATTCCGGCGCTTCCTCGTCATCCATGAGTGGAGATAGGTAGTCGCGCGCTTCTTCACGTCCCTCGGCGTAGTCAGCTTCGTCCCCCGGCGCTATCAAAGTGAGCAGGTGACGAAACTCCCCGGCATGTTCTTTTTCCTCTTTCGTGATATCATGTAGCACCTTGCGCGCTGCCTCATTATCTGTGGATTCAGCGAGTTGCTCGTAGAGTTGAATCGCCTCAAACTCTGCTGCAATCATGAAACGGATGGCTCTCACCAGCTCGCTGTGTGTCAGCATTCTCCCAGCCGCCATCCCGGTAAAACTATTTGCAAACTCTGGCATAATACACGTATGACCCCTCCCCCGCCTCCCTTGCACAAAAACAGTCACCTTTTACAGGGCAAACGCATTTGAGAGAAGGTCATCAACAGAGAAAATGCTCTTATTGACTGATATCCCTGTTTATACGTATCAAAATCATCACAACAACCGGTCATCATAATGATGGATCTAGAGGAATCTCTGCATACGTTAATGATCCGAAAAGAATCTGCGCAACGCGCACATTATTAATAAATCGTACATCGTAAATCGTACATAGGCAACCGCATTTTCAAATGCGGTTGCCCTGTCACCTTTTATGCTTTACATGACGTCGTTTCTCATTTAGAATAAAAGCGTGTTGAAGATGAGGGATCTATTGGTGGCCGTACCCGCTACCGGGCTGTTTCCGCGCGGAGAAAAAGCTTTGCCGTGGCTAATCTCTCCGCAGCCGCTGAAGCTCAATCGCACCGTATTACGCCGTCTGCATTCCCTCGGTCACATTCTGGCTCGGTTTCAAGATGCAGCGCAGCGCATCTACCGCCGCAGTGCAGAGGGGAGCCTGCACTCTTGGCTAGCGCCCATGCTGGACGCCAGAAAGCCCGACTGGTTGGTGAAGGTGCAACGCAGCCCTGCGCTGCGAACTGCTGTTCCCTGCATCATCCGACCTGATCTGCTGCTCGGCGAAAACGGCACGCTCTCTTTGGTGGAAATCGACAGCGTACCGGGCGGAGTTGGTATCACCTATTGGCTTTCGCTGGTGTACGCAGCCGCCGGGTTCCCGGTGCTCGGTGGTGCAGATGGCATCGCTCAAGGCATGCGGCGGTGCTTTCCTCAGGGCGCTACCATCGCCGTTTCCAATGAATCTGCTGACTACCGCCCGGAAATGAACTGGCTGACCCAGCAGCTCGGCTCTCCTTTTTGCGCTTGTCGAGCTGAACAATTGCCGACTCCGTACACGGATTCTCGTCCCATCTATCGCTTTTGGGAACTTTTTGACTCCGACAATATTCCAGCCTCCCGCGAGCTCTGTCAGATGGCCGCAACAGGAATCTGCTCCCTTTCCCCACCACCCGTGGCACACTTGGAGGAAAAGCTGTGGCTGGCGCTACTGCACATGCCGGGTATGCTTCCCACGTGGCAGAATGAGCTACGCAGCACTCACCTCCAAACACTCCTCTCGCTCGTTCCACACTCTTGGGTGCTGGATCCTGCCCCTCTTCCCGCTCAAGCAGCTCTTCCTCACCTGAATCTGCACTCGTGGAAGCAAGTGGCAGCCCTCGGTCGCCAAGCTCGCCGGCTCGTGCTCAAAATCTCCGGCTTCTCTCCCCTTTCCTGGGGAAGCCGCAGCGTCATCATCGGACATGATGTTCCCTGTGAACAGTGGCAACTTGCTGTTTTCAGCGCTCTTTCCGATTTTCCCTCTCATCCATGGATCATGCAAGAGTTCTTCGACGCAGCCATTATAAATCATCCCTATTATAATGCCCACGGAGACATCTCTATGATGCGTGGCCGTGTTCGTTTATGTCCCTACTATTTTCGGGCGGATAAGCGCACGGAACTGGCAGGCTGTCTGGCCACCATTGTGCCGGAAGACAAGAAAAAAATCCACGGTATGGCGGATGCCATTCTTGTGCCTTGCATCGCAGGGTGATTTGTGTTATAGTGTCAGCATGGATGCGGATGCTCCACAGAGCGATGAGGCTCGTCCCAACGATTTGGAAAAATTTGCCGAGCGCACGCGCCGCAGCCTCATTCTGAAACTCTCCGACTGGAACGATCGCAAGAGCTGGGATGAATTTTACCGCACGTACTGGCGTCCTATCTACTCCGTAGCTATTCAGGCGGGATTGCATGAGCACGAAGCATGGGATGTAGTGCAGGAAGTCGTCATCACGATCGCCAAGCAATCTCGCAAACAGGCGTATGACCCCGAACGTGGCTCATTCAAAGCATGGCTCTGGAAAATTACCAGCTGGCGTATCAGCGACCAGTTCCGCGCGCGCAGCAAGGACACGTCATCTGCCGTCGATGCCCCCGGCACAACCTCTCCTCTGGATTTAACACCGGACTTAGACTCTTCATCCTTTGAGGATATATGGGACAAGGAATGGCAGAACAATGTAATGAAAGCTGCGCTTGACCGCGTGAAAATGAAAGTCTCACCGCGTCAGTTTCAGATTTTCGACTACAATGTCATCCGCGGCATGAAACCGACCGAGGTTCATAAAAAGCTCGGTGTCTCCCTTGCTCAGGTGTACTTAGCTAAGCATCGAGTTAGTGCCCTGCTCAAGAAAGAAGCTGCCTTCATCCGATCCCAAGAGGAAAAGAAAGGTCCCCGGTAGCCGTTTTTGTAAACCTCCCCTCTGCACACCACGTGGCAAACTCGCATCATGCAAAATCCCCCACGAAAGGTTCTGCTTAATCCCGGCCCGTCTACCACAACGAATTCCGTGAAGTGGGCGCAAGTGATGCCCGACATTTGCCCACGGGAAAAGGAATTTTCCGTCCTGCTCTGCGGCATCTGCTCGGATATCCTCCGCATCGTGCACGCGCCGGAGAGAGATTTTGCCTGCGTGCTCTTTTCCGGTTCGGGAACATTAAATATCGATACCTGCCTGAATTCCTTGCTGGATACCGGAAAGAAAGTACTCATCCTGCGTAACGGCGTGTTCAGCGCCCGCGCTCAGGAAATATGCAGCTATTATGGCCTGCCGCATGTTGTCGTGGACGCCCCGTGGGATGCTGTACCGGATACGCGCTGTATTGAACAAGCCCTGCAAGCGGATTCCTCCATCGGCCTAGTGTATTGCACCCACCACGAAACTGGCACCGGTCTGCTCAACCCCGTTCGCCGCATCGGTGAGCTTGCCCACCGCTACTCGGCCATTTCCGTCGTGGATACAACCTCGTCGTTTGCTCTGCTCCCCATCGATGTCGTGGCGGATCACATTGACTTTTGCATGTCCTCATCGCAAAAGGGGTTGGCCGGTCCCTGCGGTCTCTCCTTTATCATCGGGCGGCGCAGTATTATCGAACAATCGGCGGCATACCCCAAACGTTCATACTACTGCAATCTCTTCCGCCAGTACGATTTCTTTCGCAACTCCGGGGAAATGCACTTCACTCCACCCGTCCAAACCGCCTACGCCACGGCTCAAGCCTTGGCAGAGTTCTTCGCAGAGGGCGAACGCCCCAAGCTCGCGCGTATCCAACGCATCATGGCTGCTCTGCGCCGGGGCGCAGATGGACTGGGTCTGCGAGTCCTCGTCCCTCCGGAGGCACAGGCTGGCTTGGTGCTCTGTGTTCGTTATCCGGATGACCCTCGATGAGATTTTTCTCAGGTGCACGATTTTTGCTACGCCCGAGGCTATACCATTTACCGGGGCGTGGTACCTGGGATGGGAACATTCCGTCTCGCTGCCATGGGGGCAATTGACGAGTCAGACATCACAGGCTTTTTTACCATCCTGCGCGAGGCGATGGAATGCTTGGGTGTGCAAATCCCTGCACATGACGAACACTGACGCCGTTGCTCCCGGGCGCAACAGGACAACACAATCCATGCCGTAGAAAACGCGCTTGCAGCGAGATGTTCAAAAGGGCACACGTGTCAATAAAAATATTCTCCGGGCTCATTCAACCCACACGTGTCCCAATAAAATCTTCTCTGGGCTCATTCAACCCATTCCTCATGCGTTTCCAACAGACAAAGGAAGTAAGCCCGATAAGATGTCAAACCATTGACGATTCGGCATAGCAGTGAACCCGGCATAGCGTAACACCAGTTGCTTTCCCCCTATCAACGCATCATCATTTCAGGAATTCCGCTATGCACCGGCTCGGCAATCCCGCGCGTAGCGCGCTAGTATTCAAATCGTAAATCGTAAATCGTAAATAACCAACGGCTTATGCTGCATGATGTGCTATGAACTGCCATTGGGGGTGCTTTTTCTTGGGACGGATGTGCATTCAACCCATTCCTCACGCGTTTCATGGAAGAAGTACGGTGAAAAAGAAATCTGCAAGCTGGCATCGCATATCTACGAATCATTCCAACTGACAACACGCAATGTTTTGAAAGTTTCTCCGCGCTTCTGCTCCGCATCCCCGCACCTTTCTAATTATGCCCGTGTACAGCTTCATCACATCTCGCTCGCATCTGCTCCACCGAACTTGCGCGCAAGCGCGGGAATTTTTCAAATCGTAAATCGTAAATTATGAACACATTATGCCGCATTGCACACCGAGCGCTGCGTGTTGGGATCGCTTTTTTTCATGGGACACGTGTGGCGTTTGCCCTGTGGTCAATGTTTTTGTCTTTTCAGAAGCATAGAACGGGTGTAAAATGAGTGCGCATATGGAGGATGAATTGCAGAAGGCGGGGGCGGCTAAGTTCCGTAACTTGGCTATTATTGCCCATGTGGATCACGGAAAAACGACCTTGGTGGACCAACTCCTGAAGGCGGGCGGCACCTACCGCGAAAACCAGGAAGTGCAGGAGCGCGCTCTCGACTCCATGGATCTGGAACGCGAAAAGGGTATCACAATCAAAGCAAAAAACACCTCCATCCGATGGAACGGTTATACCATCAATATTGTGGACACCCCAGGGCATGCTGACTTCGGCGCCGAAGTCGAACGCGTCATGAAAATGGTGGATGGTGTCATTCTGGTCGTGGATGCTTATGAAGGCCCGCAGGCGCAGACGCGCTTTGTACTCCGCAAAGCATTGGAAGAGGGGCTGCTGCCCATCGTTGTCATCAATAAAATTGATCGCCCGCATGCCGACCCGGTAGCCGTGCATGACCAAGTGCTCGAGCTGCTTATGGATTTGGATGCTACGGAGGAGCAGTTCGATGCCCCGTTCGTGTACGGCTCTGCTAAGGACGGGTATTTCATGAACAGCTTGGAAAATGAGCCGCCTGTGGACTGCACCCCCCTACTCTTCCGGATCATTGAGCGTATCCCCCCACCCAAGGAGGCCGATTCCACCCGCAGTTTCAAAATGCTCATCTCGAATATTGATTGGGATGACTATGTGGGGCGCGTGGCCGTGGGGCGTATCTCCTGCGGTACTGTCCGCAAGGGCGACACCCTCTACCTACTGCGCCCGGACGGTTCGCAAGTGCAGGCGAAAGTGACGCGTCTCTTTGAGTACAGCGGTCTGCAAACAAACGATTCCGCTGTGGGCGAAGCAGGCAATATCATCGGGCTCTCCGGTTTTGAGGATGCAGATATCGGCGAAACTCTTGTCGCTGACCCGGAAGATTCCCCCCTTCCTTTTGTGAATATCGAACCGCCCACCGTGCAGATGGAATTCAGCATCAACGATGGTCCCCTCGGCGGCAAGGACGGTAAAAATGTGACCTCTCGTGTCATCCGTGACCGACTCATGCGCGAACAACGCACCAACATTTCCGTCAAGGTGGAGGACACGGACCAGGCCGGTATCTTCCGCGTATCTGCGCGCGGCACCATGCAGGTAGCTATTTTGGTGGAACAAATGCGGCGTGAGGGATACGAGCTGCTCATTTCGCGTCCACAGGTCATCACGCGCGAAATAGACGGGAAAAAGATGGAACCTTTTGAAACGCTCTTCATCGAAGTGCCGGATGATTGCGTAAACGGCGCCGTGCGCATTCTCGGCAATCGCCGCGGCGTGTTGGAAAGCATGGAAAACAAGGGGGCGGGACGCACTTTCATTACTGCTACCATCCCCACGCGCGGTCTCATCGGCTTCGAGTTCGAACTGGTGAACCTCACCAGCGGGCACGGCATATTTTCACACCTCTTCAAAGAGTACGCTCCCCTTGCCGGAGAAATTGTCACGCGCCGCAGCGGCACGCTCGTGTCCATGGAAAACGGCATCGCGCGCCCCTATGCGCTGGAGGCGATGGAGGAGCGCGGCTCACTCTTCATCTCGCCCGGGGATGAAGTGTACGAGGGCATGATCGTGGGCGAAACGCCCAAACCGGTGGATATCCCCGTGAACCCCACTCGCGAGAAGCACCTCACCAACCACCGCTCTGCTAATAAAAACGAGTCCATTCAGCTCACTCCGCCGCGTATCTTCTCGCTGGAACGCGCCATTGAGTACATCGAACCCGATGAGCTTGTGGAGGCCACGCCCCACTTCATACGCCTTCGCAAACGCATCACCGATGCCACGGCCCGCAAACGCGCTTCATTCCAAAACTCTGCATCCTAAGCCATGTCCCTCATCTGCGCCATCGATTGGTCAAGCATCTTCTCTTGGGATTCCGTGTCAGGCAGTCTGCTTTATGCCTTAGCCGTGATACTATTCTTGCTGGGTTTTTTAGGCTGCGCACTTCCGTACCCCGGGCACTTGGTGCTGCTGGGCGGGTGCGTGGCGTGGACCTTCGCTCGGGAGGCGCCCATGCCGGGATGGAGGGTATGGACGATGCTCGTTTTGCTGGCGTTGCTGGGTTCTTTCACGGATAATCTGATGGCCATGGTGGGAGCCAGGCGGTTCGGCAGCAGTTCTGCCGCCATTTGGTGCAGCGGCCTGGGCATGATAATCGGCGGCATCTTTCTATTCCCGGTCGGACTTCTTCTCGGCCCTTTCCTAGGGGCTCTCATCTGCGAATTGGCGTACGCCCGTAAGACAATGAAGGACTCTGTCAAATCCGGTCTCGGCGCTCTCATCGGCGCCATCTCGGGTATATTGGCCAAATTTGTGGTAGGAGCCATTATGCTGGGAATCTTTTTTTACTGCTGATGCAGGCGCTGATTTCCCTCTGTTCTTTTCTTTCCCCCTCTTACCATCAAAAAATTTGCAAAAACGGGATTTTTTGCTTGCATATCCATTCGGAATGTGCTAATGGTCTTGTTACCATGAAGCGCATTCTTCTCTCAGCCCTGCTTTTGGCAATGGTCGGTTCCGTTTACGGCGACATCCAAGCTCCCCCTGCCTCTGAATACACCGCGACTCGCAAACTTGGTCGTGCTGTTGGCAATATCCTTTGGGGTATTGAGGAGTTGCCTGTTACCATGCTCCGCTGGCAAGAGCGTGAGGGTGACTATTCCGGCTATTCTGTTGGCATCGTGGAGGGCTTTTCCCGCTCTTTCACGCGCATGGGCTACGGCTTTTACGAGTTGGTGACGTTCTGGGCTCCCACCTACAAGTGCACCTACCGTCCGCCTTATCAGGGCAGCTGCGGGCGTAGTGGTCTCAAGGAGTACAATACGTGGTCTGGGTTTTCGGAATTCCCGGAAGAGCTTGGATTCCAGAGCAAGTATCACTATTCACGCCGCGGAATGGATTAATTTCCTCCTCGGCAGCCTTTGTTTTCCATCCCCGCGGCTTTTTTTGCTCGCGGGGATTTTTTTGCTCGCGGTGATCTTGACGTGTTGCCTCACCGGTAGGGCAAACGCATTTGAGAGAAGTTCATCAACAGAGAAAACGCTCTTGTTGACTGATATCATTGTTTACACGCATCAAAAATCATGGCAATAATCGGCACAACGCGCAGCACATTATTAATACATCGTCCCTCGCACATCGTACATTGACTCACCGCCGCTCCATCGGCCTGGTTGCTTCGGAGTCGCCCCACGACTCCTTACCCCTTCGGGGCAAAAGCTGTGCTTTTGGCCAAACTGACTTACAGCCGTCGTCAGTTTTCACCCCTGCGAGGCAGCGCATCCGCGCTGTCTACTCGCCACCCGCAGCTCGGCTACGCATTATATGCAATCGTACATCCAACATCGTACATAGGCAAACCCCGTCTGCCACCGCCGCTTTGTAACCACGACCGGTCGTCGCATCAAAAATTCCGCGTTACTTCTGCTTCGCTCCCCCGCGCAACGCGCGCTCACTTTTCAATCGTACATCGTACATGGTCCATCGTACATAGGCGCCGCCAGGCGCCTATGCCCCTTTCTAACTACGTCCGCGCGCGGTTTCATAATTCACCCCCCCGCGCCTGCTTTGCATCCCCGCGAGCCGGAGGCTCGCCAAATTTCCAAATCGTAAATCGTAAATCGTAAATCGTAAATAACCAACAGCTTATACTGCATTGCACACCGATAACCGTGTGTTGGTGGGTGCTTTTTCTTGGGACGGATGTGGCATCGCGATATTTCACCTCTTTTCTTTCTTGCACATCAGGCCGCATTTCTGTACAATGCGTCCATGGCCACTGTTTTAGCTGTCATTATTGCGCTGTTTTTCTTTTTGTGCGGTTGTGTCAAGTTGGGAAGCTTTATTGCGCGCACGAGCATGGGAGAGATTCCGGAATACTTGGATAGCCTTATGTTGCAAGCATGGCCTCTAGCTATTGCTGCTATCCTTTTTGTCCTCATTGATATCCGCTTACAACGCTCGGCTGTCGGTGTTGCGTCGGATGATGAAACAGACATCCCTGAGAGCTCCTTTGCGAACAAATCGGTGATTTCCACGAATTCTACCACCAACACCCAGCTGAACAAGGACAGCTCTTACTTTCACATCGATGGCAATGAGCTTCCCCCCTCACGACCGGCCGAAGCTGATGTCCCCTCACCGAAACCCGAGAAAAGCCAGGCTTCCTCTCCCTTTGCTACTCCTCCACCCTTTGAGAAGAAGGCGTCCACTCCCCCACCCGCCCCTAAACCTGAAGCTGAGCCCCCAAAAAAGGATGATTCCGATCTGAGCTTTTTTAAGCTCTGAGTTCCTCCTCACCCATGCATCATGGTAAAAGCTCCCCCAAATGGGTGCATCGCCCTGGCAGAGTTAATGGCGGATTACACTCACACTGCCGTGGCAGCAGAGCAACTCGTGACGATCGCAGAGGGGGCCTCCGGGCGCTGTATCATGCGCTGCTCGCTTCCTGCCTGCTCCGGTATGATCGGTATTTTCTGGACTCCGGAGCGTGCTGATAATGCCTCTTTTCTGACGGCGGCTGATGGATTGTTGACGGCGGGTGTGCCGGTACCTCGCGTGTTTGCCCGTCGCGCGCTCCCCAACGATTGCGGAGCCTGCTTGGTGGAAGATCTTGGCGAGCAGAGTCTGCTCTCCCTGCGTACTGCCCCGCGCGCTGTCCGTCTGGCTGCCTGTACAGCGGCTCTGCGCACCATGCAAGCTTTCCACGCCGTGCAGGCCAATTGGCCGCTCCAGCCGCCTTTCGACACCTCTCTTTACACATGGGAGCAGGCCTACTTCGCAGAACATTTGCTAGGACACCACCTGAAGCGCCCGCTGGCGACCTCCTTTGCGCAGCTTCCCGCTGCCCATGCGCTCGCCGACTGGCTCGACAAGCTGCCGCGCTGCCCGGTTCACCGCGATTTCCAGAGCCAGAACATCATTCTACGCGACGGTGTCGCCTACTGCATCGACTTCCAAGGCATGCGCCTCGGCCTGCCGGAGTATGACCTGGCCTCGCTCCTTTACGATCCATACATGGAACTGACCGCCGCCGACCGCGCGGAGTTGCTCGCTCAGCTTGCAACCATGCCCGGTTTCCAACCGCGGCACGATGTGCTGCAGGCCTGCACGCTGCAACGCCTCATGCAGGCCTTGGGCGCCTACGCGAACATCGGCTACAATCAGCACAAGGAGTGGTACCTGCAGCTCATACCCACCGCTCTGCGCACCCTGCGCGAGCTTTGCATGGCTATTTCTCCGCACTCACCAGCCTTTCCCCTCGCCACATGCATCCTGTCCGCCATCTAGCAGCCATTCTTTTCTGGTTCTGTGCACTCAGTTTTGTGGCCTGGTTTGCAACGCCACGTCTGTTCAACGCAGATCTAGCTCTCTACCGGGCTGCCGCCGAACGCTCAGACGAACCTCTGCGTCTTCTTCTCCCCGGCGAAGGACCTCGTACCTTCAAGGTACTTACTCCTCACCGCGTACCGGAGTATCCTCCCATATACTGCACTGTCTGGGATTCCGACCTTGATGAATCCCCTACGCCTGACCCCAAGATCCAGGAACTTGCAACAATCCTGCATTGTCTCTCCTCCCGCCACGCCATCTATCACGTGGCCCTTTCCTCTCCGCTTACCTGGCTTGATGAGGGCAACGAGACGGTACATCTCATGCTCGGCAATGCTCTGGGGTCGCTGAAACACCTCTCTGTGGGTCTGCAAGCCCACAATGCAGCCCAAGCACAGGTAACCCCGCAACACCTCAAAGATTCGGCCATCCCCCCCGACCACTTGGAGGGAGATCCCTCCGGCATTCCCACTGCCAACATGGCTCGCCCCTACCACCTGCCCCACCGCGTAGATGATTCTGTAGGTCCTGCCCCCGACTTTGTGGAGGATGAACTGCTCAGTCGTGAGGAAGCTGACGCCCGAGGTCTCTCCCTGCCCCTACTCGTGCGTTGGAATGACGATGTGCTGCCCACCCTGCCGCTCAGCATGGTCATGCACTACCTTGGAATCACCACGACCGATCTGCACGTGCACTTTGGCCGTTACTTGCAGCTCGGCGACCGCACCTTGCCGTTGGATGCCCACGGGCGTACCCCACTCGGCGCTGCCCGTGCCGAAATGCTTCCGCTCCAAGAAGCCTTGCATCCGACCGTCAACGCCCCTCAAAGCTCCTCCTCGGCAGGTAAAATCGCCGTGCTCTTCCGCCCTTCTTTGACCAACACTCCGGCCAACCGCGGAGAACTCATCGCCGCCAGCATCTCCTGCCTCCTCGCTCAGGATCACACCACCTACATGCCGGGCACACGCACCGAGCAAGCGCACTTCCTGCGCCTTACTCCTCTCCAAGCTTCACCTATCGGACTTGCCATCCTTGCCCTACTGACCTTGGTCGCCCTCATTTTCCTGCCGCGCATATCCCTGCTCCTGCGTCTCACTCTCATGGTAGCCGGACTTGCCGGCATCTGGCTCCTCGCCTGGCTCTCCTACCGTTCTGGCCTTTGGATAAGCCTCTCCTCATGGCTCCTTTGTTGGCTGCTCCTCTTCCTCGCTCTCTCTGCACTCGCCCCGCGACGCCTCTCCCCTCCGCCTCCCACCCTGTGGGACTGATGCTATGGCGCCTGACGCCGTCTGTTTACGATTTTCGATCATTGGTCCCCGTAACGTCGTCGATACGATGACATTATGCGCATAATTACGAGGTTTGAGGGGATTTCCAAAAAATATCTCCACACAGCTGTGCAAAGTGCGCACCTTTCTGATTTTCTTTTTTTGAAAGAGATGAGCAAATGTTACATAAACAACTCATTATATATCAGAAAATAATGACGTCTTGCTTTTCAAAAAAAATCGACACAGAACACAAACCGCAAAATCCTCTAACATAATTTCCTTTAGCAATTTTTATTCAAAGGATGCATAATTTTAAGCTTGATTACCTCTTTCAAAAAGAGATAATTGGCTGGGTGCGCACCAAAATCAGATTATTTACGAGTTTCTTTCTATATACACAGGCAAAGTACGTGCGATATCCACGCTCTCAGTGTGTATCCCCATCATGGGACAATACGGCTCGTCGTAGGGAGAGAGGCGAGCGCGTTTGCTTGGATGCTCTACCGAAATTGTTGAAAAATTTTATCTTACTAACGTGAAAAAAGGCATGGTCAACAGATTACTTGGCGATGGCATGCTCTTCGTCAATACTTGGAACGAATGGGCGAAGAGCGTCCATCTTGAATCTGACGAAAGGAACGGATATTCATGGCTATGCGTCGTGCAGACCTCAAAAAATTTCCTCTTGTCTGCTTTATGATATGACACAACGGCGTCATAGAAGTTGCCTGCTGAACATCAAAAAGGATGCCGATAGCACGCTTGTTCGGTTCTTGGGGGTACGCATCTACAACTCACGACTGTGTGAAGGGTATATCAGCCGGCGGGTATGTGGGATACCACTCCCACACATTTCTCAAGCCGAACCGGGTGTTCAATTGCAGCTCGATGCCCGCAACTTTCACCCTGTCTCGATCGATAACCGTGTGCTCCTCGAGAAATTGAGATCCATGGAGCCGTTCACTTATATCCCGGACCCTGGGAACTTAGGGGATGCCTTACTTGCCGCATCGACCCTACAATTTTTTGACACACACGGTCTTCCATACTGCTTTCATGAGAAGAATGGCTTACCCGAGAATCTTGTATACGGAGGAGGAGGTATATGGTGCCCTTATTATCAGAGCTTTTGGCAAAAAGAGTTTTTACCGCTTTTTCGGCATGCCAAAAAGGTACTCATTCTGCCGAGCAGCTTTTGGAACTGCGATGCGCTCCTGCGTGAACTTGATTCCCGCTTCACGATTTTTTGCCGAGAGCAGCAGAGCTACGATTACCTTCAACGTGCCCGAACCGGAGCAGAGATTATCCTAGACCACGATATGGCCCTTCGTCTCAGTAGCTCGGTTTTCCACTACGACAACCGTGAAGTCTTCCCCTACGATCTGGGTGTTTTGCGCAAAATCAAATCCTTCTACCTGCAACGAACCAACGTGGGATTTTTCCTGCGACGGGACCGTGAAAGCATCCACACTTACGGTTCCGACCTCGATTTGTCCGACACGGGTTCCATCGACCTCTCCAGCTCCCGACGGCGAATCCTATGCTGCGCAGCCATTTTTCTCAGCACGGTGGATAGCCTGGACGCCGTTGTGACCGATCGGCTCCATGTAGGAATAGCGGGCATGCTCATGGACAAAGAGGTTTACCTGCTTGATAATTCCTACAAAAAGGTCTCCTCGGTGTATCAGCACTCCTTTGAGACGATTGGTTGCCCCAAGGTTCACCTAGTCACAAAGCCACCCAAATCTATCCACGCGTCAAGCACAGCGAGCGAGAATCTAGAAATCCTCATGCGCGAGGTCGCGAATGTCCGGATTTGACTCGCCAAACATAATCCCTTTCCCTACCCGGCTAATCATATTCCTCAATTCCGGCGCCTCTGCTTGCGTGCTATGGACGAATTGCGCGAACAATCTTCTCCTCAATCGCTCGACCAACACCGAGGGAGGATACCGGCGCAGGTCATCCCAATCAGGAAGGTAGGCTTCCTCCGCAATGGTCACCATGCGATAGTGATAGGTGTTGAAGCCAAAGAAGAGTGAAATGAAACGCCACGCGTCCCAATAAAATCTTCTCAGGGCTCATTCAACCCATTCCTCATGCATTTCCCATGGATGAAGAAGGTAAATCAGCAAGAATCTCAAAGCATTGACGATTCGGCATAGCGTAACAGCGGATGCTTTCCTCCTATCAACGCACCATCGTTTCAAGAATTCCGCTACGCACCGGCTCGGCAATCTCGCGCGTAGCGCGCTAGCATTCAAATCGCAAATCTCAAATCGTAAATAAATTGCGTGTTGGGATCGCTTTTCTTGGGACGGATGTGGTGGAAAGTACACGTGTCCCAATAAAATCCTCTCCGGGCTCATTCAACCCATTCCTCATGCGCTTCCTATGGATGAAGGAAGTAAGCCAGCAAGACGGCAAACTTCGCCAAGTTCGCGCGCAAGCGCGGGAATTTCCCAAATCGTAAATCGTAAATCGTAAATCGTAAATCGTAAATGAATTGCGTGTTGGGATCGCTTTTTCTTGGGACGAATGTAGTATCCACCCCCAAGTTTCCGTCAACAAATGCGCCATTATGATTCGTACGAATCAATAGCCAACCATCAGGCAGTTTTTTCGGAAATGTCATGATAATGCTCAGCTCGTGTATTTTTTCCAGCATTTCCAACATAAGATACCCAACAGGTAGTACTTGCGGGTCATCATAGCTCCCTCGTCCGGACGCATCCTATCTGTACTGCGGCAACGGAGCAAACCGCCCCATTTAAACTGAGTACCGACCCAGCGATGCTCGGAGAGCAGTGCTAGTCGCTGTTTTGACACGGGCGGTAAGTCCCGAGAGAGAGTTTCGATGTGCGAGCGAACAAAATTCAACGCATTCTCTTCCATCCCAACCAATTCCTCCTCGTTCTCAGTCAGGCAGAGTGCGCTGGCGTAAAGCCTCAGCCAAACATGGGCAAGGTAAGGAAGGCGCTTCTTCGTGAGGTCGCGCTGCTCGTGGTATAGCCAAATGAGATTTGCTATACGAGCACGTTGCTCGGCGCATTGCCTGAGCTCCCCACTGGCGAGACGACCCGTTATACTTGATGCGCTCCGCCTATAAAAGTAAAGTCTCTCTGGTAAGAATACCACTTGATTCACATAGGCTGAATAAACCGCGAAAAAATATTCATCCTCGAATAGCAAGCCCTCCGGGAATTTAAGCTGCTCACGTTCAATAATTTCTTTTCTGAATATTTTATTCCATACACACACATTGCAGCGCCACAGAAGCTTGTCCGTCACGGACATCTTTCCTGTCCCCGGCAGCTCAAAGTGGGAGACTGTTTTGCGATTCCTCAATCCTTCAAACTTTTCCTGCACACCACACACGGCCAGCTCTGCATCACCCTGCATCGCAGAGTACATTTTTTCGCACATAGTGGGAGCATACCAGTCATCGCTGTCGCAAAACATGATCAGGTTAGCCTGTGCCTGTAACAACCCAGCGTTGCGCGCCGCGCTCAGCCCAGCATTTACCTGACAGATCACACGTATTCGTGCATCCCGTCCGGCGTAGGTCTTCAAGATCATAGCAGAATCATCCGTGCTGCCGTCATCAATACAAATTGCTTCCCAATCGCAGAGAGTCTGCTCCAAAAGAGAATCCAAACAACGGGGCAAATAACTAGCACAGTTGTATACGGGTACGATGATTGAAATCTCAGGCATGACATTATAACGCATCCCTCCCACACACCTCGTACCCACTGTATAAACTCCTCACCACCTTTACTATGGGCAAACACCCCTCCCTACGCCGCCGTGATTATCTCTTTTTGAAAGAGATGATCTCCCAAAAATTTTCTTTCTCGTTGACCAACAAACGATTTACCTATGATATTGTTAGTAAAAAATCCCATGCTACAATGTTGCAAAATTCCGAAGTCTAATTGATTAGAGTTTAATACCCATCGGCATACAATTTTGTGCTTGACTATCTCTTTCAAAATGAGATAATCGCTGTGGTGTAGAGTCTTTTGCCTACAGCAGGAGGAACGAAGGGCTTATACAATGAACTCGGAGAAAGTGCGTCATGATGTCATGCCTGAGATTTCGATCATTATACCCGTCTATAATTGCGCCAAATACTTGGGTCGCTGCCTGGACTCTCTTCGCGATCAGACCTTTCAGGATTGGGAAGCCATATGCATCGATGATGGAAGCACAGATGACTCGGTGAAGGTTTTGGAGGACTACGCTGCGCGCGACGCGCGCGTGCGCGTCCTCGCAAAGACAGGCGCAGGCACGAGCTCTGCTCGCAACGCCGGCTTGGATGCGGCACAGGCGCCCTTCATCATGTTCTGTGATGGGGATGACTGGTATGAACCGAGCATGTGTGCGAGGCTGCTCGCAGCCATGCGGAATGGAGCAGACATGGCAGTGTGTGGAGTGCAGGAGGTCTTCGGGAAGGGGTGGAAGCATAAACCTCTTACGCAATACTTTACACTGCCTGTTAAGGGTAAACATGTTGCTAGTGATTCTCTATTCATGCGAACTAATGCCTGTGTGTGGAACAAAATATACCGCCGTGAACTCATTGAACGTGGGAGTATTCGCTTTCCAGAGGGTTTACGCTTTGAAGACGAGTATTTTTTGGCAGCCTACATTGCGTATGTGGGCTGCGTGACATTTTTGCCCGAGAAACTCTACTTTTACTATCGCCACGCAGGTAGTTTCATGGATAGTTATTGCCGGGAACTGCACTATCATGCTTCGGACTGCATTGAAGTTGCCAATTTGATCTGGAAATACTACGAACAACATCTTCTCGTCGAGAAACACCTCCCCTACCTTGCCCATACTTGGCTGCGCCTTTGCGCTGGTGCGCTCAGCCTAGCCGGCAACAAAAGGCAGCTGGGCGATATGGAAAATCGGGCGCTTAATTTCGCACGCAGGCACATTGCTCCACTTCCCCATTTACTCCCGGAGCATAAACAGCGTCTTTCTCTGTTGGCAGAGCGCCGCTGGGTTGGCACTCGATCCAAGTGGGGAGGGATTTTTCATTGTCGGTGTAAAGATAGGGTGCAACCCGGCAATTGCGTGGTGACGCGCAAATACTACCTGCTCGGCATCCCATGCTGGGTCACGAAAAATGAATACGGCAGTGTGTGTGCCGGGGGAGATGCTGCGTTATGAGTACTTCCCCAAAAATCTCGGTGCTTCTGCTTGTCTATAACACGCACCCGCAACACCTGCGCGAGTGTATCGCCTCCATCCTTTCCCAGACCTTTGCAGACTTTGGGTTTATCACTCTCAACGGCTCACCGGAAAACGCCGAATTGGACGCCATCGTGGCCTCCTTTGATGACCCGCGCATCATTTACAAGAAAAATGAAAGGAACTTGAACATATTCGCCTCGCGAAACAAGCTGCTGGATGCGATGCGTGGGGAATACCTCGCAATGACGGATCATGACGACATTTCTCTACCGCAGCGGTTTGAGAAAGAGGTAGCCTGCATGGATGGACACCCCGGGAATAGGAGTGTGCAGTGTTGGGTGGATAGCTCCCCTGACGCGCCCAAGTTTCACTTCCCAGAGCGCGACACTGAGATCAAGAAAGTGCGCATGGCAGGTTGTGCCGTAAAACATCCGGCCGCCATGATCCGCAAGATCGTGCTCACACAACACACCATCCGCTGTGGAGAAGGGTATTCCCTCGCCAAGGGCTACTGTCTGTGGCTGCGACTCACAGATCACACCCGCTTCTGTAATATCCGAGAGGTGCTTTCCCGCTATCGCTGGCATGCGGACAACACCACCCACCACCAGCTGCACCGCATGTCCAAGGCAACGCACAAGTTGCAACTTTGGGCACACGAATTTCAAGATCACAACTTACCTCTACGCGCCGCAAAGCCTTTCGTCAAGCCAGAAAGAGGAATTTGGGCAAATTCATCAAAAAAATCCTCTCACTTGAGATATGTCAGCGAGTAAACGGGTTCTTGTCGTAGGATGCGGTTTTGCCGGCGCCACGATGGCGCGCTTATTGGCGGAGCAGGTAGATTACCGCGTTCTTCTAATTGATCGCCGGAGTCATCTTGCCGGCAATGCATATGATTATCGAGATCAGAATGGAATTACCATCCATAAATATGGATCGCATATTTTCCATACCAAATCACGACGGGTGTGGCAGTTTATCTCCCGCTTCACAAACTTCAATACATACCAACACCGCGTTGTGGCCATGGTGGACGGGATAGAGGTTCCCGTGCCTTTTAACCTTGAGAGTCTTCGTTTGTGTTTTCCTCCCACATTAGCGGACCGTTTGGAACGGCAATTGCTCGAACGGTTTGATTACGGCGTACAAGTCCCTGTGCTGGATTTTATGCAATGTCAGGATACGGATTTGCGTTTCCTTGCGCAGTTTGTTCACGACAAAATTTTTCGTGATTATACGAGTAAACAGTGGGGTACACCTCCGGAAAAGACAGATGCCGCCGTGACCGCGCGCGTGCCCGTGCGCATCAGTCGGGATAGTCGTTACTTCACCGATCCTTATCAAGGTATCCCCTCGCTGGGTTACACAGAAACCGTGCGGCGCATGATAGAGCATCCAAATATAGAGCTGAGATTGGGCACAGATTATGCGGAGGTGCGCAGCGAAGCAAATTCATTTTCGCACATCTTCTACTCTGGCTCTATTGACGAATATTTTAATTATCAGTTGGGGGAATTGCCATACCGAAGTGAGCGTATAGAACTTGAAGAGTACGCTTTCCCCTACTATCAAAGTCGCGCCGTCGTCAATTTTCCCAGCGATTACGACTTCACGCGTATTCACGAATACAAGTATTATCTTAATGAGCAGTGTCCCTATACCGTTATTGCGAAGGAGTATCCCGAGGCGTTCTGTCGTGGCAAAAACGAACGTTTCTATCCCATCGCATCGGAATCGGCGGGGGCTCTTTACAAGGCGTATACTGATCTCGCTCAAGCATCGCCTCAGCTCCATTTTCTGGGACGACTCGGTGATTACCGCTATTACAACATGGACGATGCTATTGCGCGTGCCATGCAACTTTTCGATGAGCTGAACCATGAACTTATGTCCTAAAGTAACGGTACTCGTGCCGGTGTACAATGTCGAACGCTATTTGAGACAGTGTTTGGAGAGCCTCCGCGCACAAACATTGCATGAGATGGAAGTGATCCTGCTGGATGATGGTAGCACAGACGGCTGCGCTGCTATTTGCGATGAATTTGTGGAACATGATGCAAGATTCCGCGCGATTCACAAGCCGAATAGCGGATACGGTGCTACGATGAACGTCGGTTTACGCGAAGCAAAAGGCGAATACATCGGCATCGTCGAAAGCGATGATTGGGTCGAGCCGGAAATGTTTGAGGAAATGTACTCGTTGGCCAAGCAGCATCAAGTTCCTGTGGTAAAAAGTAATTTTTTTGAATATCAAACGGATGGTGAGTCTAGATATCGGAAGATTATCCCTCTTCAAGATGAGGATCAGCGGCTTTGCCCTGCTTATCGTAGTTCCATTTTTTATGCCCAACCAAGCATTTGGTCGGCTATATACGAGCGAAGATTTTTACTGGAAAACGATATTCGTTTCCTCGAATCGCCCGGAGCTTCATACCAAGATACCTCTTTCAATTTTAAGGTATGGGCATGTGCTTCAGATGTTTTCCTCTCTTCCCGTGCTTTTTATCATTATCGTGTAGATAATGCCGCCTCCAGCGTGAAGGCCTCCAGCAAGATCTTCTGCATTGTTGACGAATGGGAAGAGATTGAGCGTTTTATTGCACAATATCCGGAGAAGGCAAACAGTTCGTCTCGTCTGAGGTCGCATATAAAATGGAATAATTACATGTGGAACTGGAAGCGTCTTGATGCTCCCGGACGTGCCGCGTTTGAGCCCATGATACGCGATGCATTTGCAGGGTATTCCAAAGCACGCCTTTTTTGCCATGAGTTTCGCCGTCGTCTCGAGTGGCAGGATTTTGTACTCATTATGGGAGAGCCTCCATTAAAAAAGCCTTTTACCCGTCTTATTCATTCGCTAGTACGGCCCTTGTATAAACGTAAGATCTCCGAGGATGTTATTACCTATCGTATATTCTTTAGCTTATTTCGCATCCAACGCCGAATTCCTTCATGGGAAATGTTACCGTCTTTTGCGGATACGCCTGCAAAGGATGCTACGGCGTCTCGGCTTAATTCATCTTTCAACGCATGACTCCACTTATCTCCATCATTGTACCGGTATATAATGTACAACCCTATTTGCGGCAGTGCATAGAGAGTCTCATTGAGCAGACGCTTCATGATATAGAAATCATCTTCGTGGATGATGGGAGTACAGATGACAGTGGGAAAATTCTTGCTGAATATGCACCGCTAGATGAACGTATACGCGTAGTTACTCGCGAGAATGGAGGACAGAGCGCGGCTCGTAACACGGGGTTAGATATGGCTCGAGCACCCTTCATCATGTTTTGCGACAGTGATGATTGGTACGAGACAACGATGTGCGCGCAAATGTTTGCTGCTATTTCAACATCTGAATGTGATATAGCCGTTTGTGGTACACAAATACATTATGAAAGTGATTTGGAATTTGAAGACTCAGATCGCCAGTATTACAAGATTAAGTTTGAGGGCGAGCAGTCCATCAATGAGTTTGTTATTTTACGTACAGATGTTTCTGCGTGGAATAAAGTCTATCGAAAGAGTATTATTGACCAATTTGGCATTCGTTTTCCTGAGGGACTAAAGTATGAGGATGCGTATTTTTTCAATGCCTACATGATGTGCTCCCGAAGTGCTTTCTATTTGCAGGAGAAATTGTACCACTATCGCCGGCGTCCCGGCTCCACTATGAGCGACACCTTTAAGAGGAAGGAACGCAGTTCGGATCACCTCCGGGTGGCTATTTTGTTGTGTGAGTTTTGTGAGACAAGGCAGCGCAATGAGAAATACTCCTTGCTCTTGGCCTTCTTATTTTTCGACTATTATTTATTTGCGTGTTTGTTTGCTGGTTCAAAAGAAGAAAAGGCGTATATTGCGGCGGTCGGAGCAACTTTTGCAAGAGAACATTGGGCTAATCCAACGAATCTTCCTCCTAGTCTCGCTCGAAAAATTCAGCTCATTAAGCAAGGTGGACGTCGAACTCTTAATGCCTTCCCTCTTAGGATAACAGAAACTTTCGGCGAGAAAAAATTATATTTTTTCTGGATTCCCTTGTTAAAAATTAAGTATTGGGATGATTGCGTCAAATATTTTTTGTTTGGTCGACTGTTAATTCGGGTCTCCGGCAAATTCGCTGAGACAGATAATGAAGGGATAAAATAAAATCGGCACTTCAGTCTTGCATTCTCTG
>CANQSS010000008.1 GCA_947626545.1 uncultured Akkermansia sp. | reverse complement strand
TGCCATGCGTACGATAGCGTGTCGGCTCGGAAAATCACCCATCCGATTATAACCACCAGAAGCGCATACAGGTGCCTCAGCGGAGAGAGTAAATGGAACACTTTATCATAGCTCTGCAAAAAATTGTTTGATGCTTTATCAGAATCGCTTTTTGTCCCAATGTTTTGCTTCATGTTCCTGCCTGCCTTCTCCACAATGATAAATACAGCGTTCCATACGCCCCATACGATGAAACTCCACGTCGCGCCATGCCAAAACCCTGTGATCAGAAACACGATGAACAAATTGGCGTAGCAACGCAGATTTCCTTTCCGGTTTCCGCCAAGCGGGATGTATATGTACTCTCTAAACCACGTTGAAAGGGAGATGTGCCACCGACGCCAAAATTCCGTTATGGAGCGCGAGACGTACGGGTAGTTGAAGTTTTCCAGGAATTTGAACCCGAAGATGGAGCCAAGACCGATGGCCATGTCAGAGTAACCGCTGAAGTCGTAGTAGATCTGGAAGGTGTAGCAGATTGCTCCCAGCCAGGTCGTCATGCAGTCCAGTTGGTCGATCGGTTGCGTAAACACCTTGTCGGCGACAGCTCCCAGCGTGTTGGCGAGGAGGACTTTCTTGGCAAGTCCCACGATGAAGCGTTTCACGCCGTAGGCTACTTTCTCGAAGTCCACTGTGCGGTGTTCAATCTGATCGGCTACGTCGTGGTACTTGACGATAGGTCCCGCCACCAACTGCGGGAAGAGGGTGATGTAGAGAGCGAGTTTGTAAATGTTTTTCTGCGGCTCGACTTCCCCCCGATAGACGTCCACAACGTAGCTGATGGCCTGGAAGGTGTAGAAGGAGATACCGATGGGCATGATCACCTTGATGAAGTCGATGTGCCCGTCGAAAAGCGCGTTGATGTTCTCGACAAAGAAGTTGAAGTACTTGAAGTAGAACAGGAAGCTCAGGTCACCTAAGACGGTGAGCAGAAGAGCCAATTTGGCAGCTGAACATGAGCAGTTCAATTTTGTGCGCTCGCCCAAGAACAAGGTGAAACCAAAGGACTTTTTCTTGCTATTGAGATTCGCCACCCAAAGAGCACCCACGTAGTTGATGATGATGGTGAGCAGCATCACCGCCACATACCGAGGTTCGCCCCAGGCGTAGAAGAAGATGCTTGCCAGTAGCAAGACATAGTCCTTTAACTCCTTCCGCACCAAAAGGTACAAAGCGCAAACGATTGGCAGGAACAAAAACAAAAATACGGTTGATGAGAATAACATGGCTATAAATCACTGGTTACAAATTTTTGGCATTTGAGGGTAATTCCATGAAAAGAAACAGAGAATGAGAATATCCGGCTTAAAGTTGAGAATGTCCTTCTTGTACAACTTCAGAATTTTCATTTCATCTGCCATTTTTACCTGTCCATTATTTACTCTAATATATTTAGTTTGAGCTGCTGAATAAGGTAGAAACTGGGTAAGATTGTCACATTGTGATGTCCCGATAAGCATAATTTTGTACTTTCCTTCTGGATAAGTGTAATCTTTTGTATATTTCCCGACTTTAACCACCATCTTGTCGCTATTCTTGTGGTCATAGTAGTTATAAACGGCACTATTATGGGGGGCGTCGCTAAAATTAAAAAGACGATAGAGTCGCCCAAATTCATAGTGACGATACCATCCATCACGGACAAGCTGATTCCTAGACCTCCGGTAGTCATCTAAAGAAACAACAGGCATGTCAGGGAAATCCTTTTTGATTTCCTTCATTAATTCCCTATATCCTATGTATGCGCCCCAATCTGTCCAATGCTGGGTCGTCTTGAAAAAGACATAATCTTCCTCTCGTCCATCCAACAATTGATGTAGAGGACAAACTAATTGAAGGCCGTTTTCCCTTGCTTCCGTTCTAATGTTTTGGTGTATCGTCTCAAGTCTGTCATTTCCCCTCTTAGTATTTCCAGTACCATAATAGAAGTCTGAGTAAATAACTTCTTTACGAGGAACTTCCAACAAAAATAATTTGATTTTATTTGCCTTGCAGAAGTTATCAAAAGTTTTCAAAGTTCTGGTAACAGACTGTATGAGAGACGGAGGACGTGAGGGGGTAAAGTCGAATAGCCATCCATTTTCTTCGATATAAAATGCCGACGCCGTTTTTGTCTGGATAACTTTCTGAAGTTTTGCTCGAATCATATCATGAAGTTTGAGTAAAGCAACGCGCCCTCCCATGTGATCACTGAACCATTTTTCATACCCCCCCCCCGTATTGCTATTTTCTTTCAAAAATTCTTTTAATTCAGGCCTTACAGCGAGTGTTCTATTTTCTCTTTGGGAGGCTACTTCGTCTGAAACAAAGATCAGTGGAACAAATACGCCGGAGAAAAAAGCAACTAAAAGAAGAGCATCGCTTGCTCTGCTCTGTACGTGTTTAGCAAGGCAACTAAGCAATCGGTAAATTAAGAAAAAAAGGAGTAGATTGCCCGTGACAAGGTACCAGAGGTTTTGAGATTTCAGGAACGAAAACTCATGGAAAGCGAATGAGTGACTGCGATACTCCACTTCTATTTGAAGAATATCATTCCTTTCTACAGGAATTTGCTTAGCAAAGCTTCTTTGAAACGATAAAGATCTCGGTTCAGTAAAGACTACAACACCATTTATTTTGAGGTTTCGCCAGTCTGTCAGGACTGTTGAGCATTTGCCGTATTCATTACGCTCCTCCGGTCCTCTCAACAACATAGTGATTTCGCCCTCCCTCATTGTTTTGAGTTGCAGGGAAAGCTTTTGCCAATTTTCCCTCGCTCTCAAGCTCAAGTCTGCCCGATGCGAATTATCAATTCCATAAGACCATGACGTATTAAATGGTTTTGGCGCCGATTGAAAATGAAAAGGCTGATCTCCGGTAAGCACGCCGGTATACACAAAATCAAGCCGAGTTTCCTTGTTGAAAAGGGTTCGCGCAAGCCCACCATAGTCGTACTCTGTCCATAGCGGTAGGCACAGAATATTAACAAAGAAAGTCAAAGATACTGAAAACAGGATTCGTTTTTTATTCATAAATCGTGTAGAATTAGGATAGGTCCATAAAAATGCCCCCAATTTTGGTTAATTATTTTCATTTCTCCTCACAGGAGGGCGCAGATGTTGGTATAGAGAATATGCTCGTAGTAAGGCGCACGTTTTCTATGAACTTTTGATGAAGTTCTTTATTTCTATCATATACGCTTAATCTACTCTTAAAGGTCACGCACAGGCTTTTAACCTGTCGAGATACTTCTCTTTATCATACCTGTACACAGTGAACCACGAAGCTCCCATGGTCCTTAATAATCTTTCTACTTGAGTAGTTTCCTGTTGATTACTCATGATCGTCGAAATAGTTTTACTTGGTCTTTAGAAATTTCTCTATGGCATTGATTTTTTTCTTGAGTTGTTCCTTGCGTTTAAGATAGCGTTGCTTCCGCTTTCCCCAAGAGAAGTGTGCTTTCCATCGAATACGCTTGAATTTTCGGCGATAAAGTGGGAGCAGATACATTCCTTTAAATATTCTGTCAAAAGAATTGATTTTTTCTAATATCGAAATAGCACTCGCTTCCTTCAAGGAAAGATCCGTGCGTGTTTTCTCACCATCTGAAGACATAACTTCGTGTAAATATTTGCTCAGGATTTCTTCGTAAAAGGGTGATGAGCGAGCATATGTCCACCATTTATCTGCATTTTGGATATAAGGAAATCGCCACGGTTTCTTTGATGAACTGTAATGTAAGAAAGCTGCATTTTCCAAACCCTCCTTATATTCAGTATAAGCATCTTGAGGCAGTACAGAGGAAATATCAGCGTTGTAGACAATGAAGTGGTTTTCAATATTCCACCTTTGTGGAAGCATTATTACCTTGCCCTCGGCTACAACATTAATGATATCCTGATCAACAAAGCGAGGAGCAGTAATTTTTCTCAGAGCTGTAAGGAACATGTCCCTGAATCCATTCTTAATTACCTCTTTAATATTGAAAATCAAAAGTCCGCACTGAAAATAGCCCCAACTGTTTCGTAAGCCCAAATACTCATTGAAATATGTAAGCTCCCGTCTATTCTTACTCCACAGCCTTTTTATCACCTCTGTGTCTCGAACAGCAGCCAGAATATTATTTCCTAGGTCTACCGAATACAAGGAGGCGATATCATCCAGTAACAGGGCATCACAATCCATGTATATTACTTTCTCATATAAAGGGAAAATCTCTCCTACAAATATTCTGTAATAAGTTGCTGTAGAAAAATAATTTAGAACATAAAAAGATTTTTCAGCCATAAGGGCTTCCATATTGAAAAATCTGATTGATATGTTTTCGCGCTTTATAGAGTCCCTCAATCTCCTTTTTATCTCATCGGTTAGAGCTGTCTCCAAAACAACAATATCGTAAGTCATTTTTTCCGTCGTGTGGGCAAGCAGCGACTGCAGTACTACGCCTAAGTAGGGAGCATAATTTGTATCACACGAAAAAACAAGGGCAATACGATTTTCAAAAAAAGGCAAAATCTTATTTTCCATTTTAGCTATAATTTTAGTTGTACATATCTTCAAACATGCCTCGCAGACCAACTGGATTTATTGATATGATCTTTACATCAGGATAAACATCCTTCGCAAATTTTTTAAAAAAGTTCCAACCCCTCAACACATTAGTCGAATTATGAAAAGGATTTAGACTGTCATAAAAGTATCCATTCGTGCAGTCGCAACCTACCAAAAAAATCCGCGCAGGATTTGTATAAAGAGCAAATTGTAAAGCAGAAAATACAGTTGAATGGAAATCACCAAAAGGTTCTACAGTCAATTCGCTAGCAAAAGCCCCCCACGACAAATCCTCAATCAAATATATATTTGCGTTTGTATTTAATCGCGCTGACATAGGAATCCTTTTCACATTTGGGTATAGAGCCTTTGCCCTCGCGTCGGCATGATGTCCATAAAATTTAATGCAATCGCATTTGTTTGCTTGCTCGTTCATCTCGGTTTCTATGGCTAAATCCTGAACAAACAAATAATCGAGCTTAATATTCTTAAATTTCGTTGCTCCATTGACTCCTATATGTATACAGTCTGTCTTCGGGATATATTTTTGCGCTGAGGGTCCTGTCGCTAGAATGACGATGTCTTTTCCCTTGTACATATTTCGATATTGACTGAAATATGCATGTGCCTGAGTTACTTTCACATATACCCTCAAGTTATTGATTTCTCGATTCAGTCCTTCTAATTTATTCATTATCCTCCCAACTTGGAAATCAAGTCTTGTTTGGAGCGTTTTCTTAAAAATCGGTATGCCTAAAAAATATATTTTTTTGACTTCGGTTTGTTCTTTCTTCCAAACTTCACAACCGAGAATTTTAAAAGAGGAGGATGATTGCTTCACCTCATATTTTACAAGCCTTGTTCTCTCTAACAAATAAACCAAATATGGAGTAGATTTGACCTTGAGGTACTGGAGGTATTCCTCGGATTCTTGTAAATTTTTTTCTGTATAGATGTCTTTATCCAGATTCTTAAAATATTCTCTCATCAATACATAGTACTTCTTAACAGAGTTCCCTTTACATCTTCTAAACCAGAAAAAGATGTGCTTAAGCGTCCTCTTTACAAAGATCTTGTATAAATCCCGGTTTACTCCCTGTTTTTTTATTAATTTGTCTGTTTTTTGCGCAAGCAAAATGGGTTGAGCCCATTTAGGGGAATTATGGGCTACGAGCTTTGCTGTTGTTGACTGCTCAGATAGTCGGTAATTATACAACACCTCTTTACAAAAAAACAACTTGGCGTTGTTAAGATAACAACACAAATTAAAATAACAATCGCATGGAGCCAAAAGTTCTTCATCAAAGAGTATTTTGTGGCTATTGATAAATGTCCTTCTATGAAATTTATTCCACGGAACTGTTGGCAAATTTATAAGCCAATCCATTATACTAGTGTAAGTAATGAGTTTTGTCCTATAATTGTTGTTCACATTTGATAGAGACCAATACTCCGTCTGAAGATTATTGGGTTCTCCATTTTCAGCGTTTACAGTTCTCGCGCCAAATAAAATCATGTCAGCTCCACTGGCATCCGCTGTTTCAGTCAGGAAATCGAGAGCATTTTTGTCAATGAAATCATCTGCATCTATGAACCAAAGGTATTCACCTGACGCCTTTTTTAAACCGAAATTTAAAGCCGAAGGAGCTCCAGAATTTTCCTTATGGTATACTTTGATTCTCTCATCTTTCTTCGCATATTGATTACACACTTCTAAAGAATTATCCTTTGAACCATCATCTATAACAATAACTTCATAGTTTTTAAATGTCTGGTAAATGATGCTTTCCAAACATTTTCCTATGTATTTTTCAACATTATAGACCGGAATAATTATAGATACTTTTGGGGTAGTTTTCATAATTTCCTAGATATGTAATGATTTAATAAAAAACTTGAGTGCTTCCTCCACCGTCTGATCCATGTTGAGGTAGCGGTAGGTGGCGAGGCGTCCGAGGAAGTGGGTGTTGGGGAGGGATGATGCGAGTTGGGCGTATCGCTCGTAGAGAGCGGCGTTTTCGGAGGATGGGATGGGGTAGTAGGGTTCGTTCTCGCCCGGAGAGTAGGCGCAGGGGTACTCGCGAGAAATGGTGGTGTGAGGCGTTTTCTCGTCCAGGTAGTACTTGTACTCCACACTGCGGGTGAAGTTGTAGTTGCAAGGGAAGTTGATCTGCGGACCGGACTGCGCGAACTCTCGCGGCAAGTTGCGGAATTGAAGGTCCAGGCTGCGGTAGGGGAGCGCCCCGAATTCGTAGTCGAAGAATTCGTCGATCGGTCCTGTGAAGAAAAGGCGGTCATAGGAAATCGCCTCCTTCACATCCGACCAATTCGTGTTGAGGCGCACTTCTATGAGTGGATGGGAGACCATCCGCCGCGCCATGGCGGTGTAGCCCTCGGCGGGAATCGCCTGGTAGGTGTCGCGGAAGTAGCGATCATCCCGTCCGACCCGTACCAGTACGCGTCCACTCACAGAGGCGTCAAGCTGCTCCGCCGTCAGCCCCCACTGCTTCATCGTGTACCCGGCAAACACCTTCTCGTAGATAAAATCCGCCAGCAGATGCAAATCCTCATCCTTCGTCTCGCGCAGCTTGAGGATGGGTACATCCGTGTTGAATCCGAAGGATGCGATCAACTTCTCCTCGATGCGAGTCGCCATCGTGCGTGGGAAGAGCGCATGCAGCGAATCCAAGTTGAAGGGCACCGGCACCTCCGTGCCATCCACCACTGCCTTCACCCGGTACATGAAAGGATGCCACTCGGTGAAGCGGCCCAGGTAATCCCACACTTCCCTGCTGTTGGTGTGAAACACGTGAGGTCCGTATTGATGCACCGTCACTCCCGTTTTGGGATCCCTTTCATCGTAGATATTGCCGCCGATGTGAGCGCGTTTGTCAATGATGAGCACGGGCTCGCCGAGTTGCGAGGCGATGCGCTCCGCCACGACCATGCCGGACAGGCCGCAGCCCACCACAAGGTTCTTCACGTGTTCTTTTCTCGAAGTACTCATGCTTGAAATTTAAAAGCGTCTGTGTTGCTCCCACTGCCAAGCGGTGGAAAGGATGGAACGAATATCGGTATGGCGCGGTTGCCAGCCGAGGATAGCGCGCGCGGCGGCATTGTTGGCATAGAGCCGTGCGGGATCCCCGGGACGACGCTCCGTCAATTCCATGGGACAGGACCTGCCGCATACCTCCTCGGCGGCGTGGATCAGCTCCAGTACACTTGTGCCGCAGCCCGTGCCGAGGTTGATGCAGCCGGAGTAGTCATCCAGCTTCTCCAGCGCGAGGCGGTGCGCCTCTGCCAGATCCTCCACGTGGATGTAGTCACGGATGCAGGAGCCGTCCGGCGTGTCGTAGTCACTGCCGAACACGCGGATGCAATCCCGCTTGCCGGCGATGGCTTGCAGCACCAGAGGAATCAGGTGCGTCTCCGGGTCGTGCGCCTCACCGATGCTGCCGTCCTCAGCAGCGCCGGCGGCGTTGAAGTAGCGAAGGGCGATGTGTTGAAGACCATGGGCGCGTTCGTAGTCCGAAAAAATCTGCTCCACCATGAGCTTGCTGCGCCCGTAGGGGTTGATGGGATTCTGCGCGTGTTTTTCATCGATGGGCGTGTAGCGCGGCTCCCCGTAGGTGGCGCAGGTGGAGGAGAAGACGATCTTCTTCACCCCATGCTCCAGCATCGCATCCAGCAAGTTGAGCGTACCGACCACGTTGTTGCGGTAGTACTTGGCAGGTTTGGTGACGCTCTCGCCCACGTAAGCAAAGGCAGCGAAGTGTACCACGGCGTTGATATCGTACTTTTCAAAGAGAGCTTTCAGACTCTCCGGCTCCAGCAGGTCGGCCTTTTCAAATGCCGCGCGGGGATCCACCGCCTCGCGGTGCCCATAGATCAGGTTGTCGGCCACTACCACACCGTAACCGCGATCCAGCAAATGGCGTACCGTGTGCGAGCCGATGTAGCCCGCACCTCCCATCACCAGAATTTGTTTAGTGTCTGTTTTCATCTTTTCTTGAAAAAGCGGAAGTCTAAAATGTGACGCGAACGCAGCCCGCTTGCCACTCGTTTCCAGTCCGCCGCATCAAACTGCGGCCATTCCGTGAGGATGACCAACACATCGGCTCCCTGTGCTGCGCTGTACATGTCTGGCGCGTAGGTGACGGTGTCGCCCAGAATCCGCCGCGCCGTCGTCATCGCCTGCGGGTCGTAGACGCACACGTCCACGTGGTGACTCGCCAGGCACTGCACAATCTCCACGGCGGGGCTTTCCCGGCAGTCATCCGTCCCTTCCTTGAAGGCCAGCCCCCAGACGGCGATCTTCGGGGAGGGCACATCTTCCACCTCTTTCAGGATGCGCTGCGCCATGTGCTCACGGCGTTTCTTGTTTCCCTTGATGGCGGCACGGATGAGCGAGAGCTCTACCCCCAACTTGCGCGCCATGTGTTCGATGGCTTTCGTGTCCTTCGGGAAGCAGGAGCCGCCGTAGCCGGGACCGGGTTTGAGGAACGCCGGTCCGATGCGGGAATCCAGCCCCATACCCTGCGCGACCTCGTGGATATTGGCTCCCGCTGCCTCGCAGAAGTCTGCCATCTCGTTGATGTAATGGATCTTCACCGCGAGAAAGGCGTTAGAGGCGTACTTGATGGCCTCCGAGGAACGCCTCGCCACGAAGAGGAATCTGGTCGCATTGGGGAGAGGGGCATAGAGCTCCTGGATGAGTTCGCGAGCCTTTTGTGATTGGGTGCCCACGACGATGCGTACGGGGTGGAAGAAGTCATGCACGGCGTAGCCCTCGCGCAGGAATTCAGGCAGGGAAATCACTTCGACCCGCGCCTTCGGATTGGTTTTACGAATCCGCTTCTCCACTTCATCCCCTGTGCCGACCGGTACCGTGGATTTGACGGCTACAACGGCTTCGGAAGGCAGGAAGGGAGCGACCTCTTTCACGGCTCCAAACAGGTAGCGCAAGTCAGCCTGACCGGTTCGACGATCCGGGGGAGTTCCGACCGCCAGCAGGATGAGCTGCGTACCACGTACTCCCTCTGCCATGTTATCTGTGAAAGAGAGTTTTCCGCTCTCCAGCCCTGATTTTAACAACTCTTCAAGACCTTCCTCGAAGAGCGTCACCTGACCGGCGCGCAGCTTTTCTACTTTCTCGCGGTCGCAATCGACGCAGGTGACATCGTGCCCGAGGCTTGCCAGTCCCGCTCCCGTGGGGAGTCCCACGTATCCTGTTCCTATAATGGCTACCTTCATGGTCTGTTGATTTGTGTGATTTGCTTTTGGAAGTATTGAATGGTTGTATCCAGCCCCTGAGCTAGCGTCACCCGCGGACTCCAGCCCAGCACCCTTTGCGCAAGAGAAATATCCGGTCTCCGCTGCGTGGGGTCATCCGACGGCAACTCACAGTGCACAAGTTTTGAATCGCCTCCTACCTTGGAGAGCACAATGTCCGCCAGCTCGCGTATCGTGAATTCCCCGGGATTGCCCAGGTTCACGGGCCCGGTGAATGTTTCATCCTCTACCGCCATCATCCGCACCATTCCCTCAATGAGGTCGTCCACGTAGCAGAAGGAGCGCGTCTGACTCCCGTCGCCGTAGATGGTAATGTCTTCTCCTCGCAATGCCTGACAGATGAAGTTCGACACGACGCGACCGTCCTTCGGATCCATCTTCGGGCCGTAGGTATTGAAAATGCGGATGACGCGGATGGAGACGCCCTCGTGGCGGTGGTAGTCGAAGAAGAGGCTCTCGGCACAGCGTTTCCCCTCGTCATAGCAGGAGCGAATGCCGACGGGATTCACATTGCCGCGGTAGGTTTCCTTCTGCGGATGCTCCAGCGGTTCACCGTACACTTCCGACGTGCTCGCTTGCAGGATGCGCGCCCCATGCGCCTTGGCCAGTTCCAGCATGTGGAGGGCCCCCAACACGCAGGTGCGGGTGGTGTCGATGGAGTGGCGTCCCTGGTATGCAGGGGGCGAGGCGGGACAGGCTAGGTTGTAGATTTCATCTAGCTGTTCGCCCGGGTCGAAGGGAGCGCACACATCGTGCTTCACGAAGCGGAAGTTCGCATTTCCCTGCAATTCCGCGATATTCTCCATGCGCCCGGTGTAGTTGTTGTCCAGGCAGATCACGCGCCGCCCTTCCCGCAACAGCCGCGCGCAGAGGTTTGAACCGAGGAAACCTGTCCCTCCTGTGATGAGTGATGTTGTCATGAATCAGAGAGAAGAAGAGTTAAGTTGGAAGAGGAGCATTTGCCCTTCAAGAGTGGTGATTTTTTTTGTGTAGTGAATGCGACGGCGCCCCCAGGTGAGCGAACGTTTGAGCTGCAGAAAACGCAAAAGCCGCCGCGCTGCAGCGGGAGTGTTCGCGAGAGGTGGCGACTGTTTTTCTGCGGCTGCCGAACCCGGCTGCGTTTTGTACACGAAGAAAGTAGGTAGGAACTTGGTGCGTACGCGGTGTTGCATTTCGAAAATGAACGAGCCGGTAAGGTGTTCACCCAAGTAGGCAAGAAAGCGTCGATCCGCTGTATTGAAGGATCTGCTATCGATTTGTTTTTCAACGTACTGCAGCACATCGAACAAATAGGTGGCGTAGTCAAAAAAAATGTCCCGATGAAAGATGGCCATGTTCCATTGAAAGGCTCGACGGGCGCGCAGATAGCGGCGCAGATGCGCAGAATGACACGGGTAATACGCCTGCACATAATCCAATGTTTGCTGGAGCCCGATGTTGCCCGGATTTTTCTCGACCACGCGACAGGGGACCGGCGGACGCTGAGTCCAATCGTAGCGCCCATTCACAACCTTCAGACGATAAGCTTGCGTGTGCTCCGGGGCGTAGAGCTCATATTGCCCTAGGTCGAGGCGCTCCGTATCCAGAATGAGCGCGCGGAGCTCCGGACTGAGGGTGGAGAAGCGGGCAATGCACCCTCCCTTCGGGGAAGCGCCGGGCAGGAAGCCGCGGCGGTAGTGGGTAAAGCCGATATAGCCTGGATTCCCGAGCTTTTCATAATTCTTCCACGCCCAATAGTAAGCCGTGAGCTCGTTGTACGAACGATTTTTTGCCGAAATATTATCCCCCGTGTCGTCGCCGATGCAGTGTTCGAGCAACCAGCGCCGCTCCGACATGCTCAGCGTCCCGTCCTTGTGTACCTCCTGCATGACCGCTCGTCCGCAATGGATGGGTGTGTACACCCCGCCCGTCACAAGCTCTGACGGCTTGTGGCAGCAAACCAAAATTCTGAGGTCAGGAGTACTCATGGCATGGGAACCATCTTTTCTTCATTGCCAACGTCGATCACTTGTCCGGTAATGCCGGAAACGAGCGTGAGCAGGGTGGTGCGGGCAACTTCCTGGGGGCTGAGCAAAGTTGCGGGCTCTTCCTCACCAAAAGCCGCATACCGCATAGGCGTGGCGGTACGGGCGGGGTTGAGTGCATTCACCCGTATCCCCTCATCATAAAGCTCCTCGGCGAGAGCCTGAACAAGGTTGACGATGCCTGCCTTGGCCGATGAATAAGGGGCGTAAAGCGCACGCCCTCGCGTATAGGACGAGCTGGTGAAGAGGATGAGCGACCCTCGCGTTTCTCTGAGATAGGAGATGGCCGCTCGGCTGATATGGATAGCTCCTATGTAATTCACACGAAGCTCCTCCAAAATATCTTCCAACTCACGCGCAGCGAGCTTGCCGATGCGCAGGATGCCAGTGGAGTTGATGATGGCGTCAATATGACCGTGTTGCTGAGCGGCTGTCGCCAGGGCAGCCTGCACCTGTGCGTAGTCGGCAATATTGCACCCAGTGCGACGGGATAGGGGAATGCAGACGGCTCCCTGCTCACTCGCCTGTTGAACGATGCGTTCGCCAATGCCGCTCGTGCCACCGAACACCACAATGACTTTATCGCGCAGACGGTCGAGAGCCTGGTCGTTTTCCGGCAGTTCGTCCATGCTGCGCAGCTGAAAAAATTTGTCCGCCAGGTGCAAGTCTTCCGGCCACGTGACCTTGATGTTGGCGCGCTCGCCCGCTACAACGAACACAGGCGCCAGCTTGTGGCGCACAACGAGCCCGCAATCATCCGTGTAGGTCTCATCCGAAGCAGCCAGTTCATGGGCCCGGCGGATGAGTGAAAGCTTGAAACACTGCGGTGTCTGCCCGCGCATGAGATGCGAGCGCTCCGGAATCTCTTCGATGAATCCTCCGGCATTCACGCGGATGATCGTGTCAGCGGTGGGTATGGCAACGTCCACGGCATCATAATTCTTCAACGCCTCCAGACAGTCGCGGACGATGCGACCCGAGAGCAGAGGGCGCGCACAATCGTGGATAACGACTTGCGCTTCCTCCTCGGGAATGGCCGAAATGCCGATGCGGGAGCTTTCGCGGCGGGTCGCTCCACCCTCCAAGAGTCGACTCACCTTCTTATAGGCTCCCCCTTTCAGGATAGTCTCAGCTGCTCCGCGATAGCCCGGGGTAATCACGACGAAAATTTCGTCGATACCCTCGCTATGCTCGAAAAGATCAATAACGTGCTCCAGCAGGGTGCGCCCGGCAACTTTGGCGAATTGCTTGAGCTGTGGTCCACTAGGGTTGAACCGTTGGGCTATGCCGGAGGCCAGGACGATGGCGTACGTCTTCATGTCGCTACCTCCTTTCCATCCAAGATGCCCTCGATTAGGCCTGCCACGCGGGCGGATGCATGCCCGTCATCTATGCTGCCTTTGCCACGCAAAAACGCCTCGACCCGCGTATGATACGCAGCTTCATCAAACGAACGAATTGCCTGCACGAATTGCTCATTGGTCTCTGCAACCGGAAAAGGTGTTTCGGCAAGCGGGTAGCACAGTCCCCGCCCTGCCTCATATTTCTTGCGATCTGGTGCATAAATGAAGCCGGGTCTCCGCGTCAGCAGGAAGTCATAGATGCAGGATGAATAATCCGTTACCAATGCATCCGCCGCTACCAACAGCTCCTGCATATCCGGGTAGCGCGATGCGTTAAGCCAGCTTTT
Organism: uncultured Akkermansia sp.; assembly: GCA_947626545.1. Lineage (GTDB taxonomy): Bacteria > Verrucomicrobiota > Verrucomicrobiia > Verrucomicrobiales > Akkermansiaceae > Akkermansia. The sequence goes on along the minus strand of CANQSS010000008.1, from coordinate 45,714 downwards.
ATCAGGAGCGACAGCGAGCTGTCGTAGGACGTAGTGGTGCAAGCGTGCGACGCAGTTCCACTCCCCGCCAAAGCGTTCTGCCAAGGGACCTGAGCAGTTCGTATCCAGAGAAAGGCAACTCAGGTCGTTGTCCTCGCGAATCGTCGGTGCCCAGAGAAGGATTTTCCTGGCGGGATCCAACTCCAGCGCTTTGCAAACCTTGAGCCGAATGATTTGTTGTTCTTCTGCGGGGCGGAAGAAAATATCGTTGCGAGGACAGCCGTACTCCAGGATTTTCGGCGTCTGGCTGAAAAACATTTCCCTGTAAAATCTTGTAGTGTATGCCGCGTTTGAAATGAGGTAATCCAGTTGCGCATCGTACACGGCCGAGAGCTGCCTGCTGCGTTTCGACAAATCATCGCGCTGACCTCCCGTTTTCTTGATACCCAATGAGCCGTGCCAAGTGTTGATATAAACCTGCCCGGGGCGTTTGCGCAACCCGAGGCAAGCTTCTTTGAGCATACGTTCGTTCTTGACCCAAACGCGCGCGGTTGCCAGCTCGTACATGGCCTCTGCAGTGCCGCGCATCACGAGGCGGATGCCCCGCGGGAAACTGTGGAGGTAGTGCAGAATGTTGCTTTCCACCACCCAAACGAGATCGCAATCAGAGCCTCTTTTCTGCAGCTCTTCCGCAATGTATTTCGGACTGCACTGGCAGGCCCCGAAATCACTATAAAACAAAACCTTTCGCGGCTCGATGGGGTGATCATGGTAAAATGCCATATCCTGAACATGGCGCCGCAACTTGACCCGTACGCCAAGAACGCAGAGCTGGCGGTGAGTCGGATCCACGTCCTTGAACGAGAACAGTCGCTCTATCCACGAAAGCTTCATGCGGCCACCTCCTTTCCGAGGTGCTGCTCAATGATGTCCGCCACGCGTTCGGCGGCGTGCCCATCATCTACACAGCCTTTTTGGCGCAGGAATTCGCCCACGCGCACGCGATAAGAAGTGGTATCGAAGCGCCGGATGGCATCGGCGAGAGCCATTTCGTTCTCAGCGATGGGAAAGGGTGTTTGTTCCAGCGGGTAATAGAGCCCGCGACTCTCAGCATACTGCTCGCGATCCGGCACAAAAAGAAGGCCCGGACGTCGCGTGAGCAAGTAGTCGTAGATGCTCGAAGAATAGTCGGAGATCATCACATCCGCAGCGGCCAACAAGTCTGCCATATCTGGATAGGCGGAGAGGTCAAGTACGTGCTCCCCGGCGATGACAGGAAGCTGCTTTCGGCGAGCCTTTGGCAGGCCAGGGTGTGTACGCACGAGGATGTTCCATTCTCCGCCGAACCTTTCCTCCAAAATCGAGCGCAGGCATGTCCAATCAGGCAGAGGCGGGACGGGTGCTCCTTCGCCATCCCGGAATGTAGGCGCATAAAGCAGCAGCTTGCTCTGCAAGGGCAATCCGAGGGCTGCCCGCACTGCCGCCGCGCGTTCCTCAGTGCCACGCACAAGAACATCATTGCGAGGGGAGCCGCATTCACAGATTTCCCCATCATAGAAAAAGCTGTTACGGTACACCTGTGTGAGCCACCGGCTGTTGGAGAGGAGAAGATCGATTTGCTGCGAATCAAGCCGGGATCGACGCAAATAGCCCTCACGCGGGTGCTGCATGTCCCCTTCCATTTTCTTGATGCCGCAGGAGCCGTGCCAGGTCTGAATGTACATCTGCCCGGCCTTTTTACGGAACCCCTTCTCCCAATATTTGCCAAGGCGCGTGTTGCTCACAATGACGTGTGCAGTAGAAAGTTCATAGCACATCCTGTGCTTCCCGTGAGCCATGCAGAGGTTCTCCGGCAGTCCATTCGGTTTGTGCGCCTTGCTGCCAACCCAAACACAATTTGCTTTTCTTCTGCAGCGTTGCATCTCTTCTGCAATAGCGCGCGGGGCGTCAGCATAACTTTCCGTAAAGCTGAAGAAAACGACCTTCCCCCGACGAATTGGGAGCAAATTGCAGAATTGGCTCATCAAATTCATTCACTCTCCTCCCTTTTAGAAGCGCTTCAGAGCTCCCAAGAAATCCATTTGATTGTTACAGGCCTTCTCTTCTGAGACTGTCATGATTTCTCACATCTGGTTTCATATAATATTTTGGCCTTCCGACCTGCGTCCGTACCGCGCAATGTGCCGCTATCCATGCCCGGTAGCCGCTACGCGGGGCGTAGCATATCTCTTTTTGAAAGAGATACACGTCTCTATTTCAATAAAATATTTATAATTAGCTGATTATATCCACAATTCGTAACTTTATCACTTGTGAACCATAATAGCTTCTTTTTTTTGCTTCTCCCCTATTTATTTTTTTTCAGTGCGTTTTAAATTTAAGACTGGACATCTCTTTCAAAAAGAGAAACCCTCTTCAAAAATAGGTTATAGGGTTAATATATCATAGTTAGAGAAGAAATTGTTACATAAATATACCTTTCGAAAAGGCTGAGATAAAAGAAGCATTTTTTCAAATGTATGTAACTTGCCGTCAGTTTATTATATCAAATTTAACCTCAGTTTTCATCGCGGAGTGTGCTGCCATTGTGGTTTTCGTGTTCGGAAATAGGTGTGATCAACCGCTTGGAGAGTTTCTCTGCTTTTCCACTTCATCCAAATGCGATTGCCTTGGATAGAACAGGCATGCAACAATATATGAAACGCATGAGAAAAAGCTAGCATCCCATGGACATATGGAGGAAAATGAAGAGACATGGACGACCAGCTCAGGAGAGCCGTACAACCTGCGCAAGGAGGATAGGCTGCACGAGCGCGAGCTGGGCTATACACTCAATATGATGTATACGCTCTACTATGAGATGCCCGACACACCGACATCCCTGCGCTTTTTCCCGGAAAACCCGGATCCCGAACAAGCATTATGAAAAACGACCAAATTCCGGAACGATCGGCACGAGCACACATCCGTCCCCAAAAAAAGCACCTCCAATAGGTAATGCAGCAACCGTAGGCTGCTGCCTATGTACGAGGTACGACGGAGGCAGACGGGGTCTGCCTATGTACAACACGCACGACGGCCGTAAGGGCGTATGGACGGCGCGAAGGCGCTGCCCATACACTCCACGCAGCTCTGCTGCGCATTATTCCAAATCGTACATCGTACATCACACACCGTAAATGGCAAACGCATTTTCTAATGCGTTTGCCCCAGCCTTACCCATGCGTTTTGCTCATTTCTCGTCTTCCTCCTGCTTAACATTCCCATATTCCTGTTCCTTCGCATAGAGGAGATTGATTTTCGCTTCGAGCTTTCTATTGAGTTTTTGATACTCGTCGGTCAGCTTCATTCTATCCGGCATCTCCGCATAGCGACTGTGAACGGCACTTGCACACTGCGCCATCTCATAGGAGATTTGCTCGCTGACTGCCGGCATCATGAGTTCTTCTCCGAGGTTTCTCGGTTTGACGGACTTGAGGATATCGTGAGGAAACACTTTTTCCTCTTTCTGGAAATTACCCAACAACTCCTGGTTATCCCGAGTGAAATGCCTATCGAGCCGCTCCTGCTCATCAAGTAGCCTCCCCGACAATTTTTCGGCTTCACTGTACTGCTCCACGTTTTCAATAGCCGCAGAGAACTCCTCAACATAGCGGTCGATCTGGCGAAAGTGTTCCTCCTTTGACCGGTCCATGATCTTTTGATGCTTCGCACAGAGGTCCGTGTAATCCTGCATGTGGATTTCCTCTTTCACATACCTGATGAGCTCCTCCCTCAGCCCGGCGGATTGATAGTGGCTTCCCCCACTGATCTCAGACTCCTTCCCGTGGATTGCGGAATAAACGCCGTAGAGACTGCCCATTCCAAGCAGTGCGAGGGCGAGCGAGAAACCGAGAAACCTGCGAAAACGCTTCGCAGGGTCAACGATTTGCGGCAGTGTTCCTTCCTTCCAGCACTGCATCCATTGTTCCACACTTTGGCAACGCCTGTTGACAGGCAGCGACATGTTGCAGTCTAACAAAGCCAACATCTCTACTTGATACCCGAGCTTAGAAGCCTGCTTGGCAAGAGGCTTCATATCGTCTTGCGCAAGTCGCGCGTCAGCAGCTTCCGGGGGTATGCCGGTGATCAGCTCATACCATGTAGCCGAGAGAGAATAAAAATCAGTCCAAGGACCAATACGTCCCTTGCCGGTAATCTGCTCAGGTGCGGCGTAATTGCGAGAGAAAGCACCCTGGGAAGTCGTGGTAGTAACCGTGCGTTCTGCACGATTGAGGGCGGCACCAAAGTCAATAATCACGGGGCGCTGCTGTGCGTCAAACATGATGTTGGCGGGCTTGATATCGCGATGCGTGATGCTGCGCCCGTGCATATAACTCAGGGCATCCATCAGCGTGCGCAGCCAGGTCATTGCCTGCTCCGGTGTGATGCTCTCCCGCTTTTGCTCGATCATCTCCTTGAGCGTACCGCCGGGCAACCAAGGCATCACGCAATATACGCCGCCGTTTCCCCAGATGACATCGTGGATAGGCACGATCGCCTCATGATTCAACCCGGAGAGCGTACGTATCTCGCGCCTCATCGACTCGATGGCCTTCAGGTAGCGCTGCTCGTAGCTGTCACGTATCGGTACTACGAACCCGGAATGAGGGTCACGCACGCAGACACCCTGAGGAAAACACTCCTTAACTGCCACTTGGCAAAGCTCCTTCTTATCCCAAGCAATGTAAGTAATGCCAAAGCCCCCCTGACCGATCGACTTCAGCAACTTGTAGCGCTCTCCAATGAGAGTGCCAGGGGGAAGATCCATCACCGAAGCAGCCTGCATCACCCACGACCGGTTGAGCTGCTCCGCCTTATTCTGCGCTCAGATTCGCCAGCGTTCGTTGAAGGAACTCCTCAAGCGTCAAACCCTGAGTAAATGCTTTGTCCTCCAGCCGCTTGGTCACGTTCTTGTCGATGCGTATCATCACCTGAGTCTGAAGTGTCACATCTATCGGAGTCGCAGACGGCATTGTCACCGGGCTCTGGTTGATCAACTCGCGAATGATGTGCGCCTTCGCCTTGGGAATAGGCTTTTTAGCCATCCAATTACGCACCGTGGTTTCGGTGACATAGCAGCGCTCCGCCAACCATGCATAATCATGCCTGTTCGCCTTGAGCCAAAGTTTAATGTTTAGTTTTAAGTCTTCCATATGTCCTCCTCACCTCCCTGATTCTATAGCGTTTTAAAAATAGCGTCAAGCAGAAAAAATACCCTAGGGCAACCGCGTTAGAAAATGCAGTTGCTAATTTGCGATGTGCGATTTATGATGTTCTATTTATTAATAATGTGATCATTGCGCAGATTTTTTCGGATCATTAATGTATGCTGAGATCCCTTTAGAGCCATCATTATGATGACCGCTTGTTGTCATGATTTTTGATACGTATAAACATGGATATCAGTCAATAAGATTATTGTCTCTGTTGATTAACTTCTCTCATATGCGTTACCCTGAATAGAAAAAGATTTGTGGATGCAGGGTTGACGCATGTGATATAATAGGAAGTGCAATGCAAGGCAGAAAAGAATACCTGGAAGAGACGAAAGAAATAGCGTGGAGTAAGCTGACGGCAGAGGGCGCACGCGAGCAGATACGCGAGGCCATACAGTGGGCAAAAAGGAGCGTGGAAGAGATATGCCTCGTGCAATGCCCCACCTACGAAAATACCTTTGAGGCTCTGGAGCAAAGTGACGCCGCACTCAACCGAGGCTGGCTACGGCTCACCCACTTGCAGAGTGTGATGGATAGCCCGGAACTGCGCGAAGTGATAGCAGAGCTGACTCCGGAGGTAGTAGCGTACGGAATGAGTGTGCTGCTCAACGAGCCACTGTATGCCAAACTGAAAGAGGCTGCTGAACAGCCATGGGTACAACAACTCCCAGCTGTGCAGCAACGCTATATTTCTGAGACGTTGACCCTGTTCCGTGAAAACGGTGCCGAACTGAATGCTGAGGATAAGAAAAAAGTGAGTGAACTGAGTACGGAACTGGCACGCCTCTGCCGCGAATTCGGGGAGCGTGTGCTCGATTCCACCAACGCTTGGGATTATGTGACCAACGATCCGGCGGAGGTAGCCGGCCTGCCGGAGTCCGCCCTGCAAACCGCGCAGCAGGATGCCCTCGCCAAAGGGTACGGCAGCGAGCAATCGCCGGCGTGGCGCTTTACTTTGCAATTCCCCTCTGTGCAGCCGGTGCTCGCCTACGCAGAAAATGAGGGACTGCGCCGCCGCATCTGGGAAGGGCTGCAAACCCGAGGCGCCGGGCAGTACGATACCGAGCATCTCATCCACAGCATACTGCGCTTGCGGGAGCAAAAGGCCAATCTACTGGGCTTTGCCACTTACTCCGATTACGCCACCGCACGCCGCATGGCCGGCAGTGGAAGCAACGCCCTGAACTTTATTGACCGTTTGCATGATGAAGTAAAGTCGGCCTACGAGGAAGAGATGGAGACTCTGCGGCGCTATGCAGAGCAAAAGACGGAGCAAAGCATATCTGCACTCAACCCGTGGGATGTGAGCTACTGGAAAGAAAAACGCCGCCACGAACTTTACGATTTTGACCCCGAGCAACTGCGTCCCTACTTCCCCATGCAGCATGTGCTGCGCGGTATGTTCTCGATCTACGAGGGACTTTACGGCATTCGCATTTCCGAACGCCCAACCTACTGCCCGACAGCGGGAGAAACCGTGCCGGCGGGGAAAATTGAAGTATGGCATCCGGAGGTGCTCTACTTCGAGATACGCGATGCGCAGAGCGAAGAACTGCTCTGCGTTTTCTACGCCGATTGGCACCCGCGGGAAAGCAAACGTGCCGGAGCCTGGATGGAATGTCTGAGCTGCGGTTGCCCGCCCACGGACAATAGACCTCGCGTGCCGCATGTGGCACTCATGTGCGGCAACCTGAGCCGCCCAATTGGCAACAAGCCGGCGCTGCTCAACCACGACGAGGTAGAAACTATTTTCCACGAATTCGGACACCTGCTGCACCAGGCGCTCAGCGAAGTATCAGTGCGTGCGTTGGCAGGCTGCAATGTGGCGTGGGATTTCGTGGAATTACCCAGCCAAATCAATGAAAATTGGACATGGGAACCTGAAGCGCTCAAGCGCATTTCTGCCCACGCCAAGACCGGCGCGCCCCTGCCTTCTGACATTGTCAAAAAAATGCTGGCGACGCGCAACTACGGTGCAGCTTCCGCCTTCATGCGCCAGTTGAGCTTTGCCAAGCTTGACCTAGAGCTGCATACTCACACCGACCGTTATATGAACAGATCGATCGAAGAAGTGGATCGAGAAATTTTGGCGGACTACCGTGTGCCACTTTCATGCGAGGGTAAAACCATGCTCCGCGCCTTCACCCACATCTTTGACGGGGGTTACGAAGCCGGCTACTACTCCTACAAATGGGCTGAGATGCTGGAGGCGGATGCCTTCTCGCGTTTTGCGGCAGAGGGAATTTTCAACCCCGAAACAGGTCACGACTTCCGGCGCTGCATTCTCTCGCAAGGCAACGCTCGCCCTGCTGCCGAGCTCTTCCAAGACTTTATGCACCGCGCTCCCGATCCGGCAGCTCTGCTGCGCCGCTGCGGCATTAAATGACTTAAAGTAATTCATTTACGATTTACAAAGTGAGCGCGCCCGAGGCAGACTGAGTCTGCCTATGTACGATTTGGGGAATTCGCGCGTGTTGCGCGGAATTGCAAAGCTGAAGCAGTAGCGGGGGAAGAGGGAAACTTCTCTTCCATCGTCCATTTTCTATGAAACACAGGGGAGACGTGTTGGATGGGCATGGAGAAATTTTATTGGGGCCATATGTGCTGCTATCGTGATTTTGTGCACTCCTGAGTGAGCGCGCGATCACCCGACCGGGGAGTTTTCTCTACTTTTCCACTTCATCCCAACGTATTTGTCCTACCGTCGACCTGTAAAAGTAAAAACGCCCGACCTGTTTACCAAGCCGGGCGCGTAAGAGTGTGTGAGGAAGCCCTACACAAGACCTTGATCGATCATGGCGTCTGCTACCTTCACGAAACCGGCGATATTGGCACCCACCACGTAGTTGGTGAAATCTGCCGTGCAATCTTTACTGTACTCGCGGGCGTGATTGAACGCATTTTCATGGATATTTTTCATAATATCATGAAGCTTGGCATCTACCTGTTCCCGAGTCCAATCGAGACGCTGACTGTTTTGGGCCATCTCGAGACCCGAGACGGCGACACCTCCCGCATTGGCAGCCTTAGCCGGACCGTAGAAAATCTTGGAGCTGAGGTAAACATTGATACCATCTAAGTCCGTGGGCATATTGGCGCCCTCGGCTACCAGCTTGCAACCGTTTTTCACGAGTGTGGAGGCCTCCGCACCGTTAATTTCATTTTGCGTGGCGCAGGGGAAGGCACAATCGCAAGGAATACTCCAAGGGCGTTGCCCCTCTCTGTACTCAGAGCCGGCAAACTTGGAAGCGTATTCCTTGATGCGGCCACGGCGCACGTTCTTGAGCTCCATCACCCATGCGAGCTTCTCGGCATCGATACCGGCAGGATCGTAGATCGTGCCGTTGGAATCAGACATCGTGACGACCTTGGCCCCTAGCTGATTGAGCTTCTCCACCAAGTATTGCGCCACGTTGCCGGAGCCAGACACTGTGCATACCTTGCCGGACACATCATCGCCACGCGTCGCAAGCATATTCTGCGCGAAATAGACACAACCATAACCCGTTGCCTCCGGACGAATGAGTGAGCCACCCCAGTTGAGAGCCTTGCCCGTGAGCACCCCCGTATATTCGTTGCGCAGGCGCTTGTACTGCCCGAACAGGTAGCCAATCTCGCGCCCTCCTACGCCAATGTCACCAGCAGGAACATCAGTATCAGCGCCGATATGTCGCTGCAGCTCCGTCATGAAACTCTGACAGAAACGCATGACTTCCGCATCGCTCTTGCCCTTCGGGTCAAAATCGGAACCACCTTTGCCACCACCCATGGCAAGCGTGGTGAGGGAGTTTTTGAAGACCTGCTCAAATCCGAGGAATTTCAGGATGCCCAGGTTCACGGAAGGATGAAACCGCAGACCGCCCTTATACGGGCCTATCGCACTGTTGAACTCCACGCGGAAACCACGGTTAATGTGGATGTGACCGGCATCATCCGTCCACGGTACGCGGAAAATGATGGTACGTTCGGGTTCTGTGATTCTCTCCAGAATGCAGTTCTCCTCATATTTCTTTTTGGCGGAGAGAACAGGCTCAATGGTGGAGACAACTTCCTGCACGGCCTGCAAAAACTCAGGCTCATGAGCATTTTTGGTGCGCACCGTTTCCAGTACGCGTGTGGTGTATTCTGTCATAGTCGTATATGCCGGTCTGGGTTTCCGCCACTGGCTCCCCGCCCGTGGCAGTCAGACGGGGAGATTATACTCTGCTCAGCATGCATGAAAAGTCTTTTTTTCGTTTTTTTGTGAGCCGATTTCTCTTCCACATCACACTATTTTGGAGTTACGACGGATTTAGTCGAAAAAAGAGCAAACGTGGAGCGCGCTAGCATTCAAATCGTAAATCGTACATCGTAAATCATAAATAAATAACGGCTTATGCTGCATGATGTACCATGAACCACCATTGGGGGTGCTTTTTCTTGGGACGGATGTGGAGTCGAAGGATTTTTCGCTTTCCATCCAAGAGTCACGTGTTATAATGTGCGCAGTCATGCTGGAGAACACACGCCGCACCAAAAATCGACGGTCAGAGGATCGGGATTCCCCGTGGGGGAGCTTGCTACAATCCGGGAATGAAGGGGAAGTGATGACCGACTTTGGCGGAGAGGATGAAGCCTCTGAATCCGCCCCTGTGCCAGAGAATGGCATTGGCGCTGCGTTTGTGCGCATCAATGTATGGTCCATTTTGGCAACGCTGCTGTTTTTGCTATTCACGGGCAGCATGGCGTATGCAGTGGTGCAGATGTGGAGGCCACAAGATTTGAGCGATGTTGCAGGCTATGAAGATCGCGGCAACCCGAAGGATCTGACACTTGCAATCAAAAACGCCGGCGGAGCAGAAATCAGCTTCAGCGAGGGGGAAATCAACCGCTACCTGCGAGATACCTGCCGGATGCGTCAAGGTGGTATTTTCTCGCTCGTTGCGCACGAACATGGCTTGGCTGTACGCTTGCACGACGGTTATGCGGAACTTATTATCGACCGCGTACTCAGCACCCACTTGCACCAAACAACGGCTGTAAATTTGAGCTTCGCGCGGGAACAAGTACACGGGACGCCGCGCTTGCGCGTCGACTTTCGGGGTGGGGAGCCACTGCTCAACTCTCTGCCACGAGGTGGCAAAATTGGTCAGGTAGGCCTGCCCCAGCGCTACATGGAAATGCTCCGTCCGGCTCTACGCACGCTCATGGAGAGCTACGCTGAGTTTGTATCCCTGGTGCAGCAGCATGGCTATTACCCGGAGTTTACGCGCAGTCGCAACGGCGTGGAGGGGCACATGCGGCTCATCCCTACCCAAAACACTGATCTTTCAAAATAAGACAATGGAGGCAAGCACAGACCATAAGAAGCGGGCCGGGGTTCTGGATCATATTTCCTATCTTCTCTACAAGTTCATCTGCATACTCATCAAAATGACGGACGTGAGAGCCGTGGCACTGGTTGGACGGGCGGTGGGTTATGTGGTGTGGGCTGTTGCGGCACGCCGCCGCCGCATTGTAGCCCGAAACCTGCGAATCGTCATCGACCCAACTCTGCATGCGAATAAACTGAGCGCCATGATTCGCCGTAACATGGTGCGCACCGTCATGAACCTGGCATGTTCCATGAAAACCGGTCTCATGAAAGAGCGAGAGCTTAAACGCTTCATCCATGTAGAGGGAGCCGATATTTTTGAACGTTGCGGGTCAAACGGTCACACCGTCGTTTCTTGCATCCCGCATGCGGGCAATTGGGAAGCTCTGGCGCGCATACGCCCCATTTTTCACCGCGTGCCGCGCTATGCCTCCATGTACCGCAAACTTTCCAACCCTCTGCTCGAGGACTTCATTTACAAATCGCGTACACGCTATGGCTGCGAAATGTATAGCAAAGAGGACGGACTGCGAGAGGTGCTCAAGCTAGCACATGGCGGGGGACTTCTGGGTGTGCTGAGTGATCAGTTCACAGCAGAAGGCATCTACCTGCCCTACTTCGGGAAAGTGACCGGCGTGACCCCCCTGCCCGCCATTATCTACAAGCGTTGCAAGGGCAAAGGACACCTGTTTTCTGTGTTCACTCGCAACACCGCGCTAGGGCACTGGGACACCGTGTTGGGACGCGAGATTCACTTACCTGAGGGCTGTGAGAGCCTGTCGGATATTACAATGCAAGTAAATCTTGCTTTGGAAAAATGCCAAAATGAGCATATTCTGGACGGATTCTGGATGCACCATCGCTGGAAGACCACTGAACAATTCGTGCCGGAGATGGACGAAGACACCCGGGCGCTTGTGCACCGGTACATGCGACTTCCTTTCCGCATTATTGTGGTCTGTCCGGATGATTTCAGCGAAGCGAAACTTCTCGACCCCGTTGTGCATGCACTCAGCATCTGCCGCCCGGATGCCCAGGTCACTGTCATTTGTCCCGCCGAACAGGAATCTCTCTGGCGCAGCATCGAGGGAGTGCACCACATCATCCTCCGGGGTGTAAAAACGAGCGTGCGCGAGCAGTTGGAAGCGGACGAAATCTACAAGGACGGTCCTTTCGACGTCCTTTTCATGTTGGGGGGCGGCAGAGCGTTGTGGCGGCAATTGCAAAGCATCTTCCCAGTCTTTACAATAGGTTGGGAAGACCATCCCTTGGCCAAACGTTTCCGACTGTGCTACAATCGAGAAGAGACGAGTTATCCCCACTCCATCCACACAAAATCAGAATACGCCGCCCGCTTCAAAAAATTCCACAACATTGACCTGTGAACAACTGTACACATGCCGGGCAGGTACGGGATTCCATGACTAATAAAGCTTGAAAACGGGGAGCTATTTCGCTACCATGAGGGCATGCCCTCCGTCACACACAGGACGCCCCTCTTTCGCAGACTCTTCTACGCGCTCCTCTGCGTGGGAGTGGTGGGAGTGTGCTGGTGGCTAGGTGTACGCAGCGTTCAGCGAGCGCAGACGGCAGTTCCCTCTGTCGTTCCCGCTCAACAAACGGTGGCTCAAGTACTCGGCGGCCTTATTTTGCTCAGTCCGGAGCAGATGGTCATCGCCCCCGAAGTCGATGGCTTCCAATGGCCATGCGGGGATCCACCCGGCACTATGATATATGATGCTCAACCTTTCGGTGCCATGAATGAAAAGCGCCGAGGCCACCACACCGGCGAAGATCTCAACGGCATCGGAGGACAAAATACTGACTTGGGCGAGCCAGTGTGCGCCGCCGGGCGGGGGCTAGTGGTGTACAGCGGTGTACCCTCTGACGAGTGGGGCAATGTGGTGGTTCTGGCGCACCGCATCCCGGGCGAAAAGGGAATCGTGCAGACCCTCTATGCGCACCTCAACACGAGGGAAGCCCGCGTCGGCCAATTTGTGAACCGGGGGCAGCGTATTGGCTCGATTGGAACTGCCAATGGAAAATATCTCGCTCACCTGCATTTTGAGGCCATTCGCTCGCTGAGCACCGAGGCGGGCATGCGTGGCTACCACCCTTCCGGCACCATGAACCGCATAAATCCTGAAGATCTTCTCCGCGAGCATCCTGCTCCACCCATGCCAGATCCATACGCAGAGGTGCGGCGAGTGCGTGCTCGTGAAGCCTTGATGCAGGATCCCACTGCCACGCCTGCCAATATACCGAGCAAGCAAGGCGTAATCTCCGTCAACCCGCAATAATTTTCCACACCATGAAGCAGCATCCATTTCTCACTCTCTTTATCATTATCCTGCTGATCGTAGCAGGAATTACCGGGATTTTCCGCGGCAAGCTAGAGCAGGAAACGACACCTCCACCGCCAACCGAGCAGCCCAAACCTCAAGTTGTGCCTGCAGAGCAGCCCAAGCTGCCTCCCCCGGCTCCGAAACCCATCCCTTCCGCCCCATCCCTTCCGCGTACGACTCAGCGTCCACATTCATCAGAGCATGCAAAAGCTCTGCAGGTTGCGCAAGCGCTTCAGCTTCCACAGGAACAGAGAACTGCCGCATTGGATAGAATCGCCGACGATTCTCAGCTGACCCCGGAAGCAAAAAAAGCTCTCAGCGAATGGGTTCCGAGAGAGGGTAAGGTGAACGTTCAGGAAATAGGCACCATCATTCCCAAAGAAGGATCGGGCAAATTAACCCGCTACCGCATTTCCTCCGGGGAGGGGGGAGAAGATCTTCTGCTTACTATCTCAACTCCAGAAAAGGGCACACCGCTTTTGCAAAGCGTAGAAAAGGCGCCATCTGACAAAGTGCAGCTCCGACCGGAAAGCGATGCGCTGAGCGTGGTAGAGGGATTTGTGGAGGCGCTCAAGCGCGGGGATATGGATACGGCACGCAGACTCATTACTGGCGGCGAAGTGACGGATGCCACTCTGGCAGGTCTATGCATGATGTTTGAGGAAGGCGACCTTAAACTACGTGAGCGCCTCCCTATGCGCAACATGTACCATAATCAAAAGAATGCCGGTTACCTCATCTACCTCTCTCCCAAGGAAAGTGGGATTGCCAACAGTCATTCCGGCAATGTGGGTATCGAGCTGGTGCATGATGAAAAGGACGGATGGCGAGTGAAGGCGGTGGCGCTGGACAACCTGCTCACCCACTACGAGCAGGCGGCAGAGCAAGAAGGAGGAGTTTACTTCCCCATTGTCAAAAATCCACAGGGCGGAGATTCACTGGTGCTCTATTTTGCTTTCGATGATGATAAACTCAGCCCACGCTCCGTGAGCCAGCTGCACATCGTAGCGCAGCTTCTCAAACGCGGCAATGGAGTACTCAATATCTCCGGGCATACTGATGATGTCGGCAATGTGGCATACAACATGGATCTCTCACGGCGGCGCGCAGAGGCAGTGAAACAAGCATTGGTTGCCGATGGAGTGCAAGCTGAACGTATTTCTACACACGGCATGGGAAAAACCCAACCGAGGCGTTCATACAAAGCCGGTGACTCAAAGCAGACGATTTCCACCATCCGCAGCGAGAACCGTCGTGCAGAAATATACCTTGACTTCTGACGTTACGTGCACATGGGTCTATCAAACGCTGCTGTCAGCATCAATTTTCCTGCTCTGCTTAATGATCAGCAACTCGCAGCCGTGACGACGGAGGCGCGGCACGCTCTCGTCATTGCCGGTGCAGGTAGCGGTAAAACCCGTACGCTCACCCACCGTGTGGCTTGGCTACTTTCGCGGGGTGTGCCCGGGTGGCGAATTCTTCTGCTTACCTTTACGAACAAAGCAGCACGTGAAATGTTGGAACGAGTGCAGAAATTGGTGGGAGTGCAAGCCGGCACCATATGGGGCGGCACTTTTCATTCCATTGCCAACCGCATCCTCCGCTCCCACGCTGAACGCCTTGGATACCGCCCTGGCTTCACAATCATTGATACCGATGACCAAAAGGCCCTCGTGAGAGCACTTGTTAAACGACATGTCGGCAAACAAAATAAAAATGATCCCTTCCCTAAACCGGAACTGCTGCTCAATATCCTGAGTCTGGCTATCAACACTGGGCGCAACTGGGAGGAGTTGCTGCGCACGAACTACCCCACACTCAAAAACCACGTGCAGACCGTTGCCGCCATCTATGCGGACTACGCACAGCGCAAGCGCGAAGCCAACACCATGGACTTCGATGACCTGTTGGTCAACCTGCTGGAACTCCTGAAGCAACATGAGGAAGTACTCACGATGCTGCAGGGGCGTTTTCTGCACGTGCTAGTGGATGAGTACCAGGATACCAATGTGCTGCAGGAGCGCATTATTAACCTGCTGAGCGGCGGACAGCACTCCTGTCTGGAGGTGGTGGGAGACGATGCGCAGAGCATCTATTCCTGGCGCGGAGCAGACGTGGATCACATCTTCGGATTCACCGAGCGTTACCCGGATGCGGAGGTACACAAGATCGAGACCAACTACCGCAGCCTGCCCGCCATTTTGAAGATAGCCAATGCGGCTATAGCCGGCAATGAACGGCAGTTTCACAAGGTGCTGCTCCCTGCTCGCGAGGGGAATGAACAATTGCCCGCCATCTACCCTGCACCCGACAACCGCACCGAGGCCATTTACGTAGCACAGCGCATCGAGGAGCTTATCGACCGGGGTGAAAAACCGGCTGAAATCGCCGTGCTCTACCGCGCGCATTTCCATAGCCTAGACATCCAAATGGAACTGACTCGCCGCCATATTCCCTACCGCATTACCAGCGGTCTGCGCTTCTTTGAGCAGGCTCATGTGAAAGATGTGGTGGCCTACCTGCGCTTGCTCGCCAACCCGAATGACGAAACGGCATTCCGACGGATTGTCTCTACCTTTCCGAAGGTGGGTGAAGTAAGCGCCGGCAAAATGTGGATCGGTTGGCAAAAAGCCCGACAGGATCTGCCGGATGAGAATCGTCACACCTCGCATCAACGGTATACTGACATCGCAAAAAAGGTAAGCGTACCGACTGCTGCTCAGACCCAGTGGCTCGCCATGCTCGCTACGCTCGATGCTCTGCAGCCCGAAGACCATGAGCTGTCGCCCGCAGAAATGGTGGTACGCGTACTGCAAGACATTGATCCTTGCCTGCGGGCACAGTACGAAAATGCTGAAGAGCGCATTGAAGACATCGAACAGCTTGCGCGGTCCCTTTCCGATGTGGAGAGTCTTGATGAGTTTCTCTCCCAAGTATCCCTGCTCAGCGAGACGGACCGCGAGCCGTCCGCACCGGAGGATGACAAGGTTACCCTGAGTACCATCCACCAAGCCAAGGGACTGGAATGGAACCACGTATTCATCATTTTCTTGGGGGAAGGATTGTTTCCTCACTACCGAATCATCAACGGCTGCAACCCTGCCGAGATGGAAGAAGAAACCCGCCTCTTTTACGTAGCTGTCACTCGAGCGAAGGACAGCCTTTCGCTCTCCTACCCGCGCTACAACGGGCACAGCTATGAAGGCCAATTCTGCCCTCCCTCCCGCTTCCTCACTGCCCTGCCGCCAGAGCTCTATGAAGTTGCGCAGGCCTAGGAAGACTTACCCGGCAAACGTGAGGGCATTTCCTCTGTTGATTACTTCTCTCAAATGTGTTTACCGCGGGGTGACTCATGCGTGGTCATGCTCACAATGGCAATCGCCGTCACAGCGATCATGCCCACAGTGACAATCACCGCTGTGGTGTCCACAGCTGCAGTGCTCATCGTGCGTGTGTCCAGCAGGAGGGGAGGGGGAGAGCAACGCTCTCACCTCTGCGTTATTGGTCAATTCGATAGCCAGTTGACCGCGCGAGTTATGCCGCTGAGGATCTGCCCCGGCCAGCAGGAGCATCTGTGCGATGTTGACGTATCCGTACTTGGCAGCCAAATGCAGAGGAGGTTCGCCGTACGCATTTGTTGCATCAGGATCAGCTCCCATCGCCAGCAACACACCGATTAACTTCTCGTCCGGCTGCACATCCATCTCCTTGAGCTCCGGCGCCAAATCCACCTCATCCTGCAGCAACAGCGTAGCCGCGCGTTTCAGATTCTCCGGACTCTCACCGCGTTCGAACTCCTCCAAAAATTGCTGCACGGCTTCATCGTAATCATCGGGATCAAGCTGCTGCACCATGGCAAGCAAATCTTGCTGCATCACTTGAGGACGTTCTTCCTTTCCGAGCATGATCGTATTCCAACCATTTTCTTGCATGTAGCCATTTTACCGAAGGAAACAGTAAAAGACCAGTCAATTTTCTTCAGTAGGCGTAAAATGGCAACCGCATTAAAAAATGCGGTTGCTATTTACGATTCACGATGGATTTTAGCGTGCCGGAAGCGCGCGAACTTTCCAAATCGTACTTCGTCCATCGTACCTCGTACATAAGCGCCGCCAGGCGCCATGTGCTGTCTGTTTTTCCTTGCGCGCGTGGGCACGGGATGGTATGATGGAAGTCACATGAAAGTTATCACTATTTACGGCAGTAAGAGCGACCTGCCCTTCATGGAGCCCGCCCGACAGTATTTCACGGAGCATGGTATAGAAAATGAGGAAGTTATATACTCTGCCCATCGAGATTTAAGTGCCCTGTTGGATTATTTGCGCAAGCTGGACGCCGACGGCACGCAAGCAGTGCTGCTCTGCGTGGCGGGACTCTCTGCGGCTCTCCCAGGTGTCGTGGTCATGAACACGAAATTGCCTGTCATCGGGGTGCCAGTACCGTGTGGACCACTTAACGGGATGGATGCTCTGTTGGCCATCAGCCAACTACCCGGCGGGGTGCCTGCCACCACGGTAGGCTTGCACAAAAAGACCCCGCTGAATGCTGCAATGGCTGCCCACCGCATCCTCCAATTTGCCCAAATGTAGTCTGCCATGCCTCAGCTAACCTCCACCGACATCGCATCTGCTCTCGAGCGCTGGGCAGACCATATCGCCGCTTGCAGCGGGAGCAAACCGCCGAGTCTGGTGGGGCTCATCAGTCATGGTGATGTACTCGCGCGCCGTCTTACCTCCGCGTTACAAAAACGTGGCGTGCAAGCCCAATACGGCGCCATTGACATCACACTCTACCGTGATGATTTGGACCTGCGCAAAGAGCGCCCGGCATTGCGCAGCTCCTATCTCCCTTTTTCAACAGATGATATGCACTTGATCTTGGTGGATGATGTCCTTCAGAGCGGACGCACAGCAAGAGCAGCTCTGGAAACCATTTTCGAATACGGCAGACCGGCGCGCGTTGAGTTGCACTGCTTGGTGGACCGCGGGCGGCGCGAACTGCCGATACATGCGGATTATGCCGCCTTTACCTTGGAAAGTGCCGAGAAAGTGCACGTGCACCTGCAGGAAACCGACGGCGAGGATGCCGTGCTCTACTGATCCCCATTTACCCCCTGTCATGAAACCCAGAAAAGACCTCATCACAATTGAATCGCTCAGCGACGAGAATATCCATACCATCTTGGATAGCGCCACAGCGATGAAAGAGATTTTTACCAAAAGCGTGAAAAAAGTGCCTGCGCTGAAGGGAAAATCCGTGCTCACCCTTTTCTACGAACCCAGCACCCGCACCCGCTCTTCCTTTGAAGTAGCCGCCCACCGCCTCTCGGCCGATGTCACTACCTTCACCCTTGCCACCTCTTCTGTGGTAAAGGGCGAAAGCGTACACGACACCATCGATACACTCATGAGCATGAAGATGGACTACATCATTGTGCGACATAAAAACAGCGGTATTCCTGCTGTCATCGCTCGCCATTGCAATGCCTCCGTCATCAACGCCGGCGATGGCGCTCATGCCCACCCCAGCCAGGCCTTTTTGGACGCCTTTACCATCCGCGAAAAATACGGCGAAATCGCCGGGCGGCGTGTTGTGATTGTCGGTGACATACGACACAGTCGCGTGGCACGCTCTACCAGTCTCATCCTACGGAGGCTCGGCGCACAGGTTGCTTTCATGGGACCCGGCTCATTGGTGCCGCCCAAGGAACACACCGGCGTTGCACGGTTGCATACATGGGACGAAGTCTTCACATGGAAACCGGATGTGATCTACCTACTGCGCGTTCAGAACGAACGCATTGACAGTCCCTTCTTTCCGGCAGCGGATTATCACCAGGCTTTCGGCGTAACGGAAGAACGGCTACGTCGCATTGAGGCCCAAGGCATGAGCATCATGCACCCCGGTCCTGTGAACCGCGGGGTTGAACTTTGCGATGCCGCCATGGACTACGAAAACTGTCTTGTCTGCAACCAAGTCGAAAATGGAATCGCCGCTCGCATGAGCATCCTTTACCATCTTACTCCAGGCACTTTGTCCCATGACTAATACTTACATTACCAACGCCACTTGGGCTATCACCGGTCAGCACTTTGACCTTTGCCTCTGCCCGGCTGCCGAGAACACCTCCACCGCCTTTCTCGACGGAATACCCCTTCCGGACGTCAAGCATGTTGAACCGGTCGGAAAAATGGAGATACCGGAGCACGCCCGTGTAATTGATGCCTCCGGCAAGTTGCTTATGCCCGCTCTTTATGACCTGCACTCACACATCGAAATACCCGGACGCAGCAAACGCGAGTGCATCATGCGCGCCGGGGAGGCCGCTATCCACGGTGGTGTATGGGGTATGTTAGTGTTGCCATCTCCGGCTTTTTGCTTTGACAACGGCGCCACACTGGATAGCTTCCGCGAGGCTGCCACAGTGCGATCCGTGGCCGATATGACGCCGGCAGGCTGCATATCGCTGGGCATGCAAGGACTGGAGCAGGCCCCCTATAACACGCTGGCCACTATGCGCGGCGTACACATTCTAAGTGATGGAGAGAATTTCCCTTCCAACACCCTCATGCTTTACCGCGCCATGCAGTATGCGGAGGATTTGGGCCTCATCTTTGCCGTGCGCGCCGATGTGCCGGCACTCACCGAACACACTTACGCCCACCCAAGTACCACCGCCTACAACTTGGGATTACACCCCTGTCCACCCTGCGCTGAAGAAATTGGCACGGAAACACTTATCCGTCTGGCGGAAGCTACCGGCGCACGCTTGCATCTGCAACTGGTAAGCACGGCAGAATCTGTACGCATTATCCGCCGCGCCAAAGAACGTGGGGTTCATGTCACGGCCGAAGTTGCCTTACACCACCTCCTCTTCACTCATGAGCAGATCGGTGACTACAACACCGTTTTCAAAACGACCCCGCCGCTGCGCGATCAAGCCGATTGCGATGCGCTGCTGGAAGGGGTGAAAGATGGCACAATCGACTGCATGGTGAGTGCGCATACACCATGCAGCCCTTTCTCTAAGAAGCAGGACTTCATCAGCGCACCAGCGGGCATGGTCATGCTGGATACCATGCTGCCCGCGCTCTACACCAAACTGGTGGAGCCAGGTCTTCTCAGCTGGACAGAACTGGTACGGGCATGTTGCTTGAAACCCGCAGAGATTGCCAACCCTCGGGAACAAGACGAAGGCGCACGGCACGCGGCTCCCCTCCTGCTTTTTGATCCGCAAGCCAGCAATATAGTAACCGAAGAAACACTCGCATGCGGCACCCTGAATAACCCCTTCCTCGGACAGGAGCTGCACGGCGCAGTCACCCTGCCCCTTCGCTAACTCACTCCATGGTCATCTGCATCGTCAGCGACGGTAAGAAAGGGCACCTATCGCAAACACGCGGTCTGGCCAATGCTCTGATCCGCCATGCCTCCGAGTTGCACCCCGGCAGCAAACACAGCGTTCACGAGGTGGATGTGGCACACCTGAGTTTACTCGAAAAAATGCGTTACACTGCCAAGGGAGTGGAACTGCCAAAACCCAGTCTGGTACTCTGCGCTGGGCACGGCACTCACCTGGCTGCTCTATGCCTGGCCCACAGTAAACGATGCCCATGCATCGTATGCATGAAACCCAGTCTGCCTGTCGCTTGGTTCGACCTTTGCATCACGCCACGCCACGACTATATCAACGAAAACCATGCACCCGCTAATGTACTGCTCACCCACGGTGCTGTGAACAACATCGTTGCATCTCCAAATACTGAAAAGCGAGATACATTAGTGCTCATTGGCGGCCCCAGCAAGGATTTCGGATGGGACGAGGATCATCTTATCACCCAGCTCTCCACGCTAGTGCGCTACAACAATGGGCAGATCACCCTCACTACCTCACGTCGAACGCCTGACGATTTTGTGGGTATGCTGCATACCTCCTGCCCTAGCATCCGCGTAGTTCCGGTGGATACCACTGGTCAGGATTGGGTGGCTGAGCATTTAGCCACGGCCAAAGATGTGTGGGTCACGCAGGATAGTGTGTCGATGGTGTATGAAGCGCTTACCAGCGGTGCACCGGTGGGTATTTTGGAGATGCCTGTACACCCTAGACTCATTGGTAAAACCCCTGGTCGCGTGACTCGTGGACTGGCTCAGCTTGTGGATGAAGAGCGTGTGACTACCTTTACCCGGTGGCTCACCACACATCAACTGAAGCTTTCATCTCCGCTACGCGAGGCAGATCGAGCTGCATCGTTTATTCTCAAACGTTTTCCGAAAATTATCTCATGAAGATTATGCACCTGCTACCGTCGCTCTCCTCCGGCGGGGTAGAGCAAGTTGTACTAGAACTCTGCCGCGGCATGGTGCAATGTGGGGAGGAGTGTACGGTGGTGTCGGCCGGTGGGCGCATGGTGGAGCAGATACGGACTGCCGGCGCCGGACACATTCGCCGCTCGATTGAAAAAAAGAATCCGCACTTGTTGATTGAGGTGTGGCGCATGGCTAAACTACTGAAGAGAGAAGCGCCGCAAATCGTACACGTGCACTCGCGCGTGCCCGCCTGGGTACTCCATTTTGCATACAGACTACTACCCGCCCGGCAACGCCCGACATTGGTCTCAAGTTTTCACGGATTTCACTCGGTAAATGCATACTCGCGCATCATGACACGTGGGGATGCGGTGGTGGCAGTCTCGCAATGCATACGCGAGCACATCCTGCAAAACTATCCGAGCACACCGCACCAACGTGTCCATGTAATCCCTAACAGCGTGGACACTTCCCTCTTTTTTCCCACCTTTCATCCGAGCGAGGAGTGGCTGCAGCAGTGGCGCGCCGAGCACCCAGAGCTGACGGGACGCTACGTGCTCTGCCTGCCAGGTCGCATTTCACGCATCAAGGGACAGAGTCATGTGGTGCCACTGCTCAGCCATTTACTCTCTACCGGGGTGCCTGCTCATGTCCTTATCATTGGTGAAACCAAACGGGGTAAGGAAAAACTGGCGGCAGAATTGGATGAACAGGTACGTGCCGCCGGAATTCAAAACCACGTATCCCGACTCAATCATCGCAATGACCTACGCGAGATTATGTCCGTGAGTGATGCTGTACTCAACCTTTCCTTGCAACCGGAAAGCTTTGGTAAGGTAACTCTGGAAGCGCTTGCTCTTGGTCGTCCTGTGATGGGTTATAACCACGGCGGTGTGAGCGAGCAACTTCGCCAATTTTTACCCGAGGGTCTTATTCCTGTCGGTAACCCACAAGCTGCAGCGGAACGCCTGGCAAATTGGTACCGCACCCCCCCGAAGTTGCTTGAACCCGTCGCGAGCCCCTACCTGCTCGAAGATATGATACATTCTCACCTCAGTCTCTACCGTTCCCTGTTATGAAAGTACTGCATTTTGTACCTCAGTTGAGCGCCGACAGCCCGAACGCATTGGCGGTAGATTTGGCTTTTGCGCTGCAAGCTTTCGGAGAAACGAGCGTCGTGGCAGCTCCGAACCGGGAACTGCTCACCCCTATCATCAGCGGGAAATTTAAGTTTGTGCGTTTCAATAAGGGACATCTGCCCGGACTATGGGGAAAGGTGATGCGCCTGCGTTCCATTATTCGCTCACAGCGCGTGGATATTGTGCAAGCATACGGGTACGAAGCTATAGCTATTGCCACACGCGCTTGCTCCAGTCTGCCAAACGAGCAACGACCCAAATTAGTTGGCTCCTTGAGTACCTACCCTCAACAGATGGATTTCATCGATCACACTCACCTGCTGAGCTGTGATGCCATCAGCATCATTCACACTGACCTGCGCAACTTTCTTAAGAACATCCAGCCCTCTCTCATTAAATCTTGGATTATACCGCATGGTGTGAACGAGCTGCAATACTACCCCGGCTACGTGCCCAGCACCGATGAATTCAGCCAACTACGCACAGTTCATCCGCAACTCGGAGGCCGTTTTGTCATTTGCTTACCTGCTCCCATTGGCGAACCATGGTGCACACGAGACATCATCCCCATCCTGAGCATCCTGCAGAGCCAAGATATTCCCGCACATGCCTTACTGGTGGGCACCACCCGTTTTGCTGAGCCAGGTTACCTTAAATCTCTGCGCCGAGAAATACGTGCCGCCGGACTGGACCAACACATCACCCGCGTGGATCCACCAAAGGATTTACGCGGACTACTCTGCGCGGCAGATGCGGTGCTATGCCTCACGGCGAAACCCATCACCTATAGCGCTTCAGCACTGCAGGCGCTGGCGCTTGGGCGTCCTACGGTGGGATATGGACACGGCGCAGTGCAGGATTATTTGGAAGCAATGCAGCCGATGGGAATACTTCCTGTTGGCGATCCTGACAGCGCGGCAGATATGCTCTCGCAATGGTACACCGTGCCACCTGACCCTCCGGAGGAAATCCCTTACCCGTACAAATTGAGCGATACGGCTAAAAAATACCATGAACTTCACGTTAACCTCACTCAGACACCATGAAAATACATTTTTGTGGTGCTGCCGGCACCACGACCGGATCTCAGCACCTTTTGGAAATTAACGGCAAAAAAATTCTGTTAGACTGTGGTCTCTACCAAGGACACCGAGCTGATGAGCTACGCATCAACCGCGACTTCCCGCTTTTCAACCCGGAGGAAATCGACCATGTCATTCTTTCCCATGCGCACATCGACCACTCGGGCAACATTCCCAATCTCGTGAAGCGTGGTTTTAAGGGCAATGTTTATTGTACACATGCCACACGCTCGCTCTGCGCCATCATGCTGGTGGACGCCGCTCGTATTCAGGAACACGACTGTGCTTTCCTCACCAAAATGCACAAGCGTGCGGGCGGCACTGACACCGTGGCCGAGGTCATCTACACCGAGGAAGACGCGCGCAAGTGTCTGGATTCCTTCGTGGCTACCAGCTACGAACGCCGCATGGTCATCGACGACGGTATCGCACTCACTTTTTACGATGCGGGGCATATTCTCGGCTCTGCCCAGGTAGTACTGGATATCGATGACCATGAAGACGGCAAGCACAAACGTCTGCTCTTCTCCGGCGATGTGGGCAGGGGAAACAATGAGCTGCTGCGCGACCCAGCGACGGTGGAAAATGTCGACATCATGATTATGGAAAGCACGTATGGCGGACGGCGGCACGAGGCGCCCAGTCGCGATGATGAGAGCTTCTACCGTGAAATTCGCGAAGCGTTGGCACGCGAAGGGAAAATATACATTCCAGCCTTTGCAGTGGAACGCACGCAACAGCTCCTTTTCCTACTCAATCGCGCCTTTGAAGAAGGAATGCTGGGTAAGACACAGGTGTACGTGGACAGTCCGATGGCCATCAGCGCCACGGAGCTCTTCCGAGCACATTCCGAGTGTTTGAACCAGGATGTCTATGCTTCCCTCTTCGCCAGCAAAGACCCATTCTCATTCGCCAATCTGCACATGTGCCGCACGGTGTCCGAATCTCAATCTCTCAACGATATTAAAAAGTCGCTGATCATCATCTCCGCCTCCGGCATGTGCGAGGCCGGACGTATTCTGCATCACCTCAAACTCGGCATCGGCAACCCGAAAAACACCGTCCTTTTCGTTGGTTTCTGCGCCGCCAATACCTTGGGCCGTCGCATTATGGACGGTGCAAAGGATGTGCCTATCTTGGGCGGTCATTACCCAGTGCGGGCACAAATTCGCAGCCTGGATTCTTTCTCGGGTCATGCCGACCACGGTGAGTTGCTGCAATATTTCCGAAATACAAAGGGCAAAAAGTCGAGCGTGTTCCTTGTGCATGGCGAACCCGAATGTGCCCAGGCCCTGCAGAGTGCTTTGGAAAGCGAGGGAGCAGCCGGTGTGCATATTGCATTAAAAGATGAAGTTGTGTGTTGCTGAGATCATGGAAAAGCGCCTTGTCTTTCTCATCCTCTTTGTGCTGTGCAGTTGCGCTGCTTTCGCGCAACTGCCCGCCAACTGCTCACAGGCCGTTATCGGCATAGCGGACGGATGGGACTCCTCCGTGGTCTCCCTTTCCTTGGTAGAGAAGCAAGCAAACGGACAATGGGTACGCATACTCGGTCCTGTGCAGGGACGCCTCGGCCGTGCCGGGCTGGTATGGGGACTAGGTTTGCACACCAACCCTCGCGGAGCCACCACCAAACGCGAAGGCGATGGGCGCTCCCCCGCCGGCATCTTCCACATCGGTGGCCTGTGGACCACCCATAAGTCCCCGGTGAAGCACCATCGCGGCATCCCTGAGGTGAAAGTCGATCCACGCGACCTCTGGGTATCTGACCCATCCCAGCCACACCTGTACAATCGCCACATCCGCTTGAGCCATCCCGCCTCCACTCCGTGGGAACTCAAGGAACAAATGCGCCAAACAGACTACGCGCACAGTATCAAGTTGCTCATCTGCCACAACACGCAGGAAACCCCGGGACGCCCTGTTGTGGGTGCTGGTTCGTCCATTTTCTTCCACATTTGGCGGCGCGACGGCGCTGCGCCTACAGCGGGCTGCACTTCTATGGCTGAGTCAAATCTGCGTTCCATCATCGCGCGGCTCGACCCTGCGCGCAACCCAGTGTACATTCTGCTACCACGTACGGAATACACGCGATTACGCAGTCCTTGGCGTCTTCCCTAACCTTCCTCTGTTATTTATGCCCACATATTACGTCTGGAATGTCACTATCATTATTGCAGCCTTGCTTCTCTGCTGGCTGCCAATTGTGCTTAACGGTTTGAAGCAAATCCTGCAACGCTGCAATGATGCCGAGCCAAAGCTGCCACGTATTCCGCTTTTCCCCGGTTCCTCTTTTCCCAATATCTTTGACGCACTCGGCGCCCTCTTGGTATTCGTGTTCATGGCGTTTTCTTGTCTTTTCACTAACGGCGGAGACGAGACCTCCGACGTCTCTCTGAGCAGCCTGGTGATTTCATGCCTCGGAATGCTGCTCTTGTACCTGCCATTCATCATCCGACTGACCTATGTAACCGGATGTACGAACGCGATGGGATTGCATCGTCCAATTCCTATGCGCAGCAAGTTGCTGCCGGTGATACCCGTTATTTTCCTGACCATCGCATTCAATATATTTTTCGAGGAATCCGGGTGTTTGAAAGCCATCGCTGAGGCGACTGACAGTGACCTTCTCCAAGATCCGGTGAAAATGGTCATGACGGGTGATTGGACAATGCGCAGCTATGTCATTATCCAAGCTCTCATCATTGCACCCATTGGTGAGGAGTGCCTGTTCCGCGGATTTCTCTTCAACATCATTCGTGACAAATGGGGAACCCTCGCCGGAGCCGCTATCTCCTCGTTGGCATTCGCCTCCATCCATTTCTCTCTGCCGCAGCTCATTCCGCTCTTTGTACTCGCTCTACTTCAGTGCAGGCTCTATATGAAAACACGCACACTCGTAGCCCCCATCATGGTGCATTTCATCTTCAACGCCATTTCTGTGATGGCGGCCATTCTCCTTTCGTAGCACAACCCCCTGCATGAACCCTGTACCCACACCCATCTGCATGCTCGGCGAGCAGGCGCTGCTGCACCGCTTGCTTGCCCTCCTGCCGAATACCGAGCAGTCTAACCTCATCCTCGGTCCGGGCGACGACTGCGCAATAACCCGCAGGGATACTCAATGGGATACTCTGCTTAAAACAGATGTCGTTGTAGAAGGAATTCATTTCACGGCCGACACCGCACCCCAACTCATGGGTCGCAAAGCGCTGGCGCGGGCTCTTTCCGATATTGCAGCCATGGGCGGCATCCCGGAACATGCACTTATTACCCTTCTGATGCACCCGCAACGCAGCGTGGAATTTGCGGAGGAACTTTACATAGGTCTAGCCGATGTGGCAGCCTCTTTTGGAGTGTCCATCGCCGGTGGTGAAACCTCTTCGCTTCCGCAACCGGGCCTGGTTATCAACATAGCCCTTATCGGACGTGTGGAACGCGGACACGCTATCTTACGCAGTGGTGGAAAATCGGGCGATATTCTATGCGTCTCCGGTCCCCTTGGTGGTTCTTTTGCGAGCAACCGCCATCTCACTTTCTCCCCGCGCATCGAATTAGGTAGAGCGCTCCAAACTGCGCAACCGCGCCCGCACGCCATGATGGATCTTTCCGATGGTCTTGCGGTAGACCTGCCGCGTCTGGCCGATGCGAGCCGTTGCGGCTACGAAATCGATGAAACGAAACTGCCGCTCCATGCAGGTTGCACAGCTGTAGAAGCACTAAACGATGGCGAAGATTACGAGCTCCTTTGCGCCCTTGCTCCCGAAACGGCTTCTGAAACATGTGCGCAGTTCGGACTCTTTCCCATCGGCAAACTGACGGAGAAGACTCAAACTGTCCTCTCCGGCGGTTGGCAACATTTCACATCTTCCCCGCACACATGAATGCATCTCAAATCCGCAGTGTACTGGAGCAATACGGCGTCACGCCTTCCAAGGCTCTCGGCCAAAATTTTTTAGTGGATGAGAATATCGCCAAGTGTATCGTGGAACTACTGGAGATCGAACCGCAGGATTGCGTAGTGGAGGTTGGTCCCGGCGCTGGTGCTCTCACAGAGCACGTGGCACCACTATGCCGCAAGCTCATCCTCGTGGAGTTTGATGCCCGCTTGGCAGAGTATCAGAAGACGCGCTGGGCAAACGTCCCGCACGTAGAGGTGCATCATGCGGATGCCGTCAAGTGGGATCCGCGCTGTCTATTCGCCGAACAACCGATCAAATTTTTGGGTAATTTGCCCTATTCTGCCGGCGGCGCTATTCTCGCTAATTTTCTGCACGGAGAAAGCCCTTTCAGCCGCGCGGTTATCATGTTGCAAAAAGAATTAGTGGAACGCATACTCGCCCAGCCGGGGGATGAAGCGTACGGCCTACTCTCTCTGCGCATGCAAATGAATTGGGAGGGGCGACTCATGCGCATCGTGCCTCCCTCAGCATTCCGACCGCAACCGAAAATCGACTCCGCCGTGATGCTGCTTACTCCGCGGGATGCACGAAGTTTACCAGTGTACGACCACCGACTCATGGACGAACTGATGCGGCGCTGTTTTGCCTGCCGACGCAAGCAAATGCACAAGCAACTGCCCACGGAGCCATCGTGGTCGATCGTGTCTGCGCAACTGGGGATTTCCCCCACCGCGCGCGCGGAGAAGTTGAGTCTGCTGCAATGGATTCACCTCACCCGCGCCTACGATACCAACCCCTTGGCAACGCTGCCCCAAAAGGATTCCGAGCTTTTCGATGTGGTGGATGAGGAGGATCACATCCTGCGGCAAGCAACCCGAAGGGAAGTGCATGAGCAGGGCCTCATCCACCGTGCTGTGCACATTTTCGTGTTCAACAAGCGTGGAGACCTGCTACTGCAAAAGCGATCCCTGCTCAAGGACCGTCACCCGGGCGTGTGGGATTCTTCTGCCGCCGGACATTTGGATGCCGGAGAGGACTACGAACACGCCGCCCACCGCGAACTGGCTGAAGAGCTTGGCATATCCGACACTGTCCCTCTGCATCCTGTTGCTAAGCTTACCCCCTCCCCCGCTACAGGCATGGAACACGTCATGCTCTACATCGCTCGGTATGATGGCACGATTCGCTTCCCAGCTGCGGAAATATCCGCTGTCATTCCCTTCCCGATAAACATGGTAAAAGCATGGCTGGCGCGACGTCCACAGGATTTTGCGGATTCCTTCGCCGTGTGCTTGGCTAGGGCTGCGGAAATCGGCGCACTACCGTCGTAACAATTTATTGCACATCAGGTTGCTCAGCGGGAGATTCGGCAGACCTGGCAGGAACCTCTCGCTCCGCACTTTCCTTCTCCAATTCCGCCGTCAACCGATCGTACTCGCGACGCATAATCTCGGACTGCGGCGATTCCGGGTAGGCATCTGCCGCTTTCAACAGGTATGGCAGAGCTTCTTTCGGTTTGTTTTCCCGAAAATAGCTCACGACAATACTCTGGTAAATGAACTGGCGAACCATCGGCGCCCAAACGTCTTTCTTCAGGAGTTCGAGCACACTCTCCCGCCACATCTTCAGCGATTCTTGAGGTTTCAGCTTGCTCACATCACCCAATTGTTCAGCGAGTTGCTTGTTGAAAAGCGTCATCTGCTCCTGAAATTGCTGTGCATCGGCAATACGCTTTTGAAAGCCCGTCTTGTCCTCCGGGTCGTTCTTGATAATCGTATCAATGAGACCGGGATAAGCATCGCGTCGCTCCTCCGGAAGAAGTTCGCGAGCTGACATAAGCTTCTGCACACGCTCATCCCCTTGCAAAGTCTCTGCCTCCGCCATTGTCTCGGCAAACTTTTTTTGTTGCTCCACCCCACTGCGCAATGTGGATATCACCTGCTTCAGATCAGTACTCGAGAAGGAGACGAAGGCATAACCAGCACTATCGAACAGCGCCAACGTAGGATAACCATGCACGCCACTTTTGACAATTATCTCCTGCAACCGATTTGCTTCATCCTGTTTCACCCCTTTGCCTCTTGGATTCGGAATGACTGCCTCCACAAGGCGCAAATGATTTTCTTTGACAAAATCGATGAATTCAGGAGCTCTAAGCACTCCTCGGTGCAACTCATCACTAGGTGCATTCCAACCGGGACCATCCACCAACACGAGCACCAAGCTACCTTCCGCTGCCGCTTTCTTCATCTCTCCCGCATAATCTTCACTCCATTTGGGAGAAGCCGGCCTGCACCCTGCCTGTGTCATTGCCAGCACACCCACCAGCAGCACCATCCACCTGAAAGAAGCATGCTTCATGCACCTATCCTAGTTAGTCTTTCACACGATGTCAACGAAGTTTTCAAGCGCACATATCAACGGCGGCGCTGACGAGCTTGCTGCTCGGCCATGGCGGCCTTCTGGGCATCCATCATGCGCTCCATGAAACTCTTGCGCTTTGGTCCTTTCTGCTTGGGCGCTTTGCGAAGCTCTGGCTGGGGCAAGCGACGAATAATCCACGTTTGGATGATGGAAATGATGTTTGTCGTGGTCCAGTAGAGAGCTAACGCGCTCGGGTAATAATAGCAGAAAGCGAAGAAGAAGAGCGGCATAAGTCGCATGATACGCTGCTGCATGGGGTCACCGCCCACCTGCGGGGTCATGCGCATTTGCAGCAGCATCGTAATGACCATCACAACCGGCAGCACATTGATCGGCAGGCCATACCCAAAAATTGGCAGTGTGCATACAGTGTCCATCTGCGAAAGATCATGTACCCACCCGATGAAGGGAGCGCCGCGGAACTCTGCAGCGGTCTGCAACACATAAAAAAATGAGAAGAAGATCGGAATCTGCAGGAACATAGGCAGGCATCCGCCCAAGGGGGATACGCCATAATCGCGGTACAGATTCATCATCTCCATGCTCGCCCTCTGCTGGTCATTGGCATATTTTTCCCGGATTTCCTTCACTTTGGGCTGCAGGAGGCTCATGCTCTTCATACTCATGTAGCTCTTGCGGTAAAGCGGCCAAATGAGCAGACGCACCACAAACGTCATCGCCACGATAGCCCATCCCCAGTTGCCGAACCAGCCATAAAACACATTGATGAGCCAGTTCATTGGGTAGCTGATAACGTGGAAGATCCCGTAGTCCATTATGTGGTCAATCTTTGGGATTTCCTTAGTCATGTCGCTGAGCATGAGATTCAGCTTCGGCCCGGCAAAAATGGTGTAGGAAAGAGTTTGCACTCCACCAGCAGCCCCCGGAACAGCAGCAGCCAGTGTAAACTCCGGCACCCCGACAGCACTCTCCACGCCCTCGGCGGTTTTGTGCTCCTTCCCCGGCAAAGTGATGTTGGTCAGAGGCGCGGCATAGTAAGTATTTACTCCCTGCCCGTCGCTAGGCTGCACCAGAGTGGCGTAATACTGATTCATCACGCCCACCCAAGATACAGAGTCTCCTCCGCTTTCCACCACCCGTTCTTTTGCACTTCCAAACCACGGACGGAAGCTGCCGACACTCTCCTTCCGGAAGGACTTGTTCTCATTGCGGATGTAGTAGGTGAACTGCGTCCACTCTGTAGGCGAAATTGGCCCGGCCCCCCCCGCATACACGCCCCAATTCTTGGCTCGGCGTGTCTTGTCC
The DNA here is from genome assembly GCA_947626545.1 of uncultured Akkermansia sp. Lineage (GTDB taxonomy): Bacteria > Verrucomicrobiota > Verrucomicrobiia > Verrucomicrobiales > Akkermansiaceae > Akkermansia. The sequence goes on along the minus strand of CANQSS010000008.1, from coordinate 14,662 downwards.
CCCATATTCTGCACCTGCACGGTGAGCCGCAGGCAGTACGCATTACCCGCCACCGTTTCCTTATCCACCTGTTGGGATACAAGAGCGTAAGTTTTCACGATGCGTAAATCGTTGAGCCGCCCCTCCAGCGTTACCTGCTTGTCATTCGTCTCAGCTGGCACCACACGATAATCCGTGCTATCAAACACCGGATCTTTGTCCACACTCAAACCGAACATGAGTGTGCCGATGCCTTGCCGCGCCTGCGAATTGAGTTTTACGGCGTCCAAGAGATCATCCTTAGTGCTGTTGATGGCCATGCCCGCCATCTCCACACAACGGAGGGAACCGCCAATGTTCTGAAACTCAAATTTGGCTACTTCCTGCCCTTGGGCATTGCGAGAAACGAGGGTAGCCACCACCTGCGGCTCAGGGGTTGCGGGAGCAACCTGAGCAGCTGCGGACTCTGTTCCCTGTGTCACCTCCTCTACGACGGCTGCGGAAGTAGGTACCGCGGTCGCCTCTGCTGAGCTTGTCTGCTGCGCTATTGGTTGTGCAGCAGGCGGGAGTTCTGAGGTAGAGTAATACCAATTGATCCCAAGAAGGATCGCACAAATTGTCACAACAAACCAACCTGTTTTATCCATAATGTTTTAGTGTGTTTTTTGAATTTTCGGAGGCACCGGATCGTACCCGCAACCGCCCCATGGGTTGCATCGCAGGATGCGCCAAATTCCCAGCGCCGCACCCTTGAATGCTCCATGCACCTCTACCGCTTCAATAAAGTACGCCGAGCAGCTCGGCCTGAATCGACAACCCGACATCGGTCCGCACAACACGTGCAACGGTCTGCTGAGGTAACGCTGATAAAATCGCACCGGCAATATGAGGACTTTCTTCATCATGTCACTTCTACAGCTCTTTGTCCGTGGTACGCTATCAACTTCTTCATTTCTCTGCGCAGAGCGTCATAATCAGCCCCAACCGCGCTCCGGCGCACCACGACTACCACGTAGCTTCCTCTCCCCAGAGCATCCCCTTGCTCGCGCAACAGAGAGCGCACCTGCCGACGAAGCCTGTTGCGCACCACGGCACGCCCTATTCGTCTGGTCGTGATAATACCGAAGTGCGACGAGCGGTCATTTCCCTCCTGCCGGAACGGCGCAGTGCTCATCACAAAATAGCGCCCCGTGCGTGAGTATCCCTGCGCACGCACGTAAGCGAACTCTCCGGCTCGCTTGATAGTATGCTGGCGCTTCAGTTGCATCTCCGGGGGGATATCTGCTTTCCCCGGCTTCGCGGGTCACCCCGTGGCTCACCGGGACATCACACGCCGTGCTGGACAGTGTGACGCTTATAATGCACCTCTGCCCCCTTCGGTAACAGACGCTTGCGCCCTTTGGCTCGACGACGAGCCAGCAAGGCACGCCCATTCTTGGACGCCATACGTGCGCGGAATCCAAACTGGCGCTTACGGCAGCGCTTGGAAGGCTGATAGGTTCTTTTGCTCATAGTCTTATTATTTACGGGTGTTAAAAAATCCTTGCGCCTAGCGGGCGAGCGCACATGATACGCTATTATTGGAACATGTCAAGTACAATTTTTACCTCACACGCCAAACGCCACATCCGTCTGCATTGCCTCAAAAATGAAAGGGTAATATCAATCACATATTACTTAAAATGAGTAAACAAGCACGAATAGAGTTGCTCTTTGTATGAAAGGGACAGTATTCATCGAGATCCATCACATGGAGGTATCGATCTTTGATGATTTTTCTTGAAGCATTACGGATTGGGGGCTCTTTAGGGCAAACGCATTTGAGAAAAGTTCATCAACAGAGAAAGTACTCTTATTGGCTGATATCACTGTCTATACATATCAAAAATCATGACAACAAGCACTCATCATGCTGATGGTTCCAAGAAGCCTCCTGCATACGTTGATGATTCGAAAAATTCTGCGCAATGCGCACATTATTAATAAATCGTAAATCGTACATAGGCAAATGCATTTTCCAATGCGTTTGCCCTAGGGAGCTCGACGCTTTACAAAATAAAGCAGCGTGGTATAATCGGCGCTCCTTCAAAAACGCTCATGAAAAATCTGCTATCCATCGAGGAACTCTCCGGCGAACAAATCAAGGAATTACTGACGCTTGGACACAAGCTGAAAGCGGAACGCGGACACCACACCACGCAATCATTGGCGGGGCAAACATGGGCGCTTATCTTCTCCAAGTCGTCCACGCGTACACGTGTATCGTTCGAGGTGGGTGTGAGCGAACTGGGCGGACGCCCCATGTTTCTCTCCACGCACGATACACAGCTGGGGCGTGGAGAGCCGGTGAAAGACACAGCGCGCGTGCTGGGGCGCATGGTACACGGGGCAATTATCCGTACCTACGCCCAGAGCGATGTGGCAGATTTCGCTGCGTACTCCGGTATACCGACCATCAATGCACTTACAGACCAGGAACATCCGTGCCAAATACTGGCAGATCTGCTTACGCTGGAAGAGCTATACGGCGTAGGCGCATGGAAAGACATGAAAATTGCATTTATGGGCGACACGGACAACAACATGGGGCGCTCGTGGATGTGGGCGGCCAAACGTCTGGGGTTCACATTGGCGCTGGGCGGTCCACAGCAGGCTCTGCCGAGCGCAGATGTGCTCGCCAAGCTTGACTACTCCGGCATCATCTGCACCACCGACCCTGTAGAAGCAGTGCGCGATGCCACTGTCATCAACACTGACACATGGATTTCCATGGGGCAGGAGAACGAAAAAGGCACGAAAGAAAAGCCTTTCTTCCCCTACCAAGTAAACCGTGAATTGTTGACTCACGCTGCGGCAGAGCACAGCGTATTCCACTGCCTGCCCGCCTATCGAGGCTACGAGATCACCGATGAAGTGCTGGAGATGCATGCCGGTGCTATTTTCTCCGAGGCTGAAAACCGCTTGCACGCGCAGAAAGCCGTCCTCCATACTTTGGCACAATCATGAGCTACACAGAACGTATCGAAGAACTGTTGGATGACCTGTCTGTTTTTGAGGACTGGCAGGAGCGCTATGAGTACATCATCTCGTTGGGCCGCCGCCTGCATCCCATGCCGGAACAGTATCGCCGCCCGGAAAATCTCATTCAGGGGTGCCAGAGTCAGGTGTGGGTCGGCACGGAGGTAGTGGATGGAGCCTTCATCATCCACGCCGATAGCGACTCGTTAATTACAAAAGGACTCATCGCCATTTTTGTTCGCTTGCTTTCCGGGCTCACACCCCAGGAAGTGCTGGCGGCAGATTTGAGCAAGCTGGACACCGCCGGGTTAAAGGAACATTTAGCTTCCACCCGCGCAAATGCCCTTGCCACCATGGCTAATACTCTTCGCCACGCCGCATCTGAACACGTCTGAGTCCATGTTAGAGCGCCTGGATCAACTGTTGGCAAACCGCCGTGCAGCATTGGAACCGGCGACTGATGCTTACCGAGTACTACCGGAAGGGCTGCTTTTTGCCGGTGTGAGTGTCGATGCGCTTGCCGGACGCTTTATGGTGTCACTGCGAAATACGGAATTGCCTCCAAATTTACGCGAGTGGCTTCTTGCAAGCGGAGCCGATGTATTTGTGAAGCACCTGTCGATGGGAGACAAGAGCGCACCTGAACCACTGCGTCTGCCGCAGCAGCCGTTGCAGTTTACCGTGCGGGAAAATGGCGTCCGATACTGGTTGGATATGCAAAGCGGATATTCTCAAGGACTCTTCATCGACCAGCGAGACAACCGAGCTCAGCTGCGCCGCCTATGCCATCCGGGCATGACTGTGCTGAATCTCTTTGCCTACACTGGTGCATTTTCCGTGTGTGCCGCCCTGGAGGACGCCGTGACCACAACGCTGGACCTCGCGCGGCCATGCCTTGAACGTTGCCGCGAGAACATGCGAGCAAATGATGTTGACCCCGAAAAGCACTTCTTCTGCAGAGGAGATGCTATGCACTGGCTGAGCACCTTCGCACGACAAGGGAGGAAATTCCATATCATTGTGCTGGATCCCCCAACTTTTTCACGAGATTCGAAGGGGCATGTGTGGCGTGCCGACCGCGATTACACGGAACTCGTGCGCCGCGCAACGCGCTGCCTGGAACCTCGCGGGCATATCCTATGCACAACCAACTGTCGAAGTACGAGTGCAGCGGATTTTCGGCAAATGGTGAGCACCGCATCGCCCACAACGGCGTGCTTGGAAGAAGCCCCCATGCCCTTCGACTTTTCTCCGGAAACTTATCTAAAAACGTTATGGATACACAGCTGACCCCCATTGAGCAAAAAGCCCTCTCCATCTTCCGCCAACCACCACGACACCTCAACTGCGCGCAAACGGTGTGTGCTACCATGGGACGCGAGGAGCTCGTTCCTGCTATGCAAAATTGCAACGTAGGTAGAGCTCCCGGCGGTACGTGCGGAGCTCTCTACGCAGCCATCGCCATGGCTCCAGAACGGGAATCTGAGTTGCGCGAACTCTTCACTCGCACCCTCGGAGCAGACAAATGCGCGCTACTGAAACGCGACGGACACGTGCCCTGCCCCCGCTGCGTGTGCACCGCTGTGCGAGTGCTGAGCGAGGAGTGATGCACCTTAATCTCTGGAGGATTTTGGGTCGAAGGCATCCCTCAACCCATCGCCCAGAAAGTTCAGGGCGAGCAGAGTGAGACAGAAAAAAACGGCTGGGTAAATCAGTAGCTCCGGCGCTACTTCCATTCGATCTGCACCCTCTTTGATGAGCGTGCCCCACGAGGAATTGGGAGTTTTCACCCCCAAGCCAATGAAGGAAAGAGTAGATTCTGTAAGAATGATACCCGGCACAGCCAGCGTGGTGTAAACGATGACTGGACCAAGTAAATTCGGTGCAATGTGGCGGAAAAGGATGGCAACGTGACTCAACCCAAGTGAGCGGGCTGCGAGTACAAATTCCTGTTCCCGCAATACGAGTGTTTGTGTGCGCACAATGCGCGCCAGCGTAAGCCAGCCGAGTGCGCCAATTGCCAAAAAAATGGGCACCAGCCCGAAAACGGGTGCCACAGCATCCCGACTCCACCCTGTGAGCTTCACCACATAATCCGTCATTTGCCGGCACGGATCCTCAATACTCAGAGAAAATACAACCACCACCACGATAAACGGCAAGGCGAAAAGCACATCCACAATACGCATCATCACCGCATCTGTGCGCCCACCCACGTAGCCGGACACCATCCCGTACACCACCCCAAGTACCACGGCAACGGCTGTAGCCAACATACCCACCAACAGTGAGATACGCCCGCCATACAGCACACGCGCCAACATGTCGCGGCCAAGATGATCCGTACCCAACCAATGATGCCAACTGCTTGCCGCAGCAATATGGTCCAAATCCGTGAGATTTGGGTTAGCGATGCAGGGGAAAAGAGGCAGGACGAAGCATAATAGCGCCATGAGCATCAAAAAAACGGCCGATCCCACTGCCATGCGATTGGACATCAGTCGCTGCAGAGCACCCCGCAGCGGCGAGCGACCGGAAGACTTTGGGGAGGGGACACTCATGAGCGAAGACGTGGGTTAAGCCAGGCTTGGCAAATATCAACAGCAAGGTTTGCCGCTACGATGAGGACTCCATAGCAGAAAACAAGCCCTTGGATGAGGAAGTAGTCGCGATCTGTGGTGGCATTCACGAAATGTAGTCCCATCCCCGGCACCTGAAAACAGGACTCCACCACAAAGGAACCTGTGATGAGAGCCGCAAAAGCCGGTCCCATGTATGATACTGCCGGCAGCAAACCACTGCGCAGCGCGTGCACCCACAGAATACGCCTAGGCCCTGCTCCCTTTGCCCGAGCTGTACGCACAAAGTCGGAAGCCAATGTCTCAACCATACCCGCCCGAGTGAGGCGCGCCACATACGCTGCATTCACCAAGCCAAGCGTAACAGCCGGCAGCAAAATGCACAGTGAATTATCCCAACCAGCCACGCTCAATCCCGGCACATGCGCACCCAGTGTGATGCCGAGCACTGGCGCCAGCACAAAGGAGGGGATGCAAACGCCTGCTATGGCTGAGAGCATCAGTAATGTATCCGTACGGGTATTGCAACGGTAGGCCGCCACCATACCGGCAGGAATGCCCACCACCACGGCCAACAGCATAGCCAGGCACCCCAGTTCAAGGGACACGGGAAAAGCCTGCGCAATAATCTCTGACACCTGTATCCCCTCGCGCACCAGCGAGGGGCCGAAATCTCCATGCAGCAGAATAGCTTTCCAATAGCGGAAAAATTGTTCCCAAAGGCCAGCATCAAGCCCATACAATGAATTGAGCTGGCTGAGCACGTGCTCCGGCAACTTGCGCTCACCTAAAAACGGATTACCCGGCAGGGCGCGCACCAAGAAGAAAGTGAGAGACTCCAGGACAAAAAGCACCAGTAGTCCCTGCCCTACACGTCTGGCAACATAACGCATCATGGCTTCACCTCCACGACATCCAGCGGATGATTGTCTAGCAAGAGCGGGTACCAGCCACTCACGCGGGCAGACTTCATGTAAGTTCGCTCGCTCCAGTAAAGTGGGATAATGGGACAAGCGCGCAGCATCTCGCGCTCAGCAGCGGCCAAATGATCAAGCCGATCCTGAGGGTTCTCCGCTTGACGGGCGGCAGCAAGCTGCGCATCGCAGATTGGGCTGCCCCAGCCGGTACAGTTATTTCCGGCATCGCTCTGCCAGAGCTCCACAAAGGTGGCGGGGTCCAAAAAATCACCGCTCCATGAACAGGAGGATATATCGTACTCTCCGTTCTGTTGTGCAGCCTTGTAGGCAGTCCACTCGCACGAGCGTATCTCAACATGAACACCGAGGACACGGGCCCACATCGCCTGGATACTCTCGGCCATCACTCTCTGCACATCACGCGAAGTCGTCATAATCTGCAGCGTTGGAAATCCTTGTCCCTCCGGGAATCCAGCCTGAGCCAACAAATCCTGCGCCATCTGCTCGCGCTGCGATTGAGACATATTCTGCACATCGGCATCTGCTGCACCGGCGTAATCTGCCGTCGGTTGAGTGAAACCGTAAGCCACCCTGCCTGCACCCCGTACCACTCGCTGCACCAATGCTTCGCGGTCCACCGCAAGAAATAGAGCTCGACGCACGCGCACATCATCCAGCGGAGGTCGGGCTGTGTTGAGGCGATAAAAAATCGTACAATAGTAAGCATCCCGGCAAAACTCCTGCGGCGAGCGCCTACGAGCGTCGTCTAGCATTTCCGGCGGCACATTGTTGGAAATGTGCAGCTTGCCGCCAAAGAACATGCGCGTTTCGGTGTAACCGTTCACAATGGGCAGAAAGTGGATGCCCCGGTTACGCACCTCGTTCGCACGCCAATAACGCAAGTTAGGCACCACGCTCAAAAAATCGTTCAGACGATGCTCATGAGGCACATAGGCGCCGTTACCTACCCAACCTTTTACGCGCGACCACAGACTGCGGCGATCAAGCATTCCCCCCATTTTTTCTACATGGTGCGCTGGCAGTGGAAACCAAGTGAAGTGCAAAAGACGGCGCAGAAACTGAGGTTCAGGCGCCTCAAGCTCCAGCACAAGTGTGCGGTCATCCGGTGTGCGAACTCCCACTTGATCCCACTCCACCTCACCACGGTTGAAGGAACGCGCACCACGGAGCGGAAAAAGCATCTCGGCGTAGCGTCCTCCAAATTTTGGGTGCAGCAAGCGATGGTATGCATACGCAAAATCACGGGAAGTAACGGGATGTCCATCGCTCCACACGGATTCACGCAGGTGAAACACCCACACTCGTGCATCCGCACTTTTTTCCCACGTTTCCGCCACGCCGGGCATCACGGCTCCGGAATCGCGCGCATCCGGTCGTACCAATCCCTCCAGTAGAGTCGAAATAACCTTACCATCGGCTACAGCCGTGGCCTTATGGGGATCAAGACTCTGTATCTCCGTATTGTTGCCGAGGAGGAGAATCCCTTGCCTCGCCGCAATAGTCGCACTACTGTCACGCTCCCCACAGGCTGCAAGCCCCACCAGCAAAACACCGAACATGACGCGCACAAACCACCTGCGCAGCACGGCGTGCCGACTGGGCTGCGGATTACTCATCATCCGATGCGTCGGGCTCCGTGGTCACATCCGAGTCATCCTCTCCGCCGTGAGCCAAGATGAATTGCAGATCCTTCAGATCCAAACTAGAGGCGAAGCCGTCATCACCAAGCACATTGGTAACAAGCTGACTCTTGAGGATTTGGAGCTTTCGGATCTTCTCCTCAACGGAATCACGAGTGATGAGGCGATAAGCTATGACCTTGTTCTTCTGGCCTATACGGTGAGTACGGTCAATGGCCTGACTCTCCACGGCGGGATTCCACCAAGGATCGTAGAGCACGACGTAGGACGCGGAAGTAAGGTTCAAGCCTGCGCCACCCGCCTTCAGCGAGAGCAGGAACACGCTCGGTTCCTTCGTTGTCTGGAAACTCTCAATAACTCCCTTGCGGTCTTTCACCTGTCCGGTCAGGTAGTGGAAAGTGCGATTTTCCTCCACCAAGCGATCCTTAATGATATCGAGCATCTTGACGAATTGCGAGAACACCAGCACTTTGTGTCCTTCCTCACGCAACTGGTCAAGCAGGTAAAAGAGCGCGTTGAGTTTGGCACTACTCACATCACGGTAATTGAGCTCAGCCGTGCCGAGATCGGCTTTCAATCCCCGCTTTTCCACGATCTCCTTGAAATCGGGCAACAAGGCGGGATGGCAGCATATTTGGCGCAGCTTCATGAGACCTTGGAGAATGGCAAAGGAGTTCTTCTTCACCTCCTCATTGGAATCAAGCCTCAGCAGCGCCTTCTGAATCTGGCGCAATTCGTGACGGTACAGCTGAAGCTGAATGCCCTCCATACGCGCGAGTACCACTTCTTCCGTGCGAGGCGGCAAGTCTTTGGCCACCTGCTGTTTCGTACGGCGGAGAAGGAAGGGCTTAAGGCGCGCAGCTAAGCGATTTTGACTCTGTGAATCCTTGCGTTTGTCAAAACGTTTCTTGAAATAGGCACGGCTGCCAAGCACACCGGGCATCGCAAACGCCATGAGCGACCACATATCAAGCAAGCGATTCTCGATCGGGGTACCGGAAAGCACCAAACGGTTGTACGCAATAATCTCTCGCGCAGCTTTGGCGGCTTTAGAATCCGGGTTTTTGATTTGTTGCCCCTCATCCAAAATGACGGTGAGCCACTTGATGGAATTGATCTGGTTGCCGCACACGCGCAGCTGAGCGTAATTGATGACCACCATATCCACCTCGGAAAGGATATGTTTCACATCTGCCTGTTCCTTGTTGCGGATGACCATCACACGTACACCGGGGGCAAACTTTTCCGTCTCGCCAGCCCACACATCCAACACAGACTTGGGACATACGATAAGCACCGGTGGCGTGGGTTCCTTTTTCTTGCCCTTCCCTTTGCCGGAGTGATTGCGTGCCCACTCCTCACGCAACCAAAGAACGTAGGTGATGGACTGGATGGTCTTACCCAGACCCATATCGTCTGCCAAGATGCCGCCAAAGCCATTCACCGCCAGATAGGCGAGGAAGTGGAATCCCTCCACTTGGTAAGGTCGTAGCGTCGCCTGCAAAGTACTCGGAACATCCGGCTGCACATCGATCTGAATCTCCGCCGTGCGCTCCTTGATTTTTGCCCATGCCTGAGGATCGAAAACTTCCGCAGCCCGCGGATCTGCCAGCTGTAAGGCGTGCATGCGGTGGGTCTCTCCGGACAAGTCGTAAGGATCCAGTCCCAACTTGGTCACAGCATCTCGCTCATCATCATTAAGCTTAATTTCCAAGCGCATCCACGTCCCGTCATCCATGCGCACGTAGCCGCCACGCGCCGCAACCAGTGAGCGAATTTGCTCCTTGGAGAGGGTAAGCCCCTCCACATCAAAGACAACGCGAAGATCGAACCAATCGATTTCCTGCTTCACCACCTCGAAACGGATGGAGGCAGCAACCGGATCTGCCAGCAGGGACTGCAGCCCCTTATCCATCTCCACATGCACAGTGTCCGGTATCCCCTTTACCCACTCGGCAAACTTCTCAGGAAATTGCTTGGTGATTCGAGTTTTGAAGACGCTGTTGGGCAAATCAGCCTTGTCACCATAAACTTCTTTGAGCCATTTTTCTATCTCCTGAGTGTAATGTTTGCTGCCCGACTCATCTGTAAGATCATCCTCCTTGGTGCGCGGCAAACCATACGTGAAAGTCATTTCCTCGATCATGGAGGGAATGGGGTAGAGATAATCGCGGATGAAGCGCAGCAGGGTGCCATCCTTCACGCGTACCTGTTCAAGAACCTCCCAATCATCTTTGCCGAGGCGCTCCTTCCGACGACCTGGCTTGTCCTGCGCTGTCACTTCCAGCAGCACATGTTCGGTGTCCAGACTGGTGAGGCCCTTGGCAATCTTCATGTGGAAAGTGGGGATCATTTCGATATCCACAACGCGCTCCTCCATGCTGGGCGGTAATGTAGCGCCAATTTTGCGCAAAAACTCTACACCGTCTAAGCTGTCAATGACGGCTTTCGGAATGGAATAGCGGGGCTCCACCTCCGTGCCCTCCATCCAACGAGGCGGACCGGGAAACACAGTCTCATCAGACTGGTAGAGCTCCTCCTGTCCGGGCAGCTGACGCACAGAGTGAGTGACATGCACTCCGGCGGCGGTTACCAGCTGCAAACCGTAGCAATCCGGTACAATAGGATCATCGATACATATCCATTTCAGTGGCTCCTTGACCACTTTGAAGTAGCAATCGTCCAAATTGAGCAGATAGCCCTTCAGCGCCGGTTGGTGAAAGAGTCTATTCATCACACGGCACGCTTCATCCTTATCCAGATCCAACATCACAGCACCTTCACGTTCGCTGTAGTCGTTCAGAACGTTAAGCAAAATATCCGACTGGGGATCCATCTTGTACGAGCCGCGTATGAAACCGCTCATCAACTCATCCAGCTGTGCTTTCTCCCGAATGGCTTGCCACTCATCAGCATCCAGATGGCAATACTCGAAATGAGCCTCGTTGATGGTGGAAATAAGCCGCATGTGAAGCGTAACACGCTGGGGCTGAGGCGGCCGCTCGTTGATGTTGCGGATACGCTCATACCACGTGTTGATCTCTTTCTCATGCTCCCACTCACGCATACGCGCCTGCACCTTGCCGAGGTCAGTGACAACGCTCATGAAAGTGGGGAAACTGATGCGTTTTTTAGCGAAGGCGTAGGCGATATAATTCCAGAACTCCAAGATATTGCGCGGCGGAGTAGGCCAAAGCTCCAGTGCCTCATAGCCGGAAATCTCCCAACGCGGGTTGAGTCGCACGAGGTCATGGTCGTGTATCTCCTGTTCAATAGAGAAACGACGGTAGCGCTTTTCCAAGCGATTCACATAATCTTCTTCCCGAGCATCCAAATCGCGACCTAGTTTCTCCTCCAACACGTCGGTGAGCGGTATCTCATTGAGCTCGTTGGGACTCTCCGGCATGCTGGTGCCGCGATACAAACGCTCAATCATGGTGGCGACCAGACACACGCCCGCCATCTCCTCATCCTCAGCCGTACATGAGCCATACCATCGATTACCTTGGAGACGAAGACTGGTGCGAAACACACCATTTTTCGTTTCCACGCGACCTTGAATGAAGAGGTGATTTCCGAAGATCTGAGTCACAGCGCCCTCTTTTTGCAGCCTTTCGCCTTCACTGCGCACATTTTCTGTGTAAGCGTTGAGGAAATTGAGAGTAGCTCGATCCGGATTAAGTGACGAGTTTAACATGTTACACCTGCCTTGCTGATTTTATTCGGAGCCCATTCACTCCAAACTCCGCTTCTTGTACTGCGGCTTGATTTGAGTGTAGCATGTTTTCTGGGATATTTCAAGATGCGCTTGATTCTTTTTTCATTTTTTTTGCGAAAAGGGGACAGAACAGACTTCTACCCACATTTTCACAAACACATCAGTTCATCCATGGCGTTTAACTTCTTCGATCCATAAAAAAACGTCTCAATCAACCGTGCCCGCAGTTCGTTCAACTTATGCTCAGTCGGATAAACATATTGCTGATACCCAGGAATATCGGTAGAATGCTGTTTGCTAATCATAAGTCGCAGATGAGCAGTTTTTTGCAACAGAGGCAGACTCCCCAATAAAGCATCGGCGACGGCGTCTGCACTCGCGCGATCCACAACCCTAGCGTACTCCTGTTGCATGTGCTCAAAAAGCTCCCGCAAAGATTGCAACTCTTTCACGTAATCGTCGGCCGTCAGCTTCGATACCGACACCCGATTAAAAACAAATTGAACGGGCAGCCACTCAGAGAATTCACGGGCCTGCTGCTCATTGCAATGCACACGCTCTGCCAGCAACCGCGCAGAAAGATCGTCCACACCATATGCACGCATCAGCTCGGTCATGAGCTTGTTGTGCGCGTAGTAGGCACGTCCGGACAACGAGAGGGGAGCGTCAGCAAGCTCCTCCTTCAACAAGTTGACGTACGCTGCGGGGGCTTGCAAGCGACGCGCCATGGCCAAGCATTCCGCTCCGTGCTCCGGAGTATTGCGGTGGCGATCCTGTACCAAGAACATCATCCGCAGCAGATGCACACGCTTGATGGCGCTTCGAGCGGCCTCCACTTGCTCCACCGACATCGCTTTTACCTCCGCCTCAATACTTGCAGCAGAGACCGGAGGCAAGGATCCCTGCTGTGCTCCGACAGGGCATCCCAACAAAAAGGTGAGCAACAGAGCGTATTTCATTCTAAGGTCCCCAAATAAAACTTTTTCTTACCGCGTCGCATGATAAAAAGCTCACCATGCAACGCTTTCTCCGGCACGAAGGTGTAAGTTGCATCTGTAACTGCCGCTCCATTCACCATAATTGCCCCGTTCCCCACAAACTCTCGTGCTTCACGCTTGGAAGCACAGATGCTTGTCGCCACCAGTGCGTCCACAATTCCCATACCAACGGGTATCTTCACCTGGGGAGCACCGCGCAATCCGGTGCGGATATCACGCAAACTCGTGCTTGTGTATTCTCCGGCAAAGAGCTTAGCACTAATCTGCACGGCATTGTCAAACTCTGCCGCCCCGTGTAAATCAGTGATGATCTCACGAGCTAAAGCTTTCTGGGCCGTGCGCTGCTCCGGGTGAGCGGTATGCTCGGCCTCAATGGCCATGATTTCCTCGGGCGTAAGGAAAGTAAGACGCTTGAGGTAGCTGATCACCTGCGAATCTTCTGTATTCACGAGAAATTGATAAAGCTCATACGGGCTTGTTTTCTCTTTGTCCAGCCACAAAGCATTCCCTTCACTCTTGCCAAACTTGTTGCCTTGGCTATCCGTCACCAACGGCATCGTGAGCCCGTACACTTCATCACCCGTGGTCTTGCGTATGAGTTCGATACCGGTGGTGATATTGCCCCATTGATCACTGCCGGCCACCTGAAGATCTACACCTCGGGTCTCGTGCAAATGCTTAAAGTCGATGGCTTGAATGAGCATGTAAGAGAACTCGGCATAGGAGATCCCCGTTTCCATCTGGCGACGAACATGATCCTTGCTGAGCATATAGCCCACGTTAATGTACTTGCCGTAGTTGCGAAAGTAATCGATAACGTTTAAATCCTTGATCCAATCGTAATTATTGACCACCTCAAATCCAAATACTCTTTCCACCTGTTCCCGCAAACTCTCGTAATTGCGCATCACGAGGTCCTTCTGCTGCAATTCGCGTTCTACCGTACCCCGCGGATCACCTATGAGCCCTGTGGCCAGACCCACCAGCAACAGAGGATGATGCCCAGCGCGTTGCAAGCGTTTCGTGATAAGAAAGCTTGAATAATGCCCCAAATGCAAGCTTCCAGCCGTTGGATCCGTGCCTATGTAGCACGTCATCCCCCCCGCATTCAGCTTGTCAATCAGCTTCTCATCCGAAATCTGATTGACTAGTCCGCGCCATTGCAGTTCCTCGTAGAATGTCATCATCGAGACGCATTGTACCACGACTCCCCGTCTCTGGCAAGAGTGAGCAGTTCGTGTCCAGGGCAAGCGCATTTGAGAGAAGGTCATCAACAGAGAAAATGCTCTTATTGACTGATATCTCTGTTTATACGTATCGAAATCATCACAACAACCGGTCATCATAATGATGGATCTAGAGGAATCTCTGCATACGTTAATGATCCGAAAAAATCTGCACAACGCGTACATTATTAATAAATCATACATCGCAAATCGCACATCGTACATAGGCAACCGCATTTTCTAATGCGGTTGCCCTGGGTAAATGTATTTGAGAGAGTTAAGCAACAGAGAAAACACCCTTGTTGACTGATACCATTGTTGATATGTATCAAAATTCGTGGCAACAGAGGTCATCATGATGATGGTTCTAAAGAAGCCCCTACATACGTTGATGATTCAAAAAATTCCGCGCAACGCGCGCGAATTTGGCAATCGTACATCGTACTTCGCACATCGTACATAGGCAACCGCATTTTCTAATGCGGTTGCCCCACACGTGTCCCAAGAAAATAATGAGGGAGGGTAAGAGAAGACAAAAAAAGGAAGGTTGATTTGTTTCCTCAGAA